>CBHWBD010000060.1:0-25411 GCA_966111775.1 uncultured Comamonadaceae bacterium | reverse complement strand
TTCCTCAAGATCGGCATGGACTGCCGCCTCGAAGGCTTCAGCGGCAGCCTGGAAGACGCCGTCAACGAAGGCGTGCGGCGCGGCTACCTGCACCCGGACAACACGCTGCGTGCCTCGGTGGTGGCGGACCCGCACTTCGAGCGCAAGAACACCAAGGACAACACGCCTGCGGTCGTGAACGTCGAACTCGTCCCGGGCAACAAGGTGGACGTGACCGTCGCGGCCAAGGGCGGCGGCAGCGAGAACAAGAGCAAGATGGCGATGCTCAATCCGAGCGACTCCATCGTCGACTGGGTGCTCAAGACGGTGCCCACCATGGGCGCCGGCTGGTGCCCGCCCGGCATGCTGGGCATCGGCGTCGGCGGCACGGCCGAGAAGGCCGCTCTGCTGGCCAAGCAGTCGCTGATGGAAGACATCGACATGTACGAGCTGCTGCAGCGCGGCCCGCAGAACAAGCTCGAGGAGATGCGCATCGAGCTCTACGAGAAGGTCAACGCACTGGGCATCGGCGCCCAGGGCCTGGGCGGCCTGACGACGGTGCTGGACGTGAAGATCAAGACCTTCCCGACCCACGCCGCCAGCAAGCCCATCGCCATGATCCCGAACTGCGCGGCCACCCGCCACGCCCACTTCGTGCTGGACGGCAGCGGCCCGAGCTACCTGGAAGCGCCGAGCCTGGACCTGTGGCCCGACGTGCACTGGGCGCCCGACTACAACAAGAGCAAGCGCGTCGACCTGAACGCGCTGACGCCGGCCGAAGTGGCCAGCTGGAAGCCCGGCGACACCCTGCTGCTGAACGGCAAGATGCTGACCGGCCGCGACGCTGCCCACAAGCGCATCCAGGACATGCTGGCCAAGGGTGAGCAACTGCCGGTGGACTTCACCAACCGCGTCATCTACTACGTCGGCCCGGTCGACCCGGTGCGCGATGAAGTGGTCGGCCCGGCCGGCCCGACGACGGCCACGCGCATGGACAAGTTCACCGACATGATGCTCAGCCAAACCGGCCTGATCGCCATGGTGGGCAAGGCCGAGCGCGGCCCGGTCGCCATCGAGTCCATCAAGAACCACAAGAGCGCCTACCTGATGGCGGTCGGCGGTTCGGCCTATCTGGTCAGCAAGGCCATCAAGGGCGCCAAGGTCGTCGGCTTCGAAGACCTCGGCATGGAAGCCATCTACGAGTTCGACGTGGTGGACATGCCGGTGACGGTGGCGGTGGACGCCAACGGCACCAGCGCCCACATCACCGGCCCGGCCGAATGGAAGCAGCGCATCGCTTCCGGCAAGGCCGTCAGCATTCCGGTCGCGACGGCCTGATCAGCGCTTCGGCGGAGGTGCCGAAGCCCCCGGCGGCGGGGGCGGCGGCATGTCCTTGGGCCGGCAGGCCAGCGGACGGCCTTCGGGCGCCCAGCAGCTGCCCTTCACCGTGCGGCTCTCGTGCGTGAAGCTGCAGTCCGCGCCGGCCTTGCTCGTCTTGCAGGCGGCCAAGGCTTCGGGCGGCGGACCGCGGTGTTCACCGCCGGGAGGTGGAGCACTTGGGGGGCCGCCCTGGGGCTGGGCGCCCGCGCCGGCTGCCGCCAGCAGCAGGCCGAGGAGGAGGCTGGTTTTCATCGTGAATCCTTCGTGAATCGGTGACGGCATGCTGACGGCGAAAAGTGAAGCCAATGTATGCATCGCCTCCACAATGCTTCACGATGACGATCTCCATCCGCCCCATCCAACCCCGCGACCGCGCCGCCTGGCAGCCCCTCTGGGACGGCTACAACGCCTTCTACGACCGCGCCGGCGAAACGGCCCTGCCGGCCGAAATCACTGAGACCACCTGGTCGCGCTTCTTCGACGCCAGCGAGCCCGTCCACGCCCTGGTCGCCGAGGATGAACAAGGCCGCCTCCTCGGCCTCGTGCACTATCTCTACCACCGCAGCACGACGCGCATCGAGCTGACCTGCTATCTGCAGGACCTCTTCACCTCTCCCGAGGCCCGCGGCCGCGGCGTGGGCCGGGCGCTGATCGAAGGCGTGTATGCGGCGGCCCGCGAGGCCGGCATCAAGCGCGTCTACTGGCAGACCCACAACACCAACACGACCGGCCGCGCCCTCTACGACAAGGTTGCCCACCACATGGGCTTCATCGTCTACGCCCGCGACGTGAGCTGATATGCGACTGCTTCACGCCGCCACCCTGCTGCTGGCGCTGTGCGCCCTGTCTCCGCTGGCCCAGGCCCAGACTGCGCCCGCGACCTGCTCGCTGACGCCCGTCAACGGCGAGCTGCGCGAGCTGACGTCGGGCGGCCGCAAGCGCGTCTACCGCCTCTTCGTGCCCGCCAACGCCGCCGGCCAGGCGCGGCTGCCGCTGGTGTTCGACCTGCACGGCACCGGCGGCAACACCACGGGCCGCGCCCGCGAGACCGGCTTCGAGGCCCTGGCGGCCCGCGAGGGCTTTGCCGTCGCCACGCTGCAGGCCGAGGACTCGCGCTGGAACGTGCCCGTCTACTCGCCGCGCGCCGACGACGTGCAATACGTGTCCGACGTCATCGACGACGTCGCCGCGCGCAGCTGCATCGACCCGGCCCGGGTCTACGCCACCGGTTTCTCGGGCGGCGGGCGCATGTCTTCGCTGCTGGGCTGCCGCTTGAACAACCGCATCGCTGCCATCGCGCCGGTCGGCGGGCTGCGCTGGTTCGGCCCCTGCGCGGGCCGCACCGTGCCCGTGCTGACCATCCATGGCCTGGCCGACTTCACCAACCCTTACGAAGGCCACGCCGACCGCGGGGCCGAGTGGGTGGAGAGCGTGCCCGAGGCCCTGGCCGGCTGGGCTTCGTACAACCACTGCCAGCAGAAACTGGTGCAGGACAGGCAGGCCGGGCCGCTGCAGACGATCCGCTACGCCGGCTGCAGCGGTGACGCCGAGGTAAAACTGCTGCGCATCGACGGCATGGGCCACATCTGGCCGCACACGGAAGTGGATGCAACCGCGATGATCTGGCAGTTCTTCAAGGCCCACCCGCTTCCCTAGGAGGTCGCATGTCCACCATCCGCGCCTACGCCGCTCTCGCCCCCGGTGGCGCCCTGCAGCCCTTCGATTACGACCCCGGCCCGGTGGGCGACGAGGACGTCGAGATCACGGTCGAGCATTGCGGCATCTGCCATTCCGACCTCGCCATGATCGACAGCGAGTGGTTCCCGGCCGCCTACCCCGTCGTGCCCGGCCATGAAGTCGTCGGCCGCATCACCGCCCTGGGCGCCCATGCAAAGGGCCGCCAGATCGGCCAGCGCGTCGGCGTGGGCTGGCACAGCAGCAGCTGCACGCATTGCAATTTCTGCCTTGGCGGCGAGCAGCATCTGTGCGGCAAGCGCCAGCCGACGCTGATCGGCCGCCATGGCGGCTTTGCCGAGCGGCTGCGCGCCCACTGGAGCTGGGCCATTCCCCTGCCCGACGCATTGGACCCGGCGGCCGCCGGTCCGCTGATGTGCGGCGGCGGCACCGTCTTCCTGCCTTTCGTGCTGCACTCGATCAAGCCCACCGACCGAGTCGGCGTGGTCGGCATCGGCGGCCTGGGTCACCTGGCCGTCAAGTTCGCGCGCGCCTGGGGTTGCGAGGTCACGGCCTTCACGTCCTCGGCCTCCAAGCGCGACGAGGCCCTGGCCCTGGGCGCCCACAAGACGCTCTCCAGCGTCGACAAGGCCGAGCTGAAGGCCGCCGCGGGCAGCCTGGACTTCCTGCTCATCACCGTCGGCGCCGCGCTGAACTGGGACGCCCTGCTGACGACGCTGGCACCCAAGGGCCGCATGCATCTGGTGGGCGTCGTCACCGACGCGATGGCGCTGAAGAGTGGCGGCCTGCTGAGCTGGCAGAAGAGCCTGTCGGCCTCACCGACGCCGCCGCCCTCGGTGCTGAGGACCATGCTGGACTTCTCGGCACGGCACCACATCCTGCCCCAGGTCGAGCGCTTCGCCATGAGCCGCGTCAACGACGCGCTGGACCATCTGCGCAGTGGCAAGGCACGCTACCGGGTCGTGCTTGACGCGGATTTCTAGGACAGCCCGGCGGCCCCAGGCCGCTGAGGACTAGCATCGCTCCATCCCAGGAGGGAACGATGCCGCCGAGCGACGTTGAGGCCGTACCGCTGCCCGCACGCGGGTTGATGCTGCTGGCGGCGGCTGCCGCGCTCGCTCTGGGCCTGCTGGTCTATCTGACGGACAGGCCCGCCGGCAGCGCGATGCTGTTGCCGCACGCCGCGACGCAGGGCCATGCGCCGCTGTTCGGCGCCATGGGGGCCTGGCTGCCCAGCTTCATCCACCCCTTCGCCTTCGGACTGCTGAGCGCCGCCGCCTCACGGCGACGGGCCACGCCGGCCTACGGCGCCGTCGCGGCCTGGTGGGCGGTGGACCTGGCCTTCGAGCTGGGCCAGTTGCCTCAGCTCAGCGCAACCCTGTCGCAGGCGCTGCAGTCCGCCTTCGGGTCGCTGGCGCCGGCCCACGCGATCTCGCGCTACCTCGTGAATGGCCGCTTCGATGCGGCCGATGTGCTGGCCCTGAGCGCGGGCGCGCTGGCCGCAGCCGGCCTGCTGAGGCTGCTGCATCGACGGGAGAGCAGGCATGAAGACTGAATTGCAGGCCTGGCGAGTGCTGGCGCAGTTGTGCGTCATCGCGCTCGGGTTGATTGCCATCGTCGGCAGCGGCGGTGGCGGTGCGCTCGGCTTACCGGACACCTCCTGCCTCAACACACCACAAGGCTGCGGCGGCACGCCTGTCACGCCGCCGCAGCCGACGGCCACCGTGACGGCCGAGCCAGGGATCGTGCAGGTTGGCACCGCAGTGACCTTCACGGCCAGCACCGACGCCACGTCGCCCACCTACCGCTGGTGCCGACAACCCAAGGGGGCGACGAGCTGCGCCGACATCGTCGGTGCCACCGGCGCGAGCTACACCCTGGCCGCCGCCAACCTGGGCGACGACGGCGCCGGCTTTCAGGTCAGCATCCACGGCAGCAACGGCGACGCCGTCGCGGGCAGCGTGATTGCGGTGTCTTCCATGCCGCCCGTCGCCTTCACCGACACCGAATTCGCCGACGGCGACTGGCGCCTGGCCGCCCTGGCCAACCCGGCCCTGCCCGGCTTCAAGTTCAGCGCTTCCCGCACCAGCAGCGGCGGCAACCCGGGCGCCTTTCGCTTGCTGAGCGTCGACCTGCCGCTGGAGCTGCGCGCCGTCAACCTGTTCAACACCCGGGCCGTCCCCTACGACCCCTCATTGCAGGGCGCGATCTACCTGATCGAGTTCAGCCTGGACTGCAACAACATCGCCGTGAGCCTCGACCCCAATTCCGCGAACTTCAGGAACTACTGGCTGCCGACGCTGGAACAGGGCGCACGCCGCTTCCTGCCGTACGACAGCGCGGGCATCACCTGTTTTGCCGGCGGCTGGTACAGCCGGGGCTGGCTGGGCCTTGGCGCCACGGCCTTCAGACTGGTGGACGGGCCCGCTTGCGGCGCCGCCGAAACCTGCCCTGACTTCTCCAGCCAGGGCGCGCCCATCCACCTGGGCCTGGCCTACAACGTGGAGCTGCGCTCACCACTGCCCGCGGCGAGCGCCGCCAGCGCGCCCCACTTCGAGCAGGGGCTGGACAACTGGAAAGCGACGGTCTGGCGGCACTGAGGCCGAGGGTCAGACGGCAGCCGGGGCGCGGCAGGGCGCGGCACGACGACGCAGGCCGGCTGCGCCTGCGAGCGCCAGGCCGGTCAACGCCAGCGTGGCCGGCTCGGGCACATTGCCGACATTGATGACGATGGGCGCATCCAGCGCGGCCGCCGCCGTGAAGTCGCTGGCGTCGGCCACGAAGGCGCCAGCCGCATCCTTCTCGCCCAGCGTGCTGGTGAAGGTGTGGGTGGCGTCGAGCTCGCCGCCGAAGCGGGCCCACAGGCCCAGATAGCTTTCGACGAAGTAGTAGCGGCCGGCTTCCACGGTGAAGTCGATGTCAGTCGACGTGCCCGAGGCGGTGATGCCGTCGTTGTCCACCTGACCTTCGAGGCGGAAGTCTGCACGGCCGGAGGCCTGGCTCCAGAAGCCGCTGGACTGGGGCTCGAAGCCCAGCGCGGGGTCATTGTCGAAGTCGAAACTGGCGCTCAGCAGCGAGAACACCGTCACCCGCGTCTTGGCATAGACCGAGGCGTTGGTGGTGCCGAGGTCGGCATCGCCCGGGGCGTCGAGGATGTGGGTGGGCGTCACGTTGGCGCTGAAGTCCAGCACGTTGTGCAGGCTGCGCACTTCGGGCGTGCTGCCGGTGTACTGGAAGCTCTGCAGACCCACCGAGTGACCCGACACGCGCGCATAGTCGCCCGCGAAGGCACCCTGCTTCAGCACCAGCACGCCGGCGGCGCCCGAGGCGTCGATGGACGAGCGGGTCACCTGGCCGCCATGCGAACCGATGGGGTTGCTGGCATGCGTCGCGGCCGAGGTGCCGCCGATGGTCAGCTGCGAGTTCTGCTCGATGATGGGCCGGAAGATGGGTTGGCCGGACGCATCCAGGGCGGCCTCGCAACGGTCGGGCGTCGTGCTGGCGGCGGCCTGCGCGGCGGGGCTGCGGCAGTCACGCACATAGGTGGCCGCGAAGGCGGCATTGGAGATGGCCGTCGGCACGGCGCTCGCGCCGGTCGCGGCGGCTGCGAGGGCGAGGCTGAAAACGGTCGGGGCGAAGCGCATGCAGTCCTCCTGGCTGGAACTGCGACGATTGTGCTGAGCTGGCGCCGCCGGTCACCCCCAATTCATGCGACGGGGAAACCCTGGCCGTCAGGCCTGCGTACCTGGCACTTCCTTGGGCTGGCGCTGCACCTGCTGTGGATAGGGAATATCCACCCCCAGGCCATGCAGGGTGCGCAGCACCGCGAGGTTGACCTCCGAGCGCACGCCGCCGCTGCCGTTCTCCGGGTCCATGATCCAGAAGAACACGCTGAGCTCCAGGCCGCTGTCGGCGAAGCGGCTCAGCTGCACCGACGGCCCCGGGTCGGCAAGCACGCGCGGCACCTTCACCACGGCCTCGGTCAGGGCCTTCATGACGGCGTCGATATCGCAGTCGTAGTCGACCTGCACGAGGGTGGACAGCAGCACGCGCGGGTCGGCCAGCGAAGAGTTCTCGACCCGCTGCGTGATCAGGATCTCGTTGGGCACGATGGCTTCCTTGCCGCCCAGCGACCGGATCACCGTGTAGCGCGTCTTGATGTCGGTGACGCGGCCTTCGAAGCCGTCGACCTTGACCATGTCGCCGATGCGCAGGCTGCGCTCGGCCAGGATGACGAAGCCGCTCACGTAGTTGGCCGCCAGCTTCTGCAGGCCGAAGCCCAGGCCCACGCCGAGGGCCCCGCCCAGCACGCCCAGGGCCGTCAGGTCGATGCCCGCGGCCGACAGGGCGAACAGCAGGCCGATGAAGAGCAGCAGGGAGCGGATCGCATTGGAGGCGATCTTGCGCATGGACAGGTCCAGCGACTCGCGGCGCAGCAGCTGGGCCTCGATGGCCGACGAGATCCACAGCGCGACGACCAGCACCAGCGTCGCCGTCAGGCCGCCCTCGATGAGGTTGCGCAGCGTCAGCTTGACGGTGCCGAACTTCCAGCCGATGTCGTCCAGTTCGTCCATCAGCACCGGCCACAGCCCGGTGATCCACAGCACGGCGCCCATCCACACCAGCCAGGAACCCAGCTTCTCCAGCGCCTTGAAGGCCGTCGAATTGGGCCAGGCGGCCCGCAGCACCCGGGCGACGAGGCGGATGGCGGCCAGCGACACCAGCACCGGCAGGGCCAGCTTGAAGAGGGCCGGCGTCAGGCCGTACAGCGGCAGCAGGCGCCGCGCGCCAAAGGCCAGGCCGAGGGCGAGCAGGGGGAAGAGCGCGCCGTCGATGACGCGCTCGCCGAACAGCACGCTGTTCTCGCGCTTGGTCGCCGCGCGCGACAGCGCCCAACTGAGCAGCGCGGCCAGCACGAGGCAGCCGAGCAGCAGGGCCCATTCGGCCAGGGCATCCGCACTGAAGACGCGGGACAACAGGGCCTGGAGTTCGGCCAGGCTCAGAGGTTGGTGCATGTTGTTCTAGTCAGTTGGGGACAGAGCTGCTCGCTTCGCGAGTGCGGTCTGTCCCGCAAGGATTAAATCAGTTGGGGACAGAGCTGCTCGCTTCGCGAGTGCGGTCTGTCCCGCAAGGTCTATAGATCGGCCAACGCGCGCAAATGGACGCCCACGCTACGCGACAAGGCATGAAGGTTGTAACCGCCCTCGAGGACCGACACGATGCGGCCGTGGGCATGGCGCTCGGCCACGGCCTTGATTTTCAGGGTCATCCATTCGTAGTCGGCCTCGACCAGGCCCAGCTGGCCCAGATCATCGTCGCGATGCGCGTCGAAGCCGGCCGAGATGAAGATCATCTGCGGCTTGAAGCGCTCCAGGGCCGGCAGCCACATGGCCTCGACGATCTCCCTCACCTCGCCGCCGCGCGTGTAGGCCGGCAGCGGCACGTTGACCATATTGGTCCCCTTGGGCACGGCGCCGCTGTAGGGATACAGAGGGTGCTGGAAGAGGCTGACCATCAGCACGCGCTCGTCGCCGGCA
Organism: uncultured Comamonadaceae bacterium; assembly: GCA_966111775.1. GTDB lineage: Bacteria > Pseudomonadota > Gammaproteobacteria > Burkholderiales > Burkholderiaceae_C > Pelomonas. The sequence goes on along the minus strand of CBHWBD010000060.1, from coordinate 16,820 downwards.
ATGATGTCCTCGGTGCCGTTGCCATGGTGGACGTCGAAGTCGACGATGGCCACGCGCTTGAGACCTTTGACGTCCAGCGCATGCCGGGCCGCGATGGCCACGTTGTTGAAGAAGCAGAAGCCCATGCTCTGGTCGCGCGTGGCGTGGTGGCCGGGCGGGCGCACCGAGCAGAAGGCGTTGTCGGCACGGCCTTCGATGACGAGGTCGGTGGCCTGCACGGCGGCCCCGGCGGCATGCAGGGCGGCGGCCCAGGTGTGGGCATTGGCCGACGTGTCGGGGTCCACCGCGCAGCGCTCGCCCTTCTCGGCGCAGTCTCGCAGCATGGCGCCGATCTCCGCCACATAGCGGTGGGTATGGGCCAACTCCACGTCCTTCATGTCCACCGGGCGGGCATCGACATACTCCAGCGCCTGCCCCAGGCCCGAGGCGATCAGCCAGTCATCGATGGCTGCCAGCCGCTCCGGGCATTCGGGGTGGCCCTCGCCCATGTCGTGGCGGCGGCACTCGGGCGGGTTGAAATAGGCGGTAGGCATGAAGGAAGCGCTGTCTCTTGCTATGGTCCAGGCTCATGACGCATCCATCACGAACGCTGGCAGCGCAACTGCTGGCACTGCAAAACCAGATTAGCACGGTCATCAAGGGCAAACCGGCCCAGATCGCCGATTCCCTGGCCTGCCTGATGGCCGGCGGCCACCTGCTGATCGAGGACCTGCCCGGCGTCGGCAAGACGACGCTGGCCCATGCCCTGGCCATCTCCCTGGGCCTGAAGTTCTCGCGCCTGCAGTTCACGGCCGACCTGCTGCCCAGCGACCTGCTGGGCGTGTCGGTCTACGAGCGCGAGCGCCAGGGCTTCGCCTTCCACCCGGGCCCGGTGTTCGCCCAGGTGCTGCTGGCCGACGAGATCAACCGCGCCGGCCCCAAGACCCAGAGCGCGCTGCTGGAAGCCATGGAGGAGCACCAGGTCAGCATCGAGGGCGTCAGCCACCCCCTGCCCGAGCCCTTCTTCGTCATCGCGACGCAGAACCCCAGCGAGCAGCTCGGCACCTTCCCCCTGCCCGAGTCGCAGCTGGACCGCTTCCTGATGTGCATTTCGCTGGGCTACCCGGACGCCGCTGCCGAACGCGAGCTGCTGATGGGTGAGGACAGTCGCGAGCAGCTGAAGACGCTGAAACCCGTCATGACGCCGGCCGAACTCATCGAGGTGCAGACCGCCGTCAAGGCCATCCATGCCGCGCCGCCGCTGCTGGACTATCTGCAGGCCCTGATCGCCGCGACGCGCTCCGGCCAGTGGTTCGTCGAAGGGCTGTCGCCGCGCGCCGGCCTGGCCGTGCTGCGCGCCTCGCGCGCCCGGGCCCTGCTGCAGGGCCGCGACTATGTCTCGCCCGACGACGTGCAGGCCATCCTGCCCCAGACCATCGCCCACCGCCTGCAGCCCCGCGCCGGCGCCGGCCGCGGCGCGCGCGAGCAGGTGCGGGCCATGATCGAAGCCATCCCTCTGCCCTGATTCCATGAAGCTGCTCCGCTATGGCCCGCCCGGCCAGGAACGCCCCGGCCTGCTGGATGCCGACGGCCGCTTGCGCGACCTGTCGGCCCAGGTCGACGACATCGCCGGCGAATGGCTGACGCCCGATGGCATTGCCCGCCTGCGCGGCCTCGATCCGTCCACTCTGCCTCTGGTACCCGGCACGCCCCAGCAGGACGTGCGCCTGGGCCCCTGCGTCGGCCGGGTCGGCAAATTCGTCTGCATCGGCCTGAACTACGCCGACCATGCCGCCGAGGCCGGCTTGGCCGTGCCGGCTGAACCGGTCGTCTTCGGCAAATGGACCAGCGCCATCAGCGGGCCGGACGATCCCATCCAGATCCCGCGCGGCTCGCTGAAGACGGATTGGGAAGTCGAACTCGGCGTCGTCATCGGCCAGGGCGGCCGCTATATCGCCGAGGCCGATGCGCTCGGGCATGTGGCCGGCTACTGCGTCGTCAACGACGTGTCCGAGCGCGAATACCAGCTCGAGCGCGGCACGCAATGGGACAAGGGCAAGGGCTGCGACAGCTTCGGCCCCATCGGCCCCTGGCTGGTCACGGCGGACGAGATTGCCGACCCGCAGGCCCTGGACCTGTGGCTGGAGGTCGACGGCCGGCGCTTCCAGCAGGGCAGCACCCGCACCATGGTCTTCGGCGTCGCGCAGATCGTCAGCTATCTGAGCCGCTTCATGAGCCTGCAGCCCGGCGACGTCATCTCCACAGGCACGCCGCCGGGCGTCGGCATGGGCCAGAAACCGCCGGTCTATCTGCGCGCCGGCCAGACGGTGCGCCTGGGTGTCGAGGGGTTGGGCGTGCAGACCCAGCACACCGTCGAGAGCTGACGCCATGATCCTGGCCCTGAGCCGACGCTGGCAGGCCTGGTGGCAGGGCCGCCAGCCCGTGGCCGACACCCACCAGACCACCCAGCGCAATGTCTACATCGTGCCGACCTGGGCCGGCGTGGCCTTCTGCGGCACGCTGGGCGTGCTGCTGCTGGCCAGCATCAACGAACAGCTCAGCCTGGGCTACGCACTGACCTTCGCGCTGACCGGTGCGGGCCTGGCGTCCATGCACACCACCCACGCCAATCTGCGCGGCCTGCAGATGGACCTGAAGGCGCCCGACGGCGTACACGCCGGCGACGAGTACGCGCTGGAGCTGCGCCTGCACAACCCGGGCAGCGCGCGCTTCGGCATCGCCGTCAGTGCCCAGCTCGACAGCGGCGCCACCGAGCCCGCCTGGGTCGACGTGCCGGCCCTGGGCCATGCCGTGCTCGGGCTGCGCCTGCCGGCCGACAGCCGCGGCCTGCGCGAGTTGCCCCGCCTCATCGTGACGACGCGCTTCCCTCTCGGCTTCTTCCGCGCCTGGAGCTATTGGCGGCCGGCGAGCAAGGTCTGGGTCTACCCGCGGCCCGAAGACGTGCTGGCGCCCTTCCCCGCCCAGGCCGAGGCCGGTGCGGCCGAGGCCGCGTCCACGCGCCAGGCCGCCAGCGGCACCGACTTCTCCGGGGTGCGCAGCTACCGCCGCGGCGACTCGATGAAACAGATCCTGTGGCGCAAATCGGCCCTGGCCCTGGACCAGGGCCTGCCGTTGTGGGTGCGCGAGACCGAGGCGCCGCTGGCCCAGGACCTGTGGCTGGACTGGCGCGACACCCAGGGCCGCGACGTCGAGGCCCGGCTGTCGCGCCTGGCCGCCTGGGTGCTGGCCGCCGAGCGCCTGGGCCAGCCCTATGGCCTGCGCCTGGCCGGCCGCGAGATCGCGCCCTCCCTCGGCGCTGGCCACAGGCAGACCTGCCTTGAAGCGCTGGCGGGGTTCGGCGCATGAATGCATTCACGGTGTGGTGGAGCCGCCTGCCGCGCGACACCCGCGACAGCTTCTTCCTGCTCGGCGTCATCACCGCCGTCATCGCGCCGCATGCCGACCACCTGCCCTGGTGGAGCAGCGCGTTGACAAGCGTCGTACTCGGCTGGCGTGCCCAGCTGGCCTGGCGCCAGCGCCCCCTGCCCAGCCGCTGGTGGCTGCTGGCCATCATCGTCATCTACACCGGCCTGACCTGGCTGACTTTCCGCACGCTGATCGGGCGCGAGGCCGGCATCACCCTGCTCGTCATGCTGATGGCGCTGAAGACGCTGGAGCTGCGCGCGCGGCGCGACGCCTTCGTCGTCTTCTTCCTCGGCTTCTTCCTGGTGCTGACGCAGTTCCTGTACTCGCAGTCGCTGCTGATGGCGGTCTGGTCGCTGGTCTCGCTGTGGGGGCTGCTCGCGGCCGTCGTGCTCGCCCAGATGCCCACGGGCGTGCCCAGCATCGCCATCGCCGCCCGCCGCGCCGCCGGCACGACGGCCCTGGGCCTGCCCGTCATGGTGCTGCTCTTCGTGCTGTTCCCGCGCATCGCGCCGCTGTGGGGCGTGCCGACCGAGGCCATCGGCAAGACCGGCCTGTCCAACCAGCTCGAGTTCGGCGCGATGAACGAGATCGCCAACGACGACAGCATCGCGATGCGGCTGAAGTTCGACGGCCCGCTGCCGCCGCCCGACCAGCGCTACTTCCGCGGCCCGGTGCTGACCCGCTTCGACGGCAAGACCTGGCGCACGCCCGACACCCGTCCCGGCCAGACCTGGCTGCGCGGCCGCGACGACCTGACCACGAATGGCCCGGCCCTGCGCTACGAGATGACGCTGGAGCCGCTGCGCATCTCGGTGCTGCCACTGCTGGAGATGAGCCCGGGGGCGGCCGGCAGCGAACTGTCGCTGACCGACCTCGTCGTTGCGCGCGGGCCCGAGCTGCAATGGGTGTCGCCACGGCCCATCACCGAAAGGCTGAGGCTGACCAGCAGCGCCTACCTGGACTGGCAGGCCGGCCAGCGCCGCAACCGCATCCATCAGTCGACCGACACCGACCTGCCCACCGGCCTGAACCCGCGCACCCGCACCTGGGCCGAGCTGCTGGCCGGCGAACCGCGCTTCGCCAACCTGGCACCCGGCCCGCGGGCCGAGGCCCTGGCCGCAGCCCTGCTGGAGCACATCCGCACCCAGGACTTCACCTACACGCTGACGCCCGGCCGCTACGGCGAGTCCTCGTCCGACGTCATCGACGAGTTCTGGCTCGACCGGCGCCTGGGCTTCTGCGAGCACTTCGCATCGGCCTTCGTCGTCGTCATGCGCGCCATGAATGTGCCGGCCCGCATCGTGACCGGCTTCCAGGGCTGGGACGCCGAGCCCCAGGACGGCTATTACGTGGTGCGCAATGCCAACGCCCATGCCTGGGCCGAATACTGGGTCGAGGGCCGCGGCTGGGTGCGCAGCGACCCGACGGCCGCCGTGGCACCCAACCGCGTCATCCAGGGCCTGGCCCTGCGACCCGAGCCCGGTGTCATCGGCCAGTTCAATCCGACGCTGTGGCGGGCTCTGCGCAGCGGCTGGGAAACCATCAACAACCGCTGGCAGCAGTTGGTGCTGAACTATTCGCGCGACAACCAGTTCGACCTGCTCAAGAAGATGGGCTTCGAGCGTGCCGACTGGACCGGCCTGGGCCAGGCACTGGCAGGCGTCATCCTGGTGCTGGCCGTCGCCGGCGCCGCCTGGATCCGCTGGAGCAGCCGGCCTCACGACGCGTGGAGCCGCCAGCGCGCCCGCATCGCCGCCCTGCTGGCACGCGCCGGCTTCGCCATCACGCCCCACGAAAGCCCCGCCGCCTGGGCCCGCGCGCTGCGCCGCCAGCACGGCCAGAAGGCCGAGCCGGCTGCGCAATGGCTGGAGCAGCTGGAGCGCTCGCGCTATGCCCCGGGTGCCGCCGCGCCCGAATGGCGCGAGTTCCGTGCGGCGGCACGTATGCTGCGGGCGTGAAGTTGCGAACCCTGCCCCTGCTGGCTGGCCTGCTGCTGGCCGCCGCCGTTCAAGCCAAACCCCACCACGCCAAGCCGGCTCCGCCGCCCCAACCCCTCGGCCCCCGCCCCGCCGTCGTCGCCTTTGCCGACGAGCTCGCCAGCGCCCAGGGCTGGGACGCCGCCGCCCTGCGCGAGCAGCTGGCCCAGGCCCTGGACCTGCCGCGCGTGCGCCAGCTCATCCTGCCGGCCAGCGTCGGGACGGCCAAGAACTGGACGGCCTACCGCGACCGCTTCATCGAGCCCAAACGCCTGGACGCCGGCGTGGCCTTCTGGAACGAGCACGAGGCCGCCCTGACCCGCGCCGAGAGCCAGTACGGCGTACCGGCCGAGGTCATCGTCGGCATCATCGGCGTCGAGACCTTCTACGGCCGCATCACCGGCGGCTTCAAGGTGCTGGACGCGCTGGCGACGCTGGCCTTCGACTTCCCCGCCGAGCACCCGCGCGCCGCCGAGCGCCAGGCCTTCTTCCGCAACGAGCTGGCGGAGTTCCTCAAGCTCTGCCGCGAGAACGGCCTGGACGCCGCCGAGGTGCGCGGCAGCTATGCCGGCGCCTTGGGGCTACCGCAGTTCATGCCGGGCAGTTGGCGCCAGCATGCGGTGGACTTCGACGGCGACGGCCGCGTCGACCTGATCGCCAGCCCGGTGGACGCCATCGGCAGCGTGGCCCACTACCTGTCCGAGTACGGCTGGAAGCCCGGCGACGCCACCCACTACAGCGTCAAGCTGCCGACCGACCGCCGCGAACGCGCACGGCTGCTGGCGCCCGACATCAAGCCCACATTCAGCGCCGCCGACCTCAGCGCCGCCGGCGCCCTGCCCTCGGAAGCCGCCCGCGACCACGACGGCCCCATGGCCGTCATCGAACTGCAGAACGGACCGAAGAAGCCCACGACCGTGCTGCTGGGCACGCAGAACTTCTGGGTCGTCACGCGCTACAACTGGTCGGCCTACTACGCCCTGGCCGTCATCGAGCTGGGCCAGGCGGTCAAGGCGCGGCGGCTGCAGGCGCAGTGAACACCCTCAAGCCCCGCAAGCAGCCGACGCAGCCACGCGCCGTCGCGACGGTGGCCTGCATCCTCGAGGCCGCGGCGCAGATCCTGGAAGTCCAGGGTTTCGAGGCCTTCAACACCAATGCCGTGGCCGAGCGGGCCGGCGTCAGCATCGGCTCGCTCTACCAGTACTTTCCGGGCAAGGACGCGCTGTTGATTGCGCTGATGCAGCGCGAGAAGCAGCGCTTTCGCGATGACGCCAGCGCCGCGCTGGCCGAACCCGACGGCCGCGCCGCGCTGCAGCACCTGATCAAGGCTGCCGTGCGCCAGCAGCTCGACCGTGCCGAACTCGCGCGGCTGCTGGACCTCGAGGAAGAGAAGCCCGAGACGCGTCAGGCCCTGGAGGGTAGGAGCGGCTTCGCCGAGCTGATCCGACGCATCCTGGACATGCCCGGCCTGCCGCCACAGGCCGACGCCACGCGCGCTGCCGATGACCTCGGCCAGCTCATCCGTGCGCTGACCGACGCGGCCGGCCTGCGCGGCGATCACGACGCGGCGGCGCTGGAAAAACGCATCGCCGCGAGCGTCTTCGGCTACCTCGGTGCCGCGCCAATGTGAGCAATCCCGCGCCCGGGGCCGGCATGCCCCTGAGGTCGCCCATGCGAGTAGCCCGAAGAGGCCGCAAAACCGACGATGAAGGCTCTGCAAATCCCTCGGAGCCTTCCATGAACACAACACCTTCCCCCATGAAGCTCAACCACCTGAGCTTTCCTTCCCTGGACCCCGCCCAGACCTCGGCCTTCTTCGAGAAATACCTCGGTTTCACGCGCTCGCCGGTCGGCGGCTTCTGGATCCTGAAGCGGCCCGGCTTCGATGTCGTCATCGAGAACGGCAGCGGTGTGGCGCCGGCCTGGCCACAGACCTTCCACGTCGGCTTCGAATTGCCGACGCGGGACGACGTCGAGGCGCTCTATGCCGCCATGCTCGCCGACGGCGTGCCGATGGAAACCGAAGTCATCAACCACGTACGCGGCTCGCGCTTTTTCTGCCGCGCACCGGGCGGCGTCATGTTCGAGCTGAACACCCGGGCCGATGCGACGCCCGAGTACCGCGCCAGCTTCGACTGAAGCTCAGTAGGGGTTGGGCATCAGCACGCCCGCCTCGACCGAGATGAAGTACGGCGATACGGTGGGCCAGGTGGCCAGGTTGTACTGGCCGCCAGCGGTGCGCTTTTCAACCTGCAGGCTGCGGAAGGTCAGCGGCTTCTTGGCCTGCACCGTCGTCGGCGCCAGCGTCGGCCTCAGAAAGTAGGCCTGGCCGGTGCGTCCCCCCAGGCCGTCGTCATTGCCCATGACGGTGGCGATGTCGGCGTCGACGACGACGGCCGTCTCTTCGTCCACGCCGATGCCGCGCAGCGTCTGCCAGCCGGCCCAGCCGTCGGCCGACAGGCGGGCCAGGAAGGTCACCAGGCGGCCCATGCGGTCGCGCGTGACGAGGTGGGCGTCAGTGATGACACCGGTCATCAGCGGCAGCGAGTTCAGGAAGCTGCGGTCCAGCGTGACATTGCGGTCATAGGGGTTGGCCATGGCCGTGGCCGACGACACCGACTGGTTGGCCCCCGAATAGTCGAACTGGCCCAGCACCGACAGGCCGGCGCTGGTGCCGCCAAACGGCACCTTGCGCGCCACGGCCGCCTTCATCGCGGCCTCCAGCGGCGTGCCGGCCCATTGGGCGATATAGGTGGACTGGTCGCCACCGGCGATGAAGAGCACATCGGCGCGGTTGACGAGGTCCAGCACCTCCGGAGCGCTGGCGCCGGCCTTGGTCTTCAGCACGATGGACTCGACCGAGTCGACACCGTCCATGGCCATCAGATAGGCGTTGTAGCCGTCGGCGCCCGAGGTGCGCAGCACGACGATGTCGACCTTGGCCGCCGTGCCGCCGCGCGCCTTGGCGATCATGGCGCGGAAGGCGTCGTCGACGTCGATGCCGCCGCCCATCAGCACCAGCATGTTGCTGGCCGGCTGCGGCGGCAGGACGTCAGCCGCGCTGCCGCTGCGGTAGATGTCGTAGTCCTTGCTGCTGACGGTCGGCTTGACGCCGCTGCCGCCACTGCCGCCACCCGCGGCGGCGGCCAGGCTGACACAGAGCAGCGCCAGCGAGGCGGCGCGTCGACTCCAGAGTTGCAATGGCTTCATGCCGTTCCTCCGTCGGTGATGCTTGTTGCGGCCAAGTGTGGCAGGGCCGAGTTCAGAAGACCAGTTCGGGATCGGCCGGCGCCAGCTCGCCGACGGGCGGACCATCCAGCCCCATGCTGACCGGGTTGCGGTCCTGCCAGTAGCGCGGCCGGCGGCCACGCTCGCAGGCATCGGCCGCGGGCGGCCCGCTGCTCGTCCAGCGCCAGGCGCCGCAGACCGGGCTGACCACGACGGCGATGCCGGCCGCCTGGTAGCGCGCCAGCACCGGCGGCGCCGGATGGCCAAAGCGGCTGCGATAGCCGGCCTGCACCAGGCCCAGACGGGGCTGGACGGCCGCCAGCAGTTCGGCGCTGGACGAGGTCTTGCTGCCGTGATGGGGCACGAGCAGGACCTCGGCATGCAGATCGGCTTCGCGCGCCACAAGGGCCCTCTCCTGCCCCGCCTCCAGGTCGCCCGCCAGCAGCGCGCGCCGCCCCGAGGCCGCCGTGACGCGCAGCACGCAGGACAGATCGTTGGAGCGCAGGCCCGCTTCGTAATGGGCCGGCGTCGGGTGCAGTACGTCGAAGCGCACGCCGTCCCAGGACCAGCCCTGCCCGGCCTCGCAGCGCCGCGCGGGCGGCCCGGCGCGCAGCAGCTCGTGGCCGGGCTCCAGCGAACTGCACAGCTCGGCGACCGGCAGGGCCTGCATCAGCGTCGTGGCACCGCCGACATGGTCGCCGTCGCGATGGCTGAGCACCAGCAGGTCCAGCCTCTGCACACCCAGCGAGCGCAGCAGCGGCAGCAGCACGCGTTCGCCGGCGTCGGCGCCCGGCGCATAGACCGGGCCGGCGTCGAAGACGAGCACATGCCCTTCGGTGCGGATCACGACCGCGTTGCCCTGGCCGATGTCGGGCGCCAGCAGCTCGAACTCGCCTTGGGGCGGCCCCGGCACGGCGGGCCACAGCAGCGGCAGCATCATCGCCAGGCCCGCGGCCCGCAGCTGCCAGGGCAGCCGGAGCACGACAAGCGTCGCGCCGGCCAAGGCCAGCCCCTGCGCCCACAGCGGCGCAGCGGGCAGCCACCAGACCGCCGCCGGCAACGCCATCAGCAGCTTGAGCCAAGCCATCAATACCTGCATCAGCAGGGCGGCCAGGCCCCAAAGTGGCGCGAACAGGCCACCCGCCAGGGCCAGCGGCGTGACGACAAAACTGATCAGCGGAATGGCGACCAGATTGGCCAGCAGGCCGACCAGGGACAGCTGGGAAAAGCAGACCAGGCTCAAGGGCGCCAGGCCGACCGTGGCGATGAGCTGGGTGCGCAGCGCGGCCTTGAGCCGAGCCCGCCAGCCCTCGGCATGCTCGCCCCCAGCAGCCATCAGCAGGCCCACGGCGCCGAAGGACAGCCAGAAGCCCGGCTGCATCAGCGCCCAGGGGTCGACCGCCGTGACGATGACGGCGGCGGCCAGCAGCACCAGGGGCCAGGGCCAGCGCAAGCCCAGGCTGCGCAAGCCGGCCACGGCCGCCAGCATGACGACGGTGCGCTGGGCCGGCACGCCCCAACCCGAGAACAGCGCATAGGCACAGGCCACGAGCACGCCGACCCAGCGCGCCGCCGTGGGCGCTGGAAGCCGCGTGCAAAGCCAACGGCTGCGGCGCCACAGCGGTGCGACCAGGGCCGAGGCCAGCCAGCCGAGCAGCACCACATGACTCCCGGAGACCGACAGCAGGTGCGCGACGCCGGTGTCGCGGAACAGGTTCCAGTCGGCATGCCCAATGGCGTTCTGGTCGCCCAGGCTCAACGCCGCCAGCACCCCGGCCATGCCGGGGTCGGTCACGTGTTCGCGGATGGAGGTGCGCAGGTGCTGGCGGGCGGCGTCCAGCGACCACCAGGGCGCTGGCGTCAGCCGTTCGGCCGCCCGCACCACGCCACTGGCCCGCAGCCCCTGCTCGAACAGCCACAGTTCGGCATCGAAGCCGCCCGGATTGGCCAGACCGTGGGCGCGTTTGAGCCGGGCGGTGAAACGCCAGCGCTCGCCCGCCGTGATGAGTGGCGTGTCATAGGCGAGCAGCATCAACCGGCGCGGCACTTCGGGAGGCAGCGCCGTGCCCGCCGGCCCGACGGCCTCGACGGCGAACTCGAAACGCCAGCCCGGCACCCCGCCTTGGCCGGTGACGGCGAGGGGCAGGCTGTCGACCTGGCCCGTCAGCACCAGATCACGGCCCTCCCAGGCTGGATGCAACTCGGGCTTGAGCCGCCACTCGGCGCGCAGCGCGGCTTGGGCGAATGCGAACACGGCGACACAGCCCGCCAGCGCCAGCCAGTGCCGCCGGCGCAGCAGCAGCAACGCCGCGAATGCGATGGCCAGCACGCCGTACTCCGCCGGCGTCGGCAGTCGTTCGCAGCATTGCAGCAGGGCCAGGCCCGCCAGCCAGGCCAGGCCCGTCGCCACCAGCTCGCGCACACCCCACGGCCGCTGTGCCAATGCCCCTCCGTGTCCCGTGAACTCGGGACCCGAGGTGTAGCATGCCGGCGTTTTTTGCTTGCGCCACCGCGCTTCCCCGTATGAGCTCCTCTGCCATCCAAGCCAAGCTCGCCGAACTCGGCATCACCCTGCCGCCCGTGGCCGTGCCCGCCGCGGCCTATCTGCCCTTCACGCGCACCGGCAACCTGCTCTTCCTGTCCGGCCATATCGCCAAGAAGGACGGCAAGCCCTGGGTTGGCCAGCTCGGCAAGGACGTCGACACGGCCACCGGCCAGGCTGCCGCACGCTCGGTCGCCATCGACCTGCTCGGCACCCTGCAGGCCGCCACCGGCGACCTCGGCAAGGTCCGCATCGTCAAGGTCATGAGCCTGGTCAACAGCACGCCCGACTTCATCGAGCAGCATCTGGTCACCAACGGCGCCTCGGAGCTGTTCGCCACGGTGCTGGGCGACGCCGGCAAGCATGCCCGCAGCGCCTTCGGCGTGACCCAGATCCCCCTCGGCGCCTGCGTCGAGATCGAACTCATCGCGGAAATCCAAGGCTGATGTTCGCCACCCCTTCCAAGCTGCCGGCCCGCGCGCTGGCCGGTATGGCGCTGGCCAGCTTCGGCGCCGTCGGCATCGCCCTGATCGCCCAGCACCAGTTCGGCGTCAAGCCCTGCCCCTGGTGCGTGCTGCAGCGCTTCATCTTCCTGGTGATCGGCGCCGTATCGCTGCTGGGCTGGTTGGTGAGCGCCAAACGCGTGCTGCGCCAGTCAGCGCTGGTCCTGGTGCTGATGCTGTGCGCCGCGGGCCTGACGGCTGCGGTGTTCCAGCATGAGGTGGCCTCGCAGAGCGCCACCTGCGCCATGGGCTTGGCCGACAACATCGTCACGGCCCTCGGCCTCGAAGAGCTGTGGCCCTCGGTCTTCATGATCACGGCCAACTGCGCCGAAGCGGCGGCCTACCGCCTCATCGGCCTGCCTTACGAGGTCTGGAGCGGCCTGCTGTTTGCCACCTTCGCCGCCATAGGGCTGTGGGTGCTCAACCAGCGCCGCTAGGACTACTCCCCGCGAACGATGCCCTCGCGGCGCGGGTCGGCGCCGCCCGTCCAGCCGGCCTGGGTCTTCATCAGCACCTGCAGGCCGCTGGTCAGATCGGTCTCGTTGACCTGCTGGCCGCGACCGCGCAGGTCGGCCAGTTGCCCGGCCGTCAGCGCGCCGCGCTCGACGATCAACTGGCCGGAATTGAAGTGGCCGAAGTTGGGCAGGTCCACCGCCTGCTGGACCGGCAGGCCCCAGGCCAGGGCACCGGTGATGACCTTGGCGACGTAATGGATGATGACCGGCCCGCCCGGCGAACCGGCCACCAGGACGAGCTTGCCATCGCGGTCGAAGACCAGGGTGGGCGCCATGCTGGAGCGCGGTCGCTTGCCGGCCTCGACACGGTTGGCCACCGGTTTGCCGTCGGCGCCGACAGGGTTCAGCGAGAAGTCGGTCAGCGTGTTGTTCAGCATGAAGCCGCCGGCCAGACCCGTGCCGCCATCGCTCATGACGCGGCTGCCGAAGGCGGACTCGACGCTGGTCGTCATAGCCACGGCATGCCCCTCGGCGTCGACGACGCTGACCTGGCTGGTGCCGGACTCGAGCTGGTCGGCCTGGGGCGCGAGTGCCTGCTTGACAGCCGCCGGCTGGCCGGCCGTCGCCACGCCCATGGCCTTCGCGCCGATCAGCGCGCCGCGCTGCTTCAGATAGGCCGGCGCGATCAGGTTCTGCCAATCGCCGCCCGGCGCGCTCACATAGGCCGGGTCGGCGATGTACTGGGCGCGGTCGGCAAAGGCCAGCTTGGCAGACTCGGCATAGGCATGCATCCAGTCGGCCGTGATGCCCTTGGCCACGACGGCGGCGGGCTGGGTGTCGAGGATGCCGAGAATCTGCATCAGGGTCAGATGGCCCGAGGTCGGCGGGGGGAAGCCGCAGACGCGGTAGCTGCGCCAGTCGGTGCACAGCGGCGGGCGAGCCAGCGCCTTGTAGCCAGCGAGGTCGGCCGCCACCAAGCTGCCCGGGCGCGCATGGCCTTTCACGCGGCGCACGATGTCCTCGGCCACGGCCCCTTCGTAGAAGGCCTTGGGGCCCTGCTTGGCGATGCCACGCAGCACGGCCGCATAGGCCGGGTTCTTCAGCACGGTGCCGACGGGTTTCGGATTGCCGGTGGCGTCGTAGAAGTACGGACCGGCCTGGGCGTCGCCACGCAGCGCGTTCTCGCCGGAGGCGAGCTCGAACAAACGAGGGCTGATCGCAAAGCCCTGGTCGGCCAGGCGGATGGCGGGCTCGAACAGCCGCGCCCAGGGCAGCTTGCCGTGCTGGCGGTGCGCCTCGGCCAGCATGGCGAGTACGCCGGGCACGCCGGTGGACAGGCCGCTCATGATGGCCTCGCGCATCGGCAGGGGTTTGCCGTCGGCCTTCAGGAAGAGTTCCGGCGTGGCCGCGGCCGGCGCCGACTCGCGGCCATCGAAGGACTGCACCTGGCGGCCGTCCCAGTGCATCAGGAAGGCACCGCCGGCGATGCCGCTGGACTGCGGCTCCACCAGGCCCAGCACCATCTGCACGGCGATGGTGGCGTCGACCGCCGAGCCACCGGCCTTCAGGATCTCGAGGCCGGCGTCCGCCGCCAGCGGGTTGGCCGCCGTCACCGCGAAGCGCTTGGCCGGCGTCGTCAGGCTGCCCTGCTTGGCCGTGCGGGTGGTGGCGGCCTCGGGTTGGTCGAGGGCGTGAGCCGGGGCCAGCAGGCCGACCAGCAGGAGGGGCGTCAGGAGACGGAGCATGGCGGCCATCTTAGGCATGGCCACCCTGCTCCCCACGTCAAGCAAAGTAAGCCATGTCCTTCTGGCTGTAGTTGACGATCTGCGGCAGCACCCTCGGCAGGTCGGTGGCGCTGATGCCCATCCAGGTGGCGAGCGTCGCGCCCAGTTGGTCGACCGCCACGGTCGGCAGCAACCGGCCCTGGCCCACGTCGTCGGGGCCGTTGACGCTGACCGAGGGCAGCGTGCCCCAGAACTTGCCGCCTTGCACTGCGCCGCCGAGGACGAAGTGGTGGCTGCCCCAGCCGTGGTCGGAGCCGTCGCCGTTGCTCGTCAGCGAGCGGCCGAAGTCGCTGGCCGTGAAGGTGGTGACCTGGTTGGCCACGCCCAGCTCGACGGTGGCCGCGTAGAAGCTGCCGAGCGCATCGTTGACCGCCGTCAGCAGGCCCGGATGCTCGTCGACGAGGAAGTCGTGCAGGTCGAAACCGCCCAGGGAGACGAAGAAGACCTGGCGCGTCGCACCCAGAGCCTGGCGGGCGCCGATGAGCTTGGCCACCATCAGCAGCTGGGCAGCGAGGTTGTTGGTCGTGTCGAAGGAAGTCTGCAGGGCCGGCACGCCGGCCAGACCTGCCGAGACGATGCTCTGGGCCCCCACCGAGCGGGCGACGACCTTGTTCAGCTCGGCCTCCATCCAGTTCGTGCGGTCGGCCGTGATGAGGCTGCGCAGCGTGTCGGCGCAGGCCTGGGAGCCGTAGAGGGGCTTCAGGATGCCGTTGATGGGCACGGCACCGCTGGTCGACACCTGGTACTGCACGGCCTGCTTGCCGGCCATGAAGACGGCATTGCCCGACGCGTTGATGCAGGTGAAGGTGGCCGTGCCGTTGCCGCCCAAAAACAGATCGCCCATGCGGCCGCCCCAGCCCGAGGTGGCGCCCTCCGGCGAGCTGCTCTGCCAGACCGACTGCTGGTCGTTGTGCGAGAACAGCTTGGGCGGCAGCGGCACGTTCCTGGCGTTGTACTGGGCCAGCGTGGTGGGCTGGATCAGCGTGCCGACGTTGAGCTGGATGCCCAGCCTGCCGCTGTCCCACAGGCTCTTGAGCTTGCCGAGCTGGGGGGCCAGGGCCATCTGGCGGCCGCCGACGTTGAGGCCCAGGGCCGTCGCAGCGAGCTGGTCGCGCGGCGTGGCCAGGGTCTGGCGGATGTTGGCGTAGGCGTTGTAGCTGGCGGGGTCGTAGGGCACCAGGGTGTTGCCGTAGTCATTGCCGCCATAGAGGAAGACGCAGACCAGGGCCTTGTAGTCGCTGGGGCCGGTGGCCGCGGCGGCCTCGCCGAGGGCGGCGAGGTTGAGCGCCCAGGGCGCGGCGGCGCCGGCAATGCCGAGGGCGCCGGCGCGGCGCAGGAACTCGCGGCGCTGCAGTTCGGGGAGTCGGTTGAGCTTCATCGTCGTCCCCTTCACTTCTGGATTTGATATTCGGGGCAGGCCATCAGCATCAGGATGGCAGCCTGCACACGGTTGAGCTTGCCGGCATCGCTGCTGGCTGAGATGGTGGCGACGGCCGTCGCGACGGTCGTTTGCGTGGTGGTCGAGATGGCGGCCCCACCCAGGCGCAGCGCGAGGCTGGCGACCAGGCCGGGCGCATCGCCCGCCAGCGCAAGCTCGGCCGTGTAGCTCGGCTTCACGTCCCCGACGCCGTCGGAGATGGCCTTCTGCAGATAGTTGAGGTAACCCGCCACCGTGCTCTCGTTGCAGAGCTGGAACTCCGGCGCCGTGACCGCGTTGATGCCCAGCTGCGAGTTGGGCGGCACATAGCCAGGGCGGAAGAAGTTGAAGACCGAGGGGCTGCGCATGGGGCTCTGGCCCAGGCGGGTGCCGGAGTCGCTGGTGTTGCCGATGTTCCACAGGCCGTTGGGCGAGGTGACGCCGAAGCTGCGGCCCCACTGGATGAAGCGCAGCAGCGGCTCGCGCAGCTTGCCGGCGCTCGGGTCGCTGGATGCGGTGCGGGCTTCGGTGTCGAGCAGGATGGCCTTGATGACGGCCTTGAGGTCACCGCGCACGCCGGAACCGTTGTCGGCCCAGACGGCAGCGACACGGCCGACATAGGCTGCGCTTGGGTTGGACGCGACAAGGCGCTGAATGAGCTGGCGGCCGATGAAGGGACCGACGTTGGCATGGGCAGCCAGCGTGTCGAGCGCAATCTTCAGCGCCGCCGGGCCGTCGGCCGACGCGGGGATGTCGACATCCAGCACCTTCTTGGGCCCGGTCGAGAAGCGCGAGGCGATGTTGACCATGGGCTTCTTCATGAAGCTGGGGTCGGTGCCGCTGTAGCTGTCGAAGTCCCAGCCGGTGAGCACGGCGGCCAGGTCGGTGATGTTGGTCTGGGTGTAGGTCTCGAGAGGCTTGCCGCTGCCGTCCAGCTTCAAGCTGCCGTCGGCATTGAGCTGGTAGAGGCCGATGCTGAACAGCTGCATGACCTCGCGGGCGTAGTTCTCGTCCGGCACGCGACCGGTGTTGGGGTCGGCCTTGAGGTTGCCGCGCATGGCCAGATACACGCCCATGCCGTTGGACAAGGAGACCGCGTTCAGCAGCTCGCGGTAGCTGCCGAAGGCACGCTGCTCCAGCATGTCCACATAGCAGGCGATGGCGAAGCCGCGCCAGGGCATGGGCAGGCCGCTCATGGAGATGACGAAGATCTCGCTCAGGGCCAGCACGACGCGCTGGCGCAGCGAGTCGGGGGCGGACAGCAGCTTGCGCCACAGGGTGTTGTCGGCGCCGCCGAAGTCGTTGCGGTGGTCGACGATGGCGTAGCCGTTGGCCACCATCCAGTCGAAGTGGCTGTCGGTGACGGGCAGCGCGAACTGCGCGTCCAGCCAGGCAGCATAGCCATTGGCCTTGACGGTGGCGATGTCGGCACTGCTGGCCGAGACGCCGGCCTGGGCCAGGAAGCGCGCGGCGTCGGCATCGGTGATGCCGGGAGGGGGTGGAGGCGGGG
>CBHWBD010000059.1:0-25644 GCA_966111775.1 uncultured Comamonadaceae bacterium | reverse complement strand
CCGGCACCACCAGCGGGTTGTCGACCTTCAGCAGGTAGTTGTCGACCGGCTCGGGATGGCCGGTGTTGGAGGACTCGCGCTGGGCGGTGTCCAGCGTGGCCAGGAAGCCGATGCCTTCGCCTTCGCCCTTCAGGTAGTCGTAGCCCCACTTCCACTGGTAGCCGGTGGCCTTGATGGTCACGTCGGCGTTGGTGGTGTCCTTCATCGCGACCACCACCTTGGTGGCCGGCAGGGCCATGCCGATGACGATGAGGAAGGGCACGACGGTCCAGGCGATCTCGACGGCCACGCTCTCGTGGAAGTTGGCCGACACCGCGCCCTTGGACTTGCGGTGCTTGAAGATCGAATAGAACATGACGCCGAACACGGCGACGAAGATGACGACGCAGACGATCATCACGAAGTTGTGCAGCCACATCTGGTCGGCCGCGATGCGCGTGACCGGCTCAGGCAGATTGAGCTGATTGACGCCCGGACCGCCCTTGAGGTCGTTGACCGCCAGGGCCGGTCCCGCTGCCAGGGCCGCCATCGCCGCCGTGGCCCAGCGGCCCCAAGCGCGTGAGGCGCTATGCACTCGTGCGTTCATCATCGTCATGGTTGTCACTTGGTTCTTTGAGGAGCGGGGCTTGCAATCCGACCCGACGGCCGGACGTAGAGCGCAAGTTCCGCGGTTTGAGCCGGGTTTTGCCCCCAAGCCCTCTATGCGGCGCGGGATTTTAGCCCAGGCTCCGAGGGGGCCGAGCCGCGGCGACCCCGGGGATACACCCCCCTTTCAGCCGGTTTCGCGCCCCTTGCGCAGCGTGGCGCGCATGGCATCGATGGACACATGGGTCTCGGCAGCCACCGTCAGCCGGGGTGCGGCCTTGAAGGCATGGCCGAACACCAGCTCCAGCGTCAGCGCCAGCCGGCCCTCGCCGTCGCGCAGGGTTTCCAGCTGCGTCAGCAGGGCCGCCTTCCAGGCCCGGCCGCGCAGGCCGGCGAAGCGTGTCGGCGCCAGGTTGCCGCCGAGGCTGCGCAGATCGGCAAGCAGGCTTTCGGGGCTGGCCCAGGTCAGGCGCAGGCGCTGCTGGTCCATGACGGGGTCGGCAAAACCGGCCTTCAGAACCAGGTCGCCGATGTCGTGCATGTCCCACCAGTCCGGTGCCGGCCGGCCCCAGCCCTGGCGGGCGTAGAGGCTGCGCAGCTCGAGAAAGCTGTCCGGCCCCAGGCAGGAGAACATGACGAAGCCGCCCACCGCGATGCTGGCCTGCCAGCCGGCCAGCAGCTCCGGCAGGTCGGCACTGGCATGCAGGGCCATGTTGGACCACAGCAGATCGACTTCGGGCCGTGCGGGCAAGGTCTCGACCTGGCCCGAAGACGCGCCGCGCAGCTTCTGCCACCAGTTGCGCTGGCGTTTTTCGGCCGCGCGCGCCGCCAACACCGCGTCGGCCTCGTGCCACAGCATGTCGGCTTGGGGATAGGCCAGGCGCAGCAGTTCGCCGCTCGCACCCAGGGCCGGCGACGCATCCAGCACCCGCTGGGGCTGCAGCTTGATATAGGTCAGGCGTTCGGCCATGCGGCCCGCGACCTCCTCGTGCAGCCAGGGCGGCTGCGCGGCGGCCGCGAGGCGGCGCGTCTGATGGCGCACGGCAGCGGCGTCGAGATCCTGGGGCCGCGGCCCCTTGTTTGAAGTAGGGGTCGAGACCGGTTCACTCATGGCGCGGTCAGTATATTGAGCCGATGCCCGAGCGCTCCCTGTCGGCAACGAAGCCCGCACTGATCGAGAAGGTCCTGCTGCGCTGCGCCGGCCAGTGCGCCGTCTGCCGCGCCTGGAGCCACCAGACCATCTGCGAGGCCTGCCTGGCCCTGTACGCGCGCCCGCAGCCGCGCTGCTGGACCTGCGCGGCGCGCCTGCCGCCCGAGCTCATCGGCCGCCCGCGGCCGCAATGCGGGCGCTGCCTGCAGACGGCGCCGCCCCTGGATCGCACCATCGCGGCCCTGGACTACCGTTTTCCCTGGGATGGCCTGCTGCAGCACTTCAAATACCACCAGGCCCTGGAACTGCGCGAAAGCCTGCTGGAGCGCCTCAACACCGCCCTCAATGCGGCCGAGGTCGAAGCCCCCGATTGGCTGCTGCCCGTGCCCCTGTCCGATGCACGAATCCGCGAGCGCGGCTACAACCAGTCGTATGAACTGGCCAAGGCGCTGGCACGGCGGCGCGGCCTGCGCTGCGATCCCGAGCTGCTGCTGCGCGTGCGCCACAACTCCGCCCAAGCCGGCCTCAAGCTGGAGGACCGCGCCGCCAACGTGCGCGGCGTCTTCGCCGTCGAGCCGCTGCGCGCGGGCAGGCTGCGCGGCACCAGCGTCGCCCTGCTGGACGATGTGATGACCAGCGGCGCGACGCTGTTCGAGCTGGCCGGCGTGCTGCTGCAGGCCGGCGTCATGAGCGTGCAGGCCTGGGTCATTGCTCGAACACCGGAACCCGAAGATTGAGGCCCCTCGTCCAGTCCTGCCCCGCTGGACGCGGGCACGCCTGACCGGTCCCCCGAGGGGACGGCGATGCACGCGGCATCGAGCCGCGTGCACATCGCCAGGGCGGGCCGGCTAGGGAGCGGCCCGGCGCTCGGCCCGAACGCAACACTGATACTCGCGTCCATGTTCCATATCGTCCTTGTCCAGCCCGAGATCCCGCCCAACACGGGCAACGTGATCCGGCTCGCCGCCAACACCGGCTGCGCCCTGCACCTCATCGAGCCGCTGGGCTTTTCCATGGAAGACAAGCTGCTGCAGCGCGCCGGCCTGGACTATCACGAGTACGCCCGCGTGCAGCGGCATGCCGACTGGGCGGCCTTCCTCGCCGCCGAGACGCCCGACAAGACACGCATGTTCGCCTTCACGACGCGCGGCAGCCGGCCCTTCGGCGAAGTCGCCTGGCAGGCCGGCGACTGGTTCGTGTTCGGCAGCGAGACGGCCGGCCTGGCGCCGGCGCTGCGCGACAGCTTTCCGCTCGAACAGCGCGTACGGCTGCCCATGCGTGAAGGCCAGCGCAGCCTCAACCTCAGCAACAGCGTGGCCGTCGCCGTCTTCGAGGCCTGGCGGCAGAACGGCTACAGCGGCGGAAACTGACTATTCGGCGCGGGCCTCACGGCCCATCAGGTGCTCGACCGCATCGGCCGCGCGCAGCCGGCCATCCAGCAAGGCCACCATGCCTTCGGTGATGGGCATCTCGACGCCCACCTCACGCGCCCGCGCCAGCACCGTCGGTGCGCTGTAGACGCCTTCGGCCACATGGCCGAGCTGAGCCAGGATCTGCGGCAGGGCCAGGCCCTGGGCCAGCATCAGGCCGACGCGGCGGTTGCGGGACAGGTCGCCGGTCGCCGTCAGCACCAGGTCGCCCAGGCCGGACAGGCCCATGAAGGTCTCGACCTTGGCGCCCAGGGCCAAGCCCAGGCGCAGCATCTCGGCCAGGCCACGGGTGATCAGCGCGGCGCGGGCGTTCAGCCCCGGCGCGTCGGGCGCCGATGCCGACAGGCCGTCGCAGACGCCGACGGCAATGGCCATCACGTTCTTGACCGCCCCGCCGACCTCGACGCCGACCGGGTCGCTCGAGGTGTAGACCCGCAATCGATCGCCGTGGAAGGCATCGACGGCGGCCTGGGCCAGGTCGGCGTCTTCGCTGGCCGCCACCAGGGCCGTGGGCCGACCCGCGGCCACCTCCTGCGCAAAGCTCGGGCCCGACAGCACACCGACGCGCATGGCCGGTTGCAGTTCGCGGGCGATTTCGTGGCCGAGGCGGCCGGTGCCAGCCTCGAAGCCCTTGCACAGCCACAAGACGCGCTGCGTCGAAGGCAGCACGGCCAGCGTCTCGCGCAGGCCGGACATGGGCGTCGCAACGATGGTCAGGCCTTGGGCCGCATGAGCGATGGCCGCGGCGCGATCCGCCGTCAGCGCCAGGGCAGCGGGCAAGGTGCTGTCGGGAAGATAGGCCGCGTTGCGGCGGCTGGCCCGCATGGCTTCGATGGCCGCGGCGTCGCGCGCCCACAAGCTCACGTCATGCCCGGCCTCGGCCGCCTGGATGGCCAGGGCCGTACCCCAGGCGCCGGCGCCCAGCACGCTGATCTTCATCGTCGTCATGCGTGGAAGTGTCGCCCATGAAAAACGCCCCGCAAGGCGGGGCGTCGTCGCGAGCGCGAGGCGCTCAGTTGACCGCGGTGCCGCCCTGGGCCGCGCGCTGGGCCTGCTGGGCTTCGAACATGGCCTGGAAATTCACTTCGGTCAGCAGCACCGGCGGGAAGCCGGCACGGGTGCAGACGTCGGACACGATGGCGCGCAGATAGGGGTAGACCATCTGCGGGCAGACGATGCCCAGGATGCCTTCGATCTGGTCCTGAGGGATGTTGCGGATCTCGAAGATGCCGGCCTGCTTGGCCTCCACCAGGAACAGGGTCTTGTCGCCGACCTTGGTGTTGACGGTGGCGGTCACGCAGCACTCGAAGATGCCATCGGTGACGTTCTCGGCCGACAGCGTCAGGTTGATGTCGACCTGGGGCTGCGACTGCTCCAGCAGGATGTGGGGCGCGTTGGGCTGCTCCAGCGACAGATCCTTCAGATACATGCGCTGGATCTGGAACACGGGGGTGCCTTCGGGGGCGGCTTGGATCTCGTCGGCCATGGGACTCTTTCGAACGGAGCGTCAAACAAAAGCCCGCAAGCGTGAAGCTGCGGGCGGTAGCTGGATTATGCGGCGAGGCGCATGACAAGCCGGATCGGGCTTGCCCGGACTTGAAATCAGGCCCCGCGGCCGAAGGCGGCTCAGGCGGCCTGGAGCAGGGGCAGCAAACCGCCCTTCTGGTCGAGGGCGATGAGGTCGTCACACCCCCCGACATGGGTGTCGCCGATGAAGATCTGCGGCACGGTGCGGCGGCCGGTCATGCTCATCATGGTCTGGCGCTCGGCCGGATTCAGGTCGACGCGGATCTCGTCGATCTGCTCAACGCCACGCTGCTTGAGCAGCATCTTGGCGCGCACGCAGAACGGGCAGACCAGGGTCGTATACATCTTCACGTGAGCCATCGCCAACCTCGTCTATGCCGTCTTCTGCCAGAAACAAATGAAATTCAAACCAGTCTGGCGAAAAACGGCTTACGCCGTTTTTTCAACCGGCAGGTTGGCCTCACGCCAGGCCTTGAGGCCACCTGCCAGCACCTGGGCCTTTTCATAGCCCAGCTTGCGCAGCATGCCAGCGGCCCGGCCGGCGCGTGCGCCCGTCGGGCACACCAACACCAGCGGCAGGGCCTTGTTGGACGGCAGTTGCTTGTGGCCCTCGATCTGGCCAAAGGGGATGTTGCGCGCGCCGACCGGATGGCCTTTGGCGAACTCCTCGGGCTCGCTGACGTCGATCAGCACACCCTTCTCACGGTTGACCAGCTGCACCGCCTGCGCAGGGCTGAGGCCGCCGCCCTGGGCGCCCGACACCAGCAGGGGGTAGAGCAGCATGCCGCCGGAGACGAGGGCAGCGACGATCAAAAACCAGTTCTCGATCAGGAAGTTCAAGCAAGCATCCCGTGTAATTCAACGAAGCCGGTGATTATCGCCGGAGCCGATAATCCGCCGCCTTCCACCACCTGTGCGTTGCTAGCCCATGTACAAGCTCGTCCTCATCCGCCACGGCGAATCGACCTGGAATCTGGAAAACCGCTTCACCGGCTGGACCGATGTGGACCTGACGCCCACCGGCGTCGAGCAGGCCAAGACGGCCGGTCGCCTGCTGAAGGAAGCGGGCTATGACTTCGACATCGCCTACACGTCCGTGCTCAAGCGCGCCGTCTGGACGCTGTGGCACTGCCTGGACCAGATGGACCGCACCTGGCTGCCGGTGCGCCACGCCTGGCGGCTGAACGAGCGCCACTACGGTGGCCTGCAGGGCCTGAACAAGGCCGACATGGCCAAGCAGTACGGCGACGAGCAGGTGCTGATCTGGCGCCGCAGCTACGACACGCCGCCGCCGCCCCTGGAAGCGACCGACCCGCGCAGCGAACGGGGCGACCCGCGCTACGCCAAGCTCGACCCCAAGGACGTGCCGCTGACCGAGTGCCTGAAGGACACCGTGGCCCGCGTGCTGCCGTTCTGGAACGAGACCGTGGCGCCGACCATCAAGTCGGGCCAGCGCGTGCTGATCGCCGCCCACGGCAACAGCATCCGTGCCCTGGTCAAGTACCTGGACAACATCGCCGACGATGCCATCGTTGGCGTCAACATCCCCAATGGCATCCCGCTGGTCTACGAGCTGGACGAGAACCTGAAGCCCATCAAGAGCTACTACCTGGGCGACGCCGAAGCGGCTGCCAAGGCGGCGGCTGCGGTGGCCAATCAGGGCAAGGCCTAGGGCCGATTGCCTCAGGGCAAACAGGCCCCCACCGCTGAGAGGACCTCATCGACGCTGACCCATTCCGTGGGTCCGCGTCGCATCAAGGTCACCGTCGAGCCCCAGGGCGCCCAGCGCGCGGCGTCCACCGGCCCCCAGATGCTGAGAAGCCGCGCGCCGACGCCCGCGGCCATATGGGCCGGCCCGGTGTCGTTGGCGACGACGACGCCGGCCAGTTGCAGCAGGGCGTTGTAGGCGCCCAGGGCGACGCCGTCGAGGCGGATCGCATCCGGATACAGGTCCTGCGCGCCCTGCACCTCCGCCGGCCCGGGCACGATGACGACGTGGCGGCCCTGTGCATGCAGGCGCCGCACGAAGTCCGGGAAGGCCGGCCAGCTGCGATCCAGGAATTCCACACGGCCGTTCGCGAACGGGCAGATCAACACGATGCGCTCCGGCTCGACGCCATGCGCCGCCAGCAGCGCCCGCGCCTGCCCGCGCTGTGCCTCGCTGACCTTCATGCCGATGTCCTTGGGCGGCTCGGCCTGCACACCGAGGAAGTCACAGGCCAGCTCCCAATACTCGACCAGGGTATGCCGCCCCTCGCGCCGCGGCAGGCCGCGCTTGAGCAGCCAGGTCCGGCCATCGCCGGCATGGCCTTCGGCCTTCAGGCCGGCCAGGCGCGAGTCCAGCGCGGCAGAGAAGGCATAGGGGAACAGCAAGGTGTTGGAGCGCCTGTCGAAGCCAGGGTCATCGGCCTTGAAGCGCCGCCTCAACTCGCGCAGTTGCGCGATGCGCTCGCGCAGGCCGCCGGGCCGCACATGCACGGTCCAGCCCTCGGCCTCCAGCAGGCCACGCGCCCAGCCCTTGCCCACCAGCTCGAGGCGGTAGCCGTGCTGCTCCAGCAATCTCAGTGCCGGAATGCTCAGCACCGTGTCGCCCACGAAGTTGCGCAGGCGAACGATCAGCGGGCGGGCTTCTATCATCAGCAATTCTTTACAAGTGGCGCGGGATTCTCACTGCGCAGGCCAGCCCTTCATGCCCGAGATCACCCTGCCCTCCTCCGCCGAAGTGATCGCCGCCCACGACGCTGCGCTGGCCCTGGCGCCGGCCGACGTCGCCGCCCATGACTTGCAGGGCTGGATCGCCAGCAACCACTTCCACAACCGCAGCCTGTGGGCCCAGGAGGACCTGGCTCGCCGCACCCAGGCGCCTGACGCCGAGATCGTCGCCAACAAGCGCGCCATCGACCGCCACAACCAGGCCCGCAACGACGCCATCGAGCGCATCGACGAATTCCTGCTGTCGGCCCTGGGCCTCGTCGACCCCGCCACCATTGCCAGCGCCCTGCCCCTCTCCACCGCGCCGCCCGGCGCCCGCCTGAACAGCGAGACGGCGGGCTCCATGCTGGACCGCATCTCCATCCTCGGCCTGAAGATCGCCGCCATGCGCGAGCAGACCCTGCGCAGCGACGTGGACGCGGCGCATCGCCAGTCCTGCGCCGAGCGCCTGCAACGCCTGATCCAGCAGCGTGCCGACCTGGGCCACTGCTTCGACGGCCTGCTGGCCGACGCCCGTGCCGGCCGGGCCTACTTCAAGGTCTATCGCCAGTTCAAGATGTACAACGACCCGCGGCTGAATCCGGCCCTGGTCGCGGAGTCCAAGTGATTGCGCAGCGCCTTGCAGCCAATCTCGACTGGCTGTACGGCGAACACGCCTATCTCGATCGCCCGGCGGCCGCGCGCGCCGACGGCTTCACGGCGGTGGAATTGCAGCAGCCGCATCTGCATGACGCGGCGGCGCTGAAGGCCGCACTGACCGGGCTGCGCGTCGTTCTGATCAATGCGCCCGCTGGCGACTGGGCGGCGGGCGAACGCGGCTTTGCCGCCCTGCCCGGCCGCGAGGCTCAGTTCCGTGACGCAACGCTGCGCGGCCTGGACCTCGCTCACCAACTCGGCGCCGCGCGCGTCCATCTGCTGTCGGGACTTGCCGAAGACGTCCCTGAAACGCGTGCCGCCTGGCTGGCCAATCTGCGCTGGGCCGCCGAGCAGTCGGCCCTGCCCCTGCTCGTCGAACCCATCAACCGCCGCGACATGCCGGGCTATTTCCTGCACCGCCAGGCCCAGGCGCTGGCACTGCTGGCCGACTTGAACACGCCGCGGGTGCAATTGCAGCTGGACCTCTACCACTGCCGCGTGGCCGAGGGCGAATCGCTGACGCATCTGGCGCGGGCGCTGGACCTGGGTGTGCTCGGCCATGTGCAGGTTGCGGGCGTCGATGGCCGGCATGAGCCGCGGCCGGACGAGTTCGCCGCCGAATTCGAGCTGCTGGACGTGCGCGCCTGGCCCGGCGCCATCGGCCTGGAGTACCGCCCGCGAGCCGACACCTCGGCCGGGCTGGGCTGGCTTACAAGCGCGCGCTGATCACGCTGCGCAGCGTCTCGCCGAGGGCGCGGCGGTCCTGGCCTTCGGTCATCACGCTGGGCAGGATCTGCACGTCGATGCCCAGCCCCTTGGCCGAGGCGATGCTCCACAGGCTCCGGGCCAGGGTCATGTCGCCGATGAAGCGAGCCGAGGAGCTGAAGCGCTCGCCCGGCTCGTACCAGCGCAGCACCAGCGGCAGGACCGGTGCGCCGGTGGACACCGCCGCCTGCAGCAGGTTGGCGTGGAAGGGCAGCATCTCGGGCCCGGCGCCCGTCGTGCCTTCGGGGAAGACGGCGACGCAGTCCCCCGCCTGCAGGGCCGCGGCCGTCTGGTGCACGACACGCAGCGCATCGCGCTTGCTGGTGCGCTCGATGAACAGGGTGCCAGCGCCTTCGACGAGGGCGCCCACCAGCGGCCAGTGCTTCACGTCCGCCTTGGAGACGAAGCGCGCCTGGGGCAGCACGGCGTGCACGCCGGCGATGTCCAGCCAGGAGATGTGGTTGGCCACCAGCAGGTGACCGGCCGGCAGGGCCTGTCCCTGGGACTTCAGCTCGATGCCGAGGATGCGCAGCGTCTTGACCGACCACCACTGGATGCGCCCATGCCTCTCGGACGCCGTCATCAGCTCGAAGTGACGCCTGACGATCCACAGGCCGTGCAGCACATGTGGGGCCAGGCGCAGCAGGCGCCAGGCGGCGACCAAAGCTCTCATTCAGCTTCGTAGGCGATATGGCCCGCGACCAAGGTGCAGCGCACGCGCGCCGGCAGCTCGAAACCACTTGAGGCATAGGCGAAGGGCGTGTGCTTGCCCTGGCTGGCCAAGGCCTCGGGCGTGACCGACCAGCTGGCATTGGCGTCGAAGACGCAGACGTCGGCGACGCCGCCTTCCACCAGGCGGCCCGCGCTCGCGGACAGCGAACCCAGAGCGCTGCCCAGCACGCGCACCGGCTCGGCCGTGACGACGGCCAGGGCGCGCTGCAGCGGCAGCTCGGCGTCGCGCGCCCAGCGCAGGGCCAGGCTGAGCAGCAGCTCCAGGCCCGTGGCGCCCGGCGTGGCTTCGGCGAAAGGCACGGCCTTCTCGTCGGTCGTGACCGGCATGTGGTCGGACACCAGCGCGTCGAGGGTGCCGTCGGCCAGGCCGGCGCGCAGCGCGTCGCGGTCGCGGCCCTGGCGCAGCGGCGGCGTCAGGCGCATGGCGGAGTCGAAATAGCCGATGTCGACGTCGCTGAGGTGCAGTGAGTTGATGGACACGTCGGCCGTGATGGGCAGGCCTTCCTTCTTGGCCGCACGCACCAGCTCGACGCCGGCGGCGCTCGACAGCCGGCAGAGGTGGACGCGGGCGCCGGTGGCGCGCACCAGTTCGAAGATGGTGTGCAGCGCAATCGTCTCGGCACTGACCGGCACACCGGACAGGCCCAGGCGCGTCGCGACCGAACCGCTGGCGGCCACGCCGCCGCCGAGGTGGAAGTCCTGCGGGCGCAGCCAGACCGTGTAGCCATAGGTGGCCGCGTACTGCAGCGCGCGGCTCAGCACCAGGGTGTCCTTGATCGCCACCTCGGCCTGCGAGAAGCCGATGCAGCCGGCCTCGGTCAGCTCGGCCATCTCCGTCAGGGCCGAGCCCTGCAGCTGGCGAGTCAGGGCACCCAGCGGGAAAAGGCGGCAGCGGCTGAGCTTGCGGGCGCGGAACTTCAGCATCTCGACCAGGCCGGGCTCGTCGAGCACGGGGTCGGTGTCGGGCGGGCAGACCAGGCTGGTCACGCCCCCGGCCGCGGCAGCGGCGAGTTCGCTTTCCAGCAGGCCTTCGTGCTCATGGCCGGGCTCGCGCAGGCGGGCGCAGAGGTCGACCAGGCCGGGCGCGACGATGAGGCCGCGCGCATCGACAGTGCGGTCGGCGCCGAAGTCGCTGACGTCGCCCAGGTGCACGATGCGGCCGTTGGCGATGGCGACGTCGCCCGTGCGGTCGAGATTCGTGGCCGGATCGATCAGCCGGCCGCCTTTGATGAGGATCTTCATGTCTTAAGCCTCGTTGCCGGCAAGGATGGCCATGACCGCCATTCGGACAGCGATGCCGAACGTCACCTGGGGCAGGATGACGCTGCTCTTGCCGTCCGCCACTTCGGAGGCGATTTCCACGCCGCGGTTGATGGGGCCCGGGTGCATGACGATGGCGTCGGGCTTGGCCAGGGCCAGCTTCTCCGGCGTCAGGCCGAAGTGCTTGAAGAACTCGCCGCTGCTCGGGAGCATGCCGCCGTTCATGCGCTCGTTCTGCAGGCGCAGCATGATGACGACGTCGGCGTCCTTCACGCCCTCAGCCATGTCGTGGCAGACGCGCACGCCCATGTCGCGCAGGTCGCCCGGCACCAGGGTCTTGGGCCCGACGGCGCGGATCTCAGGCACGCCCAGGATGTTGAGCGCATGGATGTCGCTGCGGGCGACGCGCGAGTGCACGATGTCGCCGACGATGGCCACCGTCAGGTTGCGGAAGTCCTTCTTGAAGTGCCGGATCGTGTACATGTCCAGCAGGCCCTGCGTCGGGTGGGCGTGGCGGCCGTCACCGGCGTTCACGACGTGGACGTGCGGCGCGCAGTGCTGGGCGATCAGGTGAGGCGCACCGCTCTCGCTGTGGCGCACGACGAACATGTCGGCGTGCATGGCGCTCAGGTTGGCCACCGTGTCGAGCAGGGTCTCGCCCTTGGCCGTGGAGGAGCGCGCGATGTCGAGGTTGATGACGTCGGCGGACAGGCGCTTGGCGGCGATCTCGAAGGTGGTACGGGTGCGGGTGCTGTTCTCGAAGAACAGGTTGAACACCGACTTGCCGCGCAGCAGCGGCACCTTCTTGACCTCGCGGTCGTTGACAGAGAGGAAGCTGCCGGCGGTGTCCAGGATCTGCTCGACAACCGCACGCGGCAGGCCTTCGATGGACAGCAGGTGGATGAGCTCGCCGTGCTTGTTGAGCTGGGGATTTCGCTTGCTCAGCATCATTTCACCTCGAATCGGAAGCGGCCGTCGTCAGCGCGGCTCAGACGCAGGCTCTGGTCGGCCTGGAGCGAGACGCGCGCCGCCGAGAAGGCCGGCTCGATGGGCAGCTGGCGCCCGCCGCGGTCCACCAGCACGGCAAGCTGCACGCGCGCCGGGCGGCCGAAGTCGAACAGCTCGTTGATGACGGCCCGCGTCGTGCGACCGCTGTAGAGCACGTCGTCGATCAGCAGGATGTCGCGGCCATTGACGTCGAAGGGCAGCTTGGTGTGGTCGGCCTTGGCCATGCCGCGCGAACCGAAGTCATCACGGTGCAGGGCGCTGGAGATGGTGCCGGCGGCGACCCCCAGGTCGGCCGCCAGTCTCTCGGCCAGCCAGGCGCCGCCGCTCCAGATGCCCACCAGGGCGGTGTCGGGCGTCAGCAGCTTCTGCACGCCTTTCTTGAGCTCGAGGTACAGAGCCTCGGCATCGAGCAGCAAATCACTCATGGGTGTTCTCGAAAAAACTGTTCCAGGATCAGGGCGGCGGCGGCGGCATCCACGTCTTGTGCGCCTTCGGCTTCAGCTTCCACGCTCGTATAGCGCTCGTCCACCTCGAAGACCGGCAGGTGGTAGCGGCCCGAGAGGCGCCGGCCAAAATTCTGCGCCTTGGCCGTCATCTCGTGCGGCGCACCGTCGGGGTGGCGGGGCACGCCGATGACGAGGGCGTCGGGCTGCCAGGTCTTGATGAGGGCAGCGATCGCGTCGAAGTCGCCGCCCTTGAGGGTGCCGCGCGGCTCGGCCGAACCGAGCAGGCGCGTGCCGCTGGCCACGCCAATGCGGCGCAGGCCAAAGTCAAAAGCAAGAAAGGATTGAAGGCGGGACGCGTCAGCCACGACGGCCATCACGCATGCCCCGCGTCGGAGCTGAGCATGCGCGGATCGACGCCCAGCAGTGCCAGCGCCTTCTCGTAGCGCTGCTCGACCGGCGTGTCGAAGATGATTTCCGGCGTCGCGTCCACCGTCAGCCAGCCGTTGCGGCCGATTTCTTCCTCGAGCTGGCCGGCGGCCCAGCCGCTGTAGCCCAGGGTGACGAGGATCTTGCGCGGGCCGGCGCCGTTGGACAGGGCCTCCAGCACGTCGCGGCTGGTGGTCATCTCCAGGCCGCCGGGCACGGCCAGCGTGGCGTTGTAGTGGCCACCCTCCTCGTCCAGGGGCTCGTGCAGCACGAAACCGCGGTCGGTCTGCACCGGGCCGCCGTAGAAGACGGGGCTGTCGGCCAGCGGGTCGGCCGGCGGGCTGAGCTCGACCTTTTCGAACAGGTTGCCCAGCGTCAGCGAGGTCGGCTTGTTGACGACCAGGCCCAGGGCGCCGTTGTCGTTGTGCTCGCAGAGGTAGACCACCGTGCCTGCGAAAGCCTCGTCGGCCATGCCAGGCATGGCGATGAGGAACTGGTTGGTCAGGACGATCCGGTCGGCAGGCATGAAGGCATTTTATTCTGCCGGTCATGACCGACCATATCGACCGCGCTTTGGTCTGGTTTCGCCGCGACCTGCGCGTGGCTGACCAGGCCGCCCTCTACCAGGCGCTGCGAGCCGCGAAACAGGTGTTTTGCGCCTTCGTTCTGGACCGCGACATCCTGGACGCCCTGCCCCGGGCCGACCGGCGCGTGGAATTCATCCTGGGCGCCCTGCAGGTGCTGGACGAGGACCTGCGCAGGCTGGGTGGCGCCCTGATCGTGCGCCACGGCTTCGCGGCCGACGAGATCCCGCGCCTGGCGGCCGAGCTGGACGTGCAGGCCGTCTTCACCACCCATGACGACGAGCCCCAGGCGCTGATGCGCGATGCGCGGGTGGCCGATCTGCTCGAGCCCCTCAACGCCGGGCTGCGCAGCTTCAAGGACCACGTCATCTTCGAACGCCGCGAGGTGATGACGGCCGCCGGCGGGCCCTATGGCGTGTTCACGCCCTACAAGAACGCCTGGTTGCGCAAGGTCGACGAGTTCTACCTGAGCAGCTATCCGGTGGAGCGCCATGCGGCCAGCCTCGCCAAGAGCAAGCTGGCCCAGGGCGTTCCTGGCCTGAAGGACATCGGTTTCCAGCCCACCGATCTGATCGCCCATGTCGGCCAGGGCAGCCGCGGTGCCGAGGTGCTGCTGGACGACTTCCTGGACCGCATCGCCGACTACGACAAGAAGCGCGACTTCCCGGCCCTGAAGGGCCCGAGCTATCTCAGCGTGCACCTGCGCTTCGGCACCGTGTCCATCCGCCGGCTGGCGCGCACGGCCCACCAGCTGATGCAGGGCGGCGACCATGGCGCCGAGATCTGGCTGTCGGAGCTGATCTGGCGCGATTTCTATCACCAGGTCATGCACCACCACCCGCATGCCATGACGTCGGCCTTCAAGCCGGAGTACGACGCCATCCGCTGGGAGACCGGCAAGCAGGCCGACACGCTGTTCGCCGCCTGGTGCGAGGGTCGCACCGGCTTCCCGCTGGTGGACGCGGCCATGCGCCAGATCAACCAGACCGGCTATATGCACAACCGCCTGCGCATGGTGGTGGCCAGCTTCCTGACCAAGGATCTCGGCATCGCCTGGCAGCGCGGCGAGGCCTATTTCGCCGAGAAGCTGCTGGACTTCGACCTCGCGGCCAACAACGGCGGCTGGCAATGGGCCAGCAGCAGCGGCTGCGACGCCCAGCCCTATTTCCGCATCTTCAACCCGACCAGCCAGAGCGAGAAGTTCGACGCCGAGGGCCGCTTCATCCGCCGCTACTGCCCGGAGCTGGCCGAACTGTCCAACAAGGCCATCCACGCGCCCTGGGAGCGGGCACCGCTGGAGATGCAGGGCCGCGACTACCCACAGCCCATCGTCGACCATGCCATCGCGCGCGAACGCACGCTGGAGCGCTATGCCGTCGTCAAACGGCCTGCCTGATCAGAGGGCGCCGAAGGCCGTGGCCTGAGCCAGGGTCAACAGGCCGCGCGGCGAGACCGCGTCGGCAGGGAACAGGGCCATGCCCATCTCGATGCCCAGGGTGTAGTCGCGCCCGGCCACATGGAAGGGCTCGCTCATCAGCGCGACGAGGCTGCGGGCGTGGTTGGCGGCCTGCTCGGCCTGGTCCAGCCGGGTCTGCACGACGGCGAACTGGTCGGCCGAGCTGCGCGCCACGATGTCCGAATCGGCGCTGGCCTCCTTCAGGCGCAGCGCCACCTGGCGGGCCACGGCGCCGGCGACGTCGTCCGCCAGTTGGGCCAGGCCGGCCAGGCGCACAACGTAGACAGCCAGGTCGACGCCATCGCGGGTCGCGCAGCGCGAGACCTGGTCCAGGCGCTCGTGCAGGGCGGCTTCATTGAACAGGCCGGTCAAGCCGTCGCGTAGCTGGACGGCGGGCTTGTCTTCCAGCTGCGCGGGGCGGGTGGCGGCGTACTCGGCCAGGTCGTCGAACAGGGTCTCCAGGCCGCTGGCCTTGTCGTAGAAGGCATCGGCACCGGCGTCCAGACAGGCGCGACGGTAGGCGTCCACGTCCTGGGCGGTCAGCACCGCGATGCGGCCGGTGTAGCCGGCGCGGCGCAACTGGGCGAGCAGGCTGAGGCCGCTGCCGGTGGCCAGGGACAGGTCCATCAGCACCACGTCGGGCTGGGTCCACTGGATCAGTGCCAGGGCCTGACGTTCGCCACCGGCCTCGCCCACGACGCGCATGCCGGGCATGGTCTCGAGGCGGCGCACCAGCAGGCGGCGGATGGAGGCGGAGTCTTCGACGAGAAAGATGTTCATGGCCGCCATGGTCGGCCCGGCCGGGATCCGGCGGCAGCGGGTGATCTGGGCGTTGGGCCGGCAGGATTGCCGCGACCTCATGTAGGTAAATTGCCTACATGGCGCCCCTCGCCCAGTCTCGCGGCGCTGGACGCGCACGAACCTGGTCGGTCCCCCTGGGGACGTCGACGCTTGCGGCATAGAGCCACAAGCGTCGACAGACCGGCCGGCTCGGGAACGAGCCCGGAACATCAACTCAAGGCAACCGATGTGGCCAATCAAATATCCGTCAGCCCGTGCTGCACGCAGTATTTGGTCAGCTCGGTGTTGTTGGCCCAACCGGCCTTCTCGAGGATGCGGGCGCGATAGCTGCCCACCGTCTTGACGGACAGGTGCATGGCCTCGGCGATCTGGGCCGGCGTCTGGCCGGCGGCGATCAGCAGCATGACCCGATGCTCCTGGGCCGACAGCTGCTCGTGCGGCAGGGCGCCGGGCGCCTTGCCGCTGAGCAGGCCGAGCAGGTGGTCGGCCATGGCGGCCGTCACATAGCGACCGCCCTCGGACAGGCGGCGCAGCGCGGTGCGCAACTCCTCGGGCGCCCGGTCCTTGGGCAGATAGCCCGCCACGCCCATCTGCATCAGCCGCGCGGCATAGGCGGCCTCGGCATTGAGGCTGAGCACCAGCAGGGGCACGCCCGGCAGCACGCGCAGCAGCTTGCTGGCCCCTTCGGTGCCGCGGGCGTCGGGCAGCGACAGGTCCAACGTGACGAGGTCGGGGCGCGCCGCGGCAATGCGGCTGAGGGCTTCGGCGATGGTCGGGGCCTCGTCGATCTGGGCATCGGGCCATTCCTGCAGCACGAGCTGGCTGATGCCCATGCGCATCAGCGGGTGGTCGTCGATGATCAGCAACTTCACAACCAGGTCTCCTCGTCCTTGGCCACCGCAGCGGCCGGCATGGGGGAATTCAGCGGCAGCCAGACCCGCACCCGGGTGCCACCGCCGGGCGCCGGGCCGAAGTCAAAGCGGCCGCCGGCCAGTTCGGCGCGTTCGCGCATATTGCGCAGGCCGGCAGCGTCGGGGCGGGTGGCGCCGGGGCCGCGCCCATCGTCGTCGACTTCCAGCTCATAGCCCTCGCCGGCGTCGATCGCCAGCGGCCGGCCGGTGACGCGCAGGCTGCGCGCCTGGGCGTGCCGAAGCACATTGGTGCAGGCCTCCTGGACGATGCGAAACAGCGGGCTGGCCTGCTCGGGTGGCAGCAGGGCCGCCTCGTCCAGGTCCAGCCGGGTCTCGAGGGCGGATTGCCGCTGCAGCATCTGCAGATGGTGGTCCAGGGCCGCCTCCAGGCCCAACTCGTCCAGCAGCGGCGGGCGCAGTTCCGCCGAGATGTGGCGGGCCGCGCGTATGGCCTCTTCGGCCATGCCCTGCAGCTCGTCGACCAGCGGCTCGCTGCGCGGCGCCAGCCTGGCGCGCAGGGACAGCGTCACCATCTTGATGGCGGTGCCGACCTGGCCGACCTGGTCGTGCACCTCGCGGGCGAGGCGACGGCGTTCGGCCTCGATGCCGCGGTCCATCTCGACGGCGAAGCTGCGGATGCGCGCCAGCGCATGGCTGAGGGCCTCGGTGCGCAGGGCGACCTGCTGCTCCAGGCCGGCGTTGGCATCGCGCAGGGCCGCCTCGGCCCGGTCGCGCAGACGGCGTTCGCGCAGCATCAGGGCCACCGCCACGGCGAGGGTGACGAGCCCGACCGCGGGCAGCAGGCGCGTCAGGCGCGACGTGCGCTGGCGAACCGCCTGGGTGGCTTCGTCGGCCACGCCGACGCGGCGCTGCTGCTCGCGGGCCAGCTGCTCGATCTGGAAGCGCAGCTCGTCCATGACGCGCTTGCCGTCCACGTAGGCGCTCAGGTCGCTGGTCGCCGCCTTGCCGTCGGCCAGGCGGCGCGCGATGGTCTGGCGGGCCTGGGCCAGCCTCTCGTCGATCAGCGCATCCAGCCGGATCAGCGTCACCTCGTTCGCCCCCTGATGCGGCAGGCGGTTGCGCAGGCCCGTGCGCACGTCGCTGAGCTCGCCGAGCGCATCCTCGTAGGGGCGCAGAAAAGGTTGCTGGCCGGTGATGATGAAACCGCGCTGGCCGGTCTCGATGTCGACGAGCAGCATCAGCAGATGCTGCAGATCGGTCTGGGTGCTCAGGGCCTGGCTGCGCTCGGCGTCGCGCCGCAGCAGCTCGGTCAGGCTCTGGGAAGCGCCCACGGCCGTGCCGACGAAGGCCAGGAAGGCCGCGACGAGAAGGCTCAACGGAAGCCAGGAATAACGCATGCCCACGCCACCCCTCACACTGGGCCGCCCGCGGCGTCTAGGGCGCGCCGGTCGAGCAAGAAAGCCTAGGCTATGGCGACAAGCGACAAAAAGTCAAGCTGCCGGCTGACGCGTGCAATTGGCGTGTTAGCAGCCGGGACCTCAGAACAGCTCGACGTCGCTGAGCTGGGTGGCTTCCTGGATCACGCCGCTGGCCACCAGGGCCGCGTAGTTGTGGACCTGGTTGCGGCCATGGCCCTTGGCGTGATAGACGGCCTTGTCGGCGCGCTCGAAGGCGCCCGCCGGGGAGTCGCCGGCGCGCACCTCGGTGAAGCCGATGCTGACGGTGATGCGCCCTACCTGGGGGAAGGCGTAGCGCTCGGTGTTCACGCGCAGGCGCTCGAAGGCCTCGCCGGCGTGGATTTCCTCGTCGCAGCGCATCAGCACGACGAACTCCTCGCCACCGAAGCGGTAGAGCATGTCGTGAAAGCGGAAGGAGCCGCGCATCAGCCGCGACAGCAACAGCAGCACTTCGTCGCCGATCAGGTGGCCGAAGCGGTCGTTGACGGACTTGAAGTGGTCGATGTCGATGACGCCGAGCACATAGTGCGGCGTGGCCGTCTCATGGCGGCGATCCTCGGCACCGTGCTTCACATCCGGGCGCGTCGGAATGTCCGACAGCACCTTCAGGAAGCTCTCGTCGAAGGTCTTGCGGTTGAGCAGGCCGGTCAGGGTGTCGCGCTCGGAGTAGTCGAGCAGGCCCTGGAAGTTGTGATAGATGCGCAGCACGCTGCTGACCATGCGCTGCGCGCCCGTGCCGAGGCGGCGCGTGGACAGGATCTCGATGACGCCGATGACGTCACGATCGGTCGCAATCGGAAACAGGTAGAGCCACTGGCCGCCCTGCGCCACCTGGGTGACGCTGCGGCTGCGCATGGCCTCCAGCCGCAGCGGATGGTCGATCACCTTGGGCAGGGCTGCGGGCTTGGCCCACAGCGGGTCGGCCGAGGCGACGGCATCACCCGCGCGCAGATGGGCGCGCGTCAGCCAGCGCTCGTCGCCCGGCTCGCCGACGCTGCGGTAGATGGCGACCGACTCGGGCTCGAGCAGATCGCGCAGCGCCATGACCAGGGTGACGTCCATGACGTCACGGTCACGGAAACCGGTCAGTTCGGCGAGATGGTCGACAACCTGGGACATGTGCTGATGATCAAGCCGCCACGGCCTGTCGGGTGAACTGCTGGATCAAGCCGAGCAGATATTCCTCATCGTAGGGCTTGCCGAGATAGTGGTCGACACCCAGTTGCGCAGCATAGTCGCGGTGCTTCTGGGCGATCCGCGAAGTGATCATGATGACCGGCAGCGCGGCCAGGCGCGAGTCGGCGCGCATATTGCGCACCAGGTCGAAACCGTCCATGCGCGGCATCTCGATGTCGGACAGCACCACCGAAGGCAGTTCGTCGCCCGACAGCTTCTCCATCGCATCCAGGCCGTCCTTGGCCAGCATGACACGCAGGCCGACACGCTCCAGGAAGCGCTGGGTCACGCGACGCACCGTCAGCGAGTCGTCGACGACGAGGACCAGCGGCGCCTGCGTGACGGTCTCGACGACGGACACGACCTGCTGCTGCGGCACCTCGCCCTGGGCGATGGCATGGGCGGCGGCCAGGCGGGCCTGGGCGTCCAGGCCATACCAGTCGGCCAGTGCGACGACGTTGTAGATCAGGGCCACCTCGCCCGAAGCCAGCAGGCTGATGCCCGCCAGGCCCGGCACGCGGTTGAGCTGGGCGCCGAGGTTCTTGACCACGACTTCCTGGTTGCCGATGACTTCGTCGACGTGCAGGGCCAGGGCACCCTGGGCACTGCGCACCAGCACGACGTGGGTGTGGCGACCATGGACATGGCCGCGGCCCGCGTGGCCGAGCAGGCCGCCCAGCCAGTAGAACGGCATCTCGACGCCGCCGTGGTTGAGCTTGCCGGTGGCATAAGCTGCCTCGACCGCATCGACCGGCACGCGCTGCACGGAGGCCATCAGGGCCGCCGGGACGGCGATGACCTGGTCGGCGCTGCGCAACAGCACGACCTGGGTCAGTGCGGTGGTGAGGGGCAGACGCAGCAGGAAGCTGGTGCCCTGGCCGCTTGTCGACGTGGTCTCGATGGTGCCGCCGAGCGTGCCGACCTCGGCACGCACGACGTCCATGCCGATGCCACGGCCGCTGAGCTCGGTGATCTGGCTGGCCGTCGAGAAGCCCGGCGCGAAGATCAGGCGCTTCAGCTGGGCGTCATCGGGTTCGGCATCGGCCGAGATCAGGCCGAGCTGCAGGCCACGCTCACGGATGCGGGCGAGGTTCAGGCCGGCGCCGTTGTCGGAGAAGTTCAGCAGCACTTCGTTGCCGTGCTGGCCGACCTCGATGCGCAGCGTGCCGACCGGGTCCTTGCCGGCCGCCGTGCGAGCCTCGGGGGTCTCGATGCCGTGGGCGACGCTGTTGCGCAGCAGGTGCTCGAAGGCGCCCGCGGTACGTTCCAGCACCGAACGGTCCAGCTCGGTCTGGCCGCCGCTGATTTCCAGCTTGACCTGCTTGCCGCTGTCACGCGAAGCCTGGCGGACGACGCGGTGCATGCGCTCGCCGATGGAGTCGAACTCCACCAGGCGGGTACGCAGCAGGTCGTCCTGCAGTTCGCGCGTCAGTC
This sequence comes from uncultured Comamonadaceae bacterium, assembly GCA_966111775.1. Classification (GTDB taxonomy): domain Bacteria; phylum Pseudomonadota; class Gammaproteobacteria; order Burkholderiales; family Burkholderiaceae_C; genus Pelomonas. Next base: position 5,187 of record CBHWBD010000059.1, on the reverse strand, counting down.
GCGACTGGGCGGCCAGCTCGTCTTCGCCGGTCTGCACATTGCGGCCCAGCGAGCGCTGCAGGGTGGCCACGTCACCGACCGACTCGGCCAGCATGCGGGTCAATTCCTGGAAGCGGGTGTAGCGGTCGAACTCCAGCGGGTCGAACTCGCGGCCGCCCTGCTGCGCCATCTCCTGCTGGATGTGCATCTGGGCCTCGGCCTGCAGTTCCAGCTCGCGCAACTGGGCGCGGATGCGATCCAGGTTGTCGTCCAGGTCGTGCAGCGAACCCTTCATCTGCACCAGCTCGGACTCCATCCGCGCGCGGCGGATGCTGACCTCGCCGGCCTGGGTGGCCATGCGTTCCAGCAGGCTGCCGCGCACCCGCACCAGGGCCTGGCCGATGGCCAAGTTGTCGCTGCCGGCGGCGATCTCGGCGGTGTCGGTGAAGCGGCTCCAGTCGATCTCGCGGGTCGGCTCGACCGGCTTGTCGACGGCGATGGGCGCGACCGGACGGATCGAGGGCTCGGAGATCTCGGCAACCGGACGGGCGACGGGCGCAGGCGCGGGCGGCGCGACGACGGTCGGCGCCACCGGCGCTGCGGCGGCGGCCGTCAGGCTGCGGCCGAGTTCCTCGAAGGCGTGCTCGAGGGCGTCGCCCTCATGCTGCAGGGCCTGGACCTGGGCGTGATCGGCATGGCCGGCGCGCACCAGGGCCTCGACGGCCGACTCCAGGTGGTGGGCCTGCTCACCCAGGCGCATGGCACCGGCGAGGCGGGCGCCGCCCTTGAAGGTGTGCAGGGCGCGCATGCAGGCGTCGGAACGACCCAGCTCGGCCGGGTGGGCCAGCCAGTCGCGCAGGGCGCCATGCAGCTGCTCCAGCAGGTCGCGGCCTTCCTCTTCGAAGATCGGATAGAGGTCGGGCTCGATGTGGTCGGGCAGGCCAGGCTCGGGCTCGTCCTCGGCAGCAGCGGGCACCGGCTCCGGTTGCACTTCGGCCACCGGCTCGGGTTGCGGCTCGGGCTGGACTTCGACGACCGGTTCGGGTTCGGGTTCGGGTTCGGGCTGGGCTTCGACGACCGGCTCGGGCACGGGCAGCGCTTGCGCAACCGGTTCGGGCACAGGCTCGGGCTGGACTTCGACAACCGGCTCGGGTTCCGGCTGGGGCTGCGCTTGCGCAACCGGCTCGGGGATCGCCTCGACGACGGGCTCGGGGGTGGCTTCGACAGGCGCGGCGGCCTCGACCGCGTCAAAGACGGGCAGTTCGCCGGCCACGGTGGCCGACATCGAAGGGTCCAGATCGCCGGCCACGGTCTCGTCCAGCGCGTGCAGGGGCAGCACGTCCAGCGGCGCCGACGCCGTGAAGGACTCTTCCTGCGGCTCGTAGGCGTGCAGGCGGGAAATGAGGTCCGGGTCGTTGGGCTTCAGGAAGCCGGCAGCGAACTGGTGCAACAGGCGACGGATGTCGTCGGCGGCGCGCACGAAGAGCTCGGCATCTTCCGGCTCGTAGCTGACGGCGCGCTGGGCGCGGCCCAGCGTGTGCTCGAGCTCGCGGGCCAGGGCCGACAGGTCTTCATAGCCGACCGTGGCGGCATTGCCGGCCAGCGCATGGGCCTGCACCTCGCAGCTCTGCGGCACGGGCTGGCTGAGCTCGGCCGCCCATTCGGCCAGGCCGATGGACAGCTTGCGCGACAGCTCGTCGGCTTCGTTGAGGAAGATGTTGAACAGCGCGATGCTGATGCGCAGCGGGCCGATGACCTTGAAGCCTTCGTCGGGGTCGACGGGCTCGGGCTCGGGTTCAGGCTCCGGCGCGCTGACCAGGCTGAGGGCCGGGGCTGCCGGCTCCTCGTCGTCCTGGAGCAGCTTGGCCATGGCCAGCGTGGATTCCTCCGGACGGACCGGGGCCTCGCCCATGGGCTCCATGACGACGACTTCGGCCTCGTCCAGATCCAGCGAGAGGGCGAAGTTGGCCAGGGTCGGCTCTTCGTCGGGCATGGCCGGCAGCGGCAGCGGCTCGGTCGGCGCATGGGCGCCGAATTCGCTGATCGGCTCGTCGACGGGCACCTCGGTCGGCTCGAAATCGATGACGACATCGGGCAGGGCCAGCGCGGCCTCGGCCTCGACCTGGGCTTCGGTGGCCGGCGCGGCCAGCTCGAGCACGAAGTCGGGCGCCAGCGGTACCGTCTCTTCCATCTCGGCCGGCAGGGCGGCGACGACGGGTTCGGCAGCCGGCTCGGCCAGCCCCTCGGGACCGCCATCGACGGCGGCAGCGGCCGGGGCGGCGGCCTCCAGCGGCAGCGGCTGGCCATGCAGGCGCAGGGAATCGGCGCTGCGGCGCACCGGATCGGGCGAGCTGTGGCCGGGCTCATTGCCGGCGATCTGCTCGCGCCAGTGGGCGAAGTAGTCCAGGGCCTCGCCGGTGAAGCCGAGCAGGGCCGCATCGGCCTGCGGCGTGGCTTCGCCCAGGCGGGCGTTGTAGAGCTGTTCGCAGGCCCAGGCACCTTCGCCGAATTCGTCCAGGCCCACCATGCGGGCGCTGCCCTTCAGGGTGTGGAAGGCACGGCGCACGACGGTCAGCTGACCGTGGTCGGCCGGCGACTCGCGGAGTTCTGCCAGCGCGGCGCGGGCATTGCCGATGACCTCCTCGGCTTCCTCGAGGAAGATCTCGCGCATCTCGGGGTCGTCGGCGACGCTGGGCGCGGGAGCAGGCGCGGGCGGCGGCGGAGCGACAACGGGAGCGGGAGCCGGAGCGGGCATTGCCGCAGCGGGCTGCGACAGGTCGACGTCGGGCAGGCTGAGATCGGGCAGATCCAGCGTGGCCAGATCGACGCGCAGGGGTTGGGTGGCCTCGTAGGAGGGGGCGTCGAGCTCGGGCGATTCGTCGCCCAGATCGACGTGGAAGCCGCTGGCCTCGAAGCTGGGCAGCTCGACAGCGCCTTCGCGACGGCCCATGACGGCGTCCAGGCGGCCGCTGGCATCGTCGAACTGGAACATGCGCTTGGCCAGGGCCGGCTGCACGCTCAGCATGTCGATCAGGAAGCCGAGGGCGCCGAGGTTGTTGGCCAGGCGCTCGAAGACGTCGCGCGCACCGGGGCGGTTGAAGTCGATCTCGGTGTTGGCGAGGCCGTCGACCTCGTCACGCATGCGGACCGTGGCCTGGGCGGCCTGGTCCAGACCCAGCACGCTGAGCACGCCGCGCATGGCCTGCAACTGGCCGGGCACGGGAATGAGCAGCGCGCGCTGGGTCGGATCGCGGAAGTATTCGTCGCACTGCTTCTCGACTTCCGAGAGGCTGGCGCGCAACTCATGCACGACGCTGCCGAGGGTCTGGCGGTCGGAGACGCGGCGGTACAGCTCCTCCATCCAGTCTTCCAGCGGCTCGGGCGTCTGCCCATGGGCCACGGCCTCGACGCGGCGCGCCATGCGGCGCACGCGATCGGCCTGTTCGGGCTGGTCGAAGGCGGCGTCTTCCAGTGCAGCCTCGACATAGAGCAGGCTGGTGGCGATTTCCATCGCCAGGGCCGGCGGCGGCGTGGTGCGCGAGCGCAGCGTCGCGACGACGGCGCGCTGTAGGGTCTGGGCCAGCACCTCGCCGCTCGGGAAGAGGCGCGTCAGGGAATCGGCAAGACCGGCGAACTGCTCATCGAGGCCGGCCAGGCGATGCTGGTCGCCCTCGGCGGCGCTGGACCAGCTCTCCTTGGCGGACAGCACGCGGCGCTTGGCCTGAGCGACCCAGGCGGGGTCGATGCGGCCGAGGCTGGCGTCTTCGTAGTCGCCGGCATGTTCTTCGGTCAGGCGGTAGGCCTCGTTGACGGCGGCCAGGCGCGGGCCGGCCCCCTTGCTGCGGCACTGGGCGCAGAAGAACAGCAGGTCCTGGGCCAGGCGATCGCGCGCCGGATCGGTGCCCGGGTCGCCCTGGCCGACGATGCGCAGCTCATGCAGCAGCTTGGAGCCCAGGCGCTTGGTGTAGGCGTCGCTGCCGAGCAGCTTCAGGGCCTGGCCCTCGAAGACGGCGGCGGCGAGTTGCCACAGCGTGCGCGTGGTGCCGGCCGGCAGGGCCGCGGCCAGGCCGGCGCACAGGCCGGACAGATTGGCCGCATGCGTGGGGCTGGGCTCGCGCATCTGGCGCAGCAGCGCAGCCTCGAACGGGGCGCGCACGCCTTCGGGCGAACGCGGCAGCACGCCGGCTTCGGACGCGATGCTGCGCCAGGACCAGTCGTATTGCCACAGGTCGGCCGGATGGATGCGCTCGGCGCCGTTCAGTTGCTGCAGCGCGCGATAGCCCGGGTAGAGGGCCAGCGACGAGGTCTTGTTGCCCGCCAGCAGGCGGGCCACATAGGCCAGCAGCGCGAAGTCGGCGCGCTCGATGGTGTCGACGGTGCTGGCTTCGACTTCCAGCGGGCGCTCGGCCAGGCGAGCCACGGCCGCCTCGGCGGCACGCAGCATGCCGGCGCCGGCCGGCAGGCCGACCAGCGACAGCACGCCGCTGACCTGGTGCAGCTGGGCCGCGGCCTGCTGCAGCGGCACGCTCGGCTGGGCGTCGCCGCCGAAGGCCGAGAGGCGGTTGTCGCCGCCTTCGCGCACATGTCGGCGCAGGGTCTTGTGCACCGACTCCAGGGAGCGGCGCAATTCCTCCTGCACCCAGGCCAGTGGGCTGAGGTCGGCCGGGAGTTCGGAGTCTCGCAGGGAGCTGTCCATGCGTGGGCTTTCTCGCTCGGTGCGGTGTACGGGGGTCAGGCGACCTTGAATCGGGACACGGAGGTGCGCAGCGCCTCGGCGGAGCGGGACAGCTCATGCACCATCTGGGCGGTGGAGCGCGTGCCTTCCGACGTCTGTTCGGTCACCGCGAAAATGTGCTGGATATTGGAGGCCACCTCGTTGGCATGCTCAGCTTCCTGCTGGGCCTGGTTCGAGATGCGTCCGATCAGGCTGTCCAGCTGGCGCGACACGCTGTCGATGTCTTCCAGGGCCTTGCCGGCCGCGTCGGACAGTTGCGTACCTTCCACCACACCGCGCGTCGAGCGCTCCATGGCGGCCACGGCGTCGTGGGTGTCGGTCTGAATGGTCTTGACCAGCGCGGCGATTCGACGCGTCGCGTCGCCGGAGCGTTCGGCCAGACGCTGCACTTCTTCTGCAACCACCGAGAAGCCGCGACCGGCTTCACCGGCCGACGCGGCCTGAATGGCGGCGTTCAGAGCCAGCACGTTCGT
>CBHWBD010000058.1:0-26079 GCA_966111775.1 uncultured Comamonadaceae bacterium | reverse complement strand
GGACGTGGCCGAGGGCCACAAGACCGGCTACTACCTCGACCAGCGCGACAGCCGCCGCCGCTTTGCCGACGCGGTGAGGCAGTTCGGCGTGAAGAGCGTGCTGAACTGCTTCAGCTACACCGGCGGCTTCTCGGTCGCGGCGCTGGCGGGCGGCGCGAGCCAAGTCGTCAGCGTGGACTCCTCCGGCCCCGCGCTGGCGCGCGCCCAGGCGCACGTGGCGCTGAACGGCTTCGACGCCGGCCGGCACGAGGCCTGGGACGCCGACGTCAATGCGACGCTGCGGCGCTGCCTGCACGAGGGTCGGCGCTTCGACGCCATCGTGCTGGACCCGCCCAAGTTCGCGCCCACAGTGGCCCACGCCGAGCGCGCAGCGCGGGCCTACAAGGACATCAACCGCCTGGCCTTCATGCTGCTGAACGACGGCGGCCTGCTCTACACCTTCTCCTGCTCGGGCGGCATCTCGCCCGACCTCTTCCACAAGATCGTGGCCGGCGCCGGCCTGGACGCCGGCGTGGATGGCTATATCGTCGAGAGGCTCTGCGCCGCGGCCGACCATCCGCAGACGGTGTGCTTCCCCGAAGGCGACTATCTGAAGGGCCTGGGGCTGCTCAAGCGCTGAGGCGCCGCCCAACGCAAAAGCGGCCCCACGGGGCCGCTTTGCATGGAGGGATCGAACTCAGTCGCGCTTGCGGCGGCGCGCCATGCCGATGGCGGCCAGGCCGGCCAGCAGCAGGGCGTATTGGCTGGGTTCCGGCACGGCCGCGGCCAGGTCCCAACCGATGGCGTCGAAGGCCATCAGGTCGCTGGCGGTGGCGTCATAGGACTGGCCCGCCACGACGAAGGGTCGCATCAGCGTGATGACACTGGTGCCGAAGTGACTGGCCTGCTCGCCATTGCCATGCGCGCTGCCGGTCGAGAAGGACTGGATGGCGGTCTGGCCCCCGTCCACCGAGAAGTACGGCGAGCCGCCCACCGTCAGATCGCGCTTGCCGGCAGCCGAATAGCGGAACATGTCCAGCGGTGAGTAGACGGCGGAGTCCTCGAACTCGTTGGGCAGGCCCGACAGGCCGCATTGCGCGGCACGGCTGACGCAGTCGTCGACGGTGTCCACGCCGGACACGAAGCCGAGCGCATGGCCGATCTCATGCTCGGCCACCGTGGTGAAGTCGATCTTGCCCGCCGGGACGTGGCCGTTGACGCGGGTGTAGGCGAATTGGCCGGCAAATGCATTGGCGAAGCTGATGGTGGCATCCAGGGCGCCGAGGTTGGGGCCGAGGTTCAGGCCGATGGCCTTGGCATTCGCCGTGTTGATGATCAGCGAGCGGTTGTTGGCCGAGCCGTCGTTGTCGAAACGGTTCGTCAGATCGCCCTGGGTGGCCCAGAAACTCGCGGCCGTGCCGGCCGGCAGGCTGGCCACCGCGGCGGCGTCGAGACCTGATTTGGCATCTGTCGACAGATGGCTGCGCAGACTGCTGTAGCTGACGACAGTCTGCTCGGATCGCGTCGATCCCAGGACGTTGCTGCCCAGGTCGCTGAAGGAGATGTTGAGGTAGACGGTGACGTTGTCGGTCAGCGTGCCCGACCAGTAATTGGCGGCCGTCTGGAAGGCGCCGAGTTGCTCTGCGGACATCTTGGTCGCGCCGATGTCGGTCAGCACGATATTGAGAGCCTGGGCCGTGGGGGCCACGCCGGTGAGGCCCAGGGCCAGCGCGAACGCGGCGGGGCGAAGGGACTTGCGGGACAGCATGGGGGGCTCCGGTCTATGGGGCGGGGAACCCGGGATTCTGTCGGGTGCAGGCCCGCCCTTTGGCCCCCGGGCTCGCGGGGGAGAGCCAAGAGTTAGGGGGATGGCAGCCCGATCCGCGTGTCGAACTTGGCTCGCTTCACGCCGAAGAAGGCCTTGATGTTGCGCACATTGGCGTCCTGGGTCAGCAGGCGCTGGGTGAAGGCCTGGTAGGCGGGCATGTCGGCCACCTGCACCACCAGCACGAAGTCCGGGCCCGGCGACACGCGCCAGCATTGCTGCACGGCTGCTTCCTGCACCGCGCGGGCCTCGAAGGCGTCCAGGTGCTCGGCGCCCTGGCGGTCCAGCGTGATCTCCAGGATGGCCGACAGGCCGGCGCCCAGCCTGTCGGGAGACAGCAGCGCCACCCGGCGCTCGATGATGCCCGCCTCGACCAAGCGCTTGACCCGCCGCAGGCAGGTGGCCGGCGACACGGCGACGCGGGCGGCCAGGTCCTGGTTGCTCAGCGAGGCATCGGTCTGCAAGGCGTCCAGCAGCCGAAGATCAATGGAATCAAATTCATTCAAATATGTTCTCCAAATGAATGAAAATTTCATCAGCGCGCTGTTGAGAAATTTTCGTTCATATTTGCGTGGATTTTGCACCCATATGCCGTGCGAGCCTGCCTACGATTTCGCCATTCCCAAACGGAGACCCATCCATGTGCGGCATCGTCGGCGCGGTCAGTCAGCGCAATATCGTTCCCATCCTCGTTGAAGGCCTGAAGCGCCTCGAGTACCGCGGCTACGACTCCTGCGGCGTGGCCGTGCACCAGGACGGCGGACTGCGCCGTGCGCGCTCCACCTCCCGCGTCGCCGAACTGCAGACTCAGGCCGACCAGGACGGCATCAGTGCCGGCACCGGCATCGCCCACACCCGCTGGGCCACCCACGGCGCACCGGCCGTGCACAACGCCCACCCGCACTTCTCGCCCGGCCCGAATGCATCGGCCGATGGCGTGGGCCGCATCGCCCTGGTCCACAACGGCATCATCGAGAACCACGACGAGCTGCGCGCCGAACTGAAGGCGCGCGGCTATCAGTTCACCAGCCAGACCGACACCGAGGTCATTGCCCACCTGATCGACCACCTCTACAGCGGCGACCTGCTGGACGCCGTGCAGCAGGCCCTGCCGCGCCTCAAGGGCGCCTATGCCGTGGCCGTGTTCTGCCGTGACGAACCGCATCGCGTCGTGGCCGCCCGCGAGGGTTCGCCGCTGGTGCTGGGCGTGGGCGAGCAGGAGAACTTCGTCGCCTCCGACGCCATGGCCCTGGCCGGCGTGACCGACCAGATCGTCTATCTGGAAGAGGGCGACGTCGTCGACCTGCAGCTGGGCCGCTACTGGCTCAGCCGCCTGGACACGACGACCGGCCGCTACGGCGCCGTGCAGCGCGAAGTGAAGACCGTGCACGCCCACAGCGGCGCGGCCGAGCTCGGCCCCTACCGCCACTACATGCAGAAGGAAATCTTCGAGCAGCCGGTGGCCATCGCCAACACGCTGGACGCGGTGACCAGCATCAGCCCCGAACTCTTCGGCGACGGTGCCTATCGCATCTTCAAGGAGGTCGACAACGTCCTCATCCTGGCCTGCGGCACCAGCTACTACTCGGGCTCCACGGCCAAGTACTGGCTGGAGAGCATCGCCAAGATCCCGACCAGCGTCGAGATCGCCAGCGAATACCGTTACCGCGACAGCGTGCCCAATCCGCGCACCCTGGTCGTCACCATCAGCCAGAGTGGCGAGACGGCCGACACCATCGCCGCGCTCAAGCATGCCCGCTCGCTCGGCATGAAGCACACGCTGACCATCTGCAACGTGTCCACCAGCGCCATGGTGCGCGAGTGCGAGCTGGCCTACATCACCCGGGCCGGCGCCGAGATCGGCGTGGCCTCCACCAAGGCCTTCACGACCCAGCTCGTCGGCCTCTTCCTGCTGACCCTGGCGCTGGCCCAGACGCGTGGGCACCTCAGCGAAGCCGATGAAGCCGAGCATCTGAAGGATCTGCGCCACCTGCCCGTCGCCGTGCAGGCCGTGCTGGCCCTGGAGCCCCAGGTCATCGCCTGGAGCGAGGAGTTCGCCCGCAAGGAGAACGCGCTCTTCCTGGGTCGCGGTCTGCACTACCCGATCGCGCTGGAAGGCGCGCTCAAGCTCAAGGAAATCAGCTACATCCACGCCGAGGCCTATCCGGCCGGCGAACTCAAGCATGGCCCGCTGGCCCTGGTGACGGCCGAGATGCCCGTCGTCACCGTCGCGCCCAACGACGCGCTGCTGGAAAAGCTCAAGAGCAATATGCAGGAAGTCCGCGCCCGCGGCGGCCAGCTCTACGTCTTCGCCGACGGCGACACCGCCATCGAGAGCGAAGCCGGCCTGCACGTCATCCGCATGCCCGAACACTACGGCGCGCTGAGCCCCATCCTGCACGTCGTGCCGCTGCAGCTGCTGGCCTATCACACCGCCTGTGCACGAGGGACGGATGTGGACAAGCCCCGCAATCTGGCGAAGTCGGTCACTGTCGAATGACAGGAGTCGGCTGCGTGACTCCAACAAATAAAGTCCGTCGGGCCTGAATAAAGTCGGTCGGGCTTTTCCCGCATTGCGAGAGCTGACGTCGTCCCGGGCCCTGCTACAAGGGCTAGGCAGCTTTATCGCTCCGGCCGCTGTGGATTGATGTCAGCTTTGCGCTCGTTGCGCGGCCGCGGTGTCGCGTGCATTTGGCCCGCTAGGTGTGCGTCATGCCTGAGAGCACCATTTTTGAGTTGCTCACGGAGATCCCGAGTGCGCTACTCGCGCTGAAGACTACAGGCGGGAGCGTCGTAACGCCGCTTCCCGCGGGGCAAGCGGCGATCTCTGGCTTCATTGAGATGAGCTTGTTCGGGCAGCGGCGTAGCCGATGACGGGGTTTGGTCGTGGCGCGAAGCGACACGACACAAGCTCCGCAATGAGGCCAGGTCCGTGACGGGTGAATGACCGGCGCGGGCTGGGGCAGTTCTGTTCTGCGCCAATGGAGTCACTGACACGGCAAGGGCTGTCACGGCAGAGCGGTCGGCTGGCGACAAGTGAACGCTCGGGCGGGAGCGGTCCTCCGGGCGAGGTCTGCCCTGAACGGCAGCGCTCAAGCCAGCAGCGCCACCTCCCGGCTCACCCTCACCATCTCCGACGGCTGTTCCCCGTCGGGTTGGCTTTGAAAGCCGAGCGACTTCGTGAGCTCCAGCATCGCGCGGTTCTCGCGCAGCACGTAGCCGAACAGGCGACGGGTGCCGCGTGACGCGGCGTAGTCGAGCAGGGCCTGCATCAGCAGCCGCCCCAGGCCCTCGCGCTTGCGCTTGCTGCGGACCATCACGGCGAACTCGGCCTCGACGTTGTCAGGATCGCGGACCATGCGCGCGACGCCCAGCATGCGGTGGCCGTCCTGCGCCAGCGGATCGACAACGACGAAGGCCATCTCGCGCTCGTAGTCGATCTGCGTCATCTTCGCCAGCTCGTCATGGGACAGCGCATGCGGCGCCTCGAAGAAGCGCATCCGCAGGTCTTCGGGGTCGGCGGTCTCGAGAAACTCGCGCTCCATGGCCTCGTCCTCGGGGCGGATGGGCCGCACGACGACGGGCTGGCCGCGCCAAAGCTCGGTTCGCTCCAGTTCACCGGGATAGGGACGCACCGCGAAGTTCGCCACGCCGGCGGGGCGCGTCGCGGACAGGCGGACGCGCGCGTCCAGGGCAAGCACGCCACGGTCGTCGGCCCAGAGCGGGTTGATGTCCAGCTCCGCCAGCTCCGGCAACTCGGCCAGCATCCGGGCCACGGCGACCAGGGCGTCGCAGAGGGCGTCCATATGGGCCGGGGGGCGGTCGCGAAAGCCCTTGAGCAGCCTGGCGACGCGGGTGCGATCGATCAGGTCACGTGCCAGGGCGCGGTTCAGCGGGGGCAGGGCGACCGCGCGGTCCGCCAGCACCTCGACGGCGGTGCCGCCCTGGCCGAACAGCAGCACCGGCCCGAAGATGGGATCGACATGCGCGCCGACGATGAGCTCCTGCGCCTGCGGCCGCCGGGCCATGGCCTGGACGCTGAAGCCCTCGATGCGGGCGGTGGGGTGCTCGCTCTGCAGGTGCGCGCGCATGCCTCGGGCGGCTGCGGCCACGGCCTCCTCGCCGTCGAGATTGAGGCGCACGCCGCCCGCATCCGACTTGTGCAGGATGTCGGGCGAGACGATCTTCAAGGCCACCGGCCCGCCGATCTCGCGCGCCGCGGCGGCGGCCGCTTCGGGGGTCGGGGCGACGCGCAGCGTCCTGACGACAGGGATGCGGTAGGCCGCCAGCAGCGCCTTGGCATCGATCTCGTCCAGCCATTCGCGGCCGGCCGACAAGGCGGTGTCGATGATGCGGCGGGCTTCGGCCAGGTCCGGCTCGCTCATGGCGCCCGCCGCGGGCGTCTGGCGCAGCACCGCCTGGTTGCGGCGGTAGGTCTGCATCAGCGCGAATGCCTGCACGGCCTCCTCGGGCGTCTCGTAGCCCGCGATGCCCGCCTCTTCGAACAGCCGCCGTGCTGCAAGAATGGTTTCACCACCGAGCCAGCAGCTCATCACCCGGCCCGGCCGGGCGGCGATGCGGGGGGCGCAGGCGCGCGCGATGTCCTGGCTTGGCACGATGGCCGTCGGTGCGTGCACGAACAGCACGGCCCCCGCCTCGGGGGCCTCGAACAAGGCATCCAGCGTGTCGACGTAGCGCTGGATGGGCGCATCGCCAATGATGTCGATGGGGTTGTCGTGCGACCAGTTGGCGGGCAGCACGGCGTTGAGCCGGCGCATCAATGCGCCGCCCGGCCGCGCCAGCTTGACGCCGAGGGCCGAGGCTGCGTCGGCCGCCATGACGCCGGCGCCGCCGCCATTGGTCACCACCATCAGCTCGTCGCTGGGGTTGTCGCGGAAGCGCGCCAGCGTCTGTGCTGCCGTGAACAGGTCCTTCAGCGTGTCGACCCTGAGCATGCCGGCGCGGCGGATGGCGGCGTCGAAGACGACGTCTTCGCCGGCCAGGGCGCCGGTGTGCGAGGCGGCGGCCCGCATGCCCGCCGGTGCCCGGCCGGCCTTGACCACGATGACGGGCTTGACGCGCGCGGCCGCACGTGCCGCCGACATGAACTTGCGGGCCGACTTGATCGACTCGATGTAGAGCAGGATGGCCTGGGTACTGCGATCGGTGGCCAGATAGTCCAGCAGGTCGCCGAAGTCGACGTCCATGTTCTCGCCGAGCGAGATCAGATGGGAGAAGCCGATGCGCTCCGCGTTGGCCCAGTCCAGCAGCGCCGTCACCAGGGCCCCGGACTGCGACACCAGCGCCAGGTTGCCGGGCCGCGCGTGGGCCTGGGTGAAGCTGGCATTCAGGCCGAGGTGGGGGCTGAGCAGGCCGATGCAGTTGGGGCCGAGCAGCCGCATCGAATGGGGGCGCGCGGCATCGAGGGCGGCCTGCTTCTGCTGCGGTGTCAGCCCGGCCGTCACGATGATGGCGGCCCGCGTTCCGCGCGCCGCCAGTTGCGCGACGAGCTCGGCGATCGTGGCGGGGGGTGTGCACAGCACCGCCAGGTCCGGCACGAACGGCAGTTCACCGGCCGTGCCGAAGCAGGGGGCGCCGTCCAGGGTCTCCAAGCGCGGGTTCACGGGGGCCAGCGCGCCCTTGAAGCCGGCCGTGGACAGGTTGCGCCAGACTGTCGTGCCCACGCGCGCAGGCTTGTCGGACGCGCCGAAGACGGCGACTGACCGGGGCGAAAGCAGGCGGTCGAGATGGCGTTGGGTCATGGGCGGCATCGTCGACGGGCGACGTCGCGCCGACCTTGCGCGAGATCAAGCCAGCGCCCCCTTCCCCGGTGCAGCATCCCGACGTCGCCCGCAGCGGGCGAAAGGAGCTTCCATGAAGATCGTGCTTGCGGTGGACGGCAGCCCCTACACCAAGCGCATGCTGAGCTATCTCGCGGCCCACGAGGAACTGGTCGCCGGGGACAACGAGTTCGTCGTGCTGAACGTCACCGGCGAAGTGCCGCCCCATGCCGCCCGCTATCTGGCGCACGACGTGCTGCACCAGTACTACGCCGACGAGGGCGAGAAGGTGCTGAAGCCGGTGCGGGAGTTCGCGCAGATGCAGGGCTGGAAGCTGCGCGAGCGCCACGCCGTCGGTTTCCCGGGGGATGTGCTGCCGGACATCGTCGAAGCGGAGAAGCCCGACCTGCTCGTGATGGGATCGCATGGCCACGGCGCCTTCGCCAGCGCCGTGCTCGGCTCGGTGTCGGCGCGGCTGCTGGCTCGGACCAAGGTGCCGGTGCTGCTCATCCGCTGATCGACTCCGGGAGCTTGACATGCCCGTCTTCGAACACCTGCTCGTCGCCACCGACGGTTCCCGTCCGGCCGACAGCGCGCTGGAACTGGCCTTGCGCGTCGGCCGTCAGTCGCGCATCACGGTGCTGCTGGTTGTCCACGACTATGGGCTGCCGGAGTATCTGCGCGCCGCTCTGGGCCGGCGCCCCGACGCGCAGCAGCTGCGCGAGGAGATCGTCGCCGAGGGGCGGCGCACCCTCGATGAGGCCCTGGCCCGGGTCGGCTGCGAGAACCTGTCCATCGAACGCTGTGTCGTGCTCAGCGACAAGGCGCCCAGCCACGAGATCGTGGCGCTGGCGCAGCGCGAGCACTGCGATCTCATCGTCATGGCCCCCCATGGGCCGGGTGGCCGCCTGGCCGGCCTCGTCGGCAGCCAGACGCAGGCCGTGCTGGCGCTCGCGACCGTGCCCGTTCTCGTGGCGCGCTGAAGCGCCGGCGGCTAGGCGCGGCGCAGGCGGCGGCTGATGAGGGCGCCGGCGACGACGCTGGCGAGGGCGAGTGCGAGGTCGGCTGGCGACGGCACGCCGAAGTGCAGCACTTGCCGGGCCGCCGGCCACGCCACCGCTCCGGTCAACGCCAGCGATGCGGCGCCACAGACCCCCCAGAAGGCTCCCGTGCCCGGCTGGGTCAGCATGCGCGGCCCTGTGCCCGCCGCGAGGTTGGCGGCCACCAGCAGCAGATTGCCCACGGTCAGACCCACCACGGCCAGCGTGCGCGCCACCTCGCCGTCCCGCCCGGCGTGCAGGGCCACCCCGTAGACGGCCAGCGTGGCCGCCAGCAGGCAGATCCCCTGGACCAGACCCTGCCAGAGCATGGGCCAGCCGACGATGCCGTCGTCGGCGCGCCGTGGCGGGCGCTGCATCAGGCCGGCGGCCTCGGGCGCGCCCTCGAAGGCGAGCGAGCAGACGGGATCGATGACCATCTCGGTGAGCACGACATGGGCCGGCAGCATCAAGGGGGGCAGGCCGAACAGCAGCGGCAGCAGGGCCAGGCCCGCCACGGGGACGTGGATGGCCGTGATGTAGACCATGACGTTGCGGAGGTTGTCGAAGATGCGCCGGCCCATGCGCACACCGCCGACGATGCGGCCGAAGTCCTCGTCCAGCAGCACCAGGCCGGCGGCCTCCCGTGCGACGTCGGTGCCGCGCACCCCCATCGCGATGCCGATGTGCGCGGCCTTCAGCGCGGGAGCGTCGTTGACGCCGTCGCCGGTCATGGCGACGACCTCGCCGTTGCGGCGCAGCGCCAGCACCAGCCTGAGCTTGTGCTCCGGCATGACGCGCGCGAAAACCCGCACCCGCCGCACGGCGTCGGCGAGTGCCGCGTCGTCCATCGCGTCGATGTCGCGGCCGAGCAGCGTGCCGGCCTCGGTGTCGATGCCGGCCTGCCGGGCCATCGCCAGCGCCGTCGCCGCGTGGTCGCCGGTGATCATGGCAACGCCGATGCCGGCCTGCCGGGCCTGCGAGACGGCGTCTGGCACGCTGGCTCGCAGCGGGTCCTGGAAGGCGACCAGGCCCAGGAACTCGAACTCGCAGTCGCGTGGGTGTTCGACGGCTGCGCCAGCGCGCGCAGCTCCCTGGGCCACGGCCAGCACGCGCAGGCCTTCGCCCGCGAGTCGTTGCACCTGGCGCTGCAGCCGCTCGACCCGCTCGGCGGGCAGGCGGCACAGGCCGAACACGGCTTCCGGTGCCCCCTTGGTGGCGATGCGCGTCATGCCGTCCGGATCCGTCCATTGCTGGGACAGGGCCAGCAGTTCCGGGCTGACCGGGAACTCCCGCACCAGGCGCCAGTCGGAGTGGAGATGCGCGGTGGCGGCCAGGGCTGAATCGCCGACGGACAGCAAGGCCCTGTCCATCGGATCGGTGCTGCCCCGCCGGGATGAAAGGCTGCCGTACTCCAGCAGGCGGCGAGCCGCTTGCGGCAGGGGGCCGGTGGGCTGCAGGCTGATGTCGGCGCCGTCGGGCACGACGAGGCGGCTCAGCTGCATGCGGTTCTCGGTCAGGGTGCCCGTCTTGTCGACGCACAGCATCGTGGCGGCGCCGAGGGCTTCGATGACCGCCGGGCGCCGGGCCAGCACCTTCGCGCGCGCCAAGCGCCAGGCACCCAGCGCGAGGAAGACCGTCAGGGCCATCGGGAATTCTTCCGGCAGCATGGCCATGCCGAGTGCGATGCCCGACAGCAGGCCCTGCATCCATTCGCCATGTGCGAGGCCGTAGCCGACGACGATGGCCAGGCTCGCCAGCAGGGCGAGAACGCCGAGCGCCTGCACCAGCCGACGCAACTGCTGCTGCAGGGGCGTCGGCGCGGTCTCGATGCCAGCCAGCGATGCGCCGATGCGGCCCACCTGAGTGGCCTGTCCCGTGGCCACCACCTCCACCACGGCATGGCCGCTCACGGCCAGCGTGCTGGCATAGACGAAGGCGGACCCGTCGGCGCCGGGCGGGTGCATCGCCGTCACTTCGCCAGACGGCGCGATCTGCTTGCGCACGGCGACCGACTCGCCACTGAGCAGGGACTCGTCGACCGCCAGTCCCGCGCCCTCGCGGATCACGCCGTCGGCGGCGATGCGCTCGCCCTCGCCGAGCATGAACATGTCGCCCGGCACCAGGTCGCGAGCGGGCATGCGCCGGCTCCGCCCCTCGCGAACCACGCGCACCTGGGGCGAGGCGAGCTCGCGCAGCGCGTCCAGCGCGCGCTCGCTGCGACGTTCCTGGAAGATCACCAGGCCGACCGTCACGAGCGCAAAGCAGGCGAGCAGCAGGCCCTCGCTCAGGTCGCCGAGCAGCAGGTAGACCGCCGCGGCCACCAGCAGCAGCAGGAACATGGGTTCGGTGAGGATGCCGGCGAGTGTGCTGGCGAAGCCGTGCCGCTCCTGATCCGCCAATTCATTGGGGCCGTGTCGGGCGGCGCGGCGCCTGGCTTCCTCCTCGCTGAGGCCGGGCCACGCCGTTTCGATGCCCGCCTCGGCCGCCGTGTCCTTCGCATTCAAGGCGGCACCAGCGCGACGTCGTGGCCGCCCCGGTGGACGACGATGCGGGTGTCGGCCAGGCTGCGCCACGCCAGCAGGGCGGTCACCAGGTCGGCGCTGCTGTCGATGGGCCGGCCGTTCATCGTTTTCACGATATCACCGGCGCGCAGCTGCAGCTGCTCCGCCAGGCTGCTGCGGGGCACCGACAGGATCAGCGCGCCGCTCGTTTCGCGGCGTCCGGCCGACCAGGCCGTCAGCGGCGGCACGTCGTCGAACAGCGCGCCCAGTCGTGGTCGCGCCGGTGCCGTGCCGTCGCGGCGCAGTTCGCCGATGATCTGCAGGACGATGTCGATCGGGATGGCCAGGCTGGCGCCGGGGGTGCCGATGGGGCCGACGATGGTGCGGGCATTCATGCCGACGATGGCGCCCGTGGCGTCCAGCAGGGGACCGCCCGAGTTGCCGGGGTTGAGGGCGACATCGCTCTGGATGAACATCAGCTCGCCGTCGTCGCCGAAATGCCGGTCCTTGCCGCTGACGATGCCGGCCGACATGGAGTGCTCCAGGCCGAAAGGTTCGCCGACGGCCAGCACCCAGTCACCCACCCGCAGATGGCCCGAGCTGCCGAACACGGGGCGCATGTGGGTCGGCGCCGTGATGCGCAGCAAGGCGATGTCGGCGGCGTCGTCGCGCCCCTCCAGCTCCGCGACCAGCAGTCGCCGGTCGGGCAGGGCGATGAGGATCTGCTGCGCCTCGCCGAGCAGGTGGGCTGCCGTGGCGATGCTGCCGTTGCCATCGACGAAGAAGCCCGCGCCGACGCGCGGCTCTTCTTCGCCAGCCACGAACATGTAGACGCCGACGGCCCAGGCCGAGCCGCGCTGGTAGGCCGCCGCGAAGCCTGCCGGTGCGGGGCCGGATGGTGCATGGCCGGCGGCGTCGGCGGCGACTGCGCCGATGGCGAGGCAGGCGGCGAGCAGCGCCTGCAGGATGCGCCTGTGCGGGGGCCTGCCCGGCGATGCCGGCCCTGGGGTGGTGGCGCGGGGCATGAAGATCAATGCGACATCAGCACCGGCACCGTCATGGTTTGCAGCAGCGTCTTCGAAACACCGCCAAAGAGTTTCTCGGCCCAGCGGGCATGGCCGTAGGCGCCCATGACGACCAGGTCCGAACCCAGGTCGGACGCCGCGTTCAGCAAGGCATCGCCGATCGCCAGCGACGTCACCTCTTCCCGGATCTCGGCGTCGACACCCTGGAACGCGAGCCATTGCCGCAGGCAGGCGAGGCGCTCCGAGGGATGGGCCTCGTCGTCCTCGCGACGCCAGTGCATCAGCGCCACGCTTTCGGCGCGACGCAGGAGTGGCAGGGCGTCGGTCATCGCCCGCACCGACTGGCGGCTGCCGTCCCAGGCCAGCAGGGCGTGACGCGTATGGATGGGTTGGCGCTGCACATAGGGGAGGAGGAGCACCGGACGCGCGCAGGACAGCAGCACCTCTTCAAGATCGGCCAGGTGCTGGCGATGATCGGCCTCGGCGGGGTCGGGCTGGCTCATGACCAGCAGATCGGCGCACTGGGCATGCCCGGTCAGCGAGCCGGGAAGCGGCGTCTCGTCGGCCAGCGCCTCGAAGGACGTCAGCCCGGCGGCTTCGCATCGTTGGTGGAAGCGCTGCGCAAGGTCGCGCGCCTGGTCCAGCATCTCGGCGCTGGCGCGAGACACGAAGTCATACATCGCCGTGGCGGCTTGCAGACCCTGGGGGGTGACCGGTGCGACCGGCGCGAGGCCGATCAGATGCGCTTCGAAATCCCTGGCCAGCGCGATGGCAATGTCGGCTCGTGATGCGTTGGTCGACCTGGCGTCCAGGGCCACCAGCATGCTGCGGTAAGTCATGGTGTGACGTCCTCAAAGTGGATGGGCTGTTCAGGCAAGGCTCCGCACGGCTGGCCCGTCGACGCGGTGCGATGTGGTGCTGGTCAGCAGCGTAGTGAGGGGGCCGGCGTGGCGGCTTGCGCTTGATCAAGTCGTCGCCAATTGGTCTCGGGGTGGAGCGGCTGCTCACATGCTGTATCAACTTCCGGGGTCAACCGGGCCGGCGGGCCGACGTTCAAGGAGGGCCGGCGGCAACAACTCGCCGGCACTCGACGAAAGCTCAGACCATGACCACGCTGACACTCACCTTCAACGGCCCTCCCAGCCAGGCGCGCCAGGCCCTCGGGGGGCTGCTGCAACGCTACCGCTCGGCCTACTTCGTGGAGCGCAGCAGCAACGAATATGCGGTCACGGCCGATGACGCCACGGCCGCTGAACTGGCGCGGCAACCCCTGTGGTCGACGCGGTTGGCACAGGCCTCGAGCGGCGCTAGCCGATGAGGCGCTGAAGAAGCAAGCCGGGAGTTCTTGACAGGGCGTGTAGGTGGATCACCTGGGACGCCACAGATGTCAATACGGTGGGCCTTCCCACCTCGGCAAATTCCGTGAACAAAGCGGCGTTGTGGCCTGCCGCTTGACTGGTGGCAGTGACACCGCCTGCCGCGCTTCCTACCATTTCGTCAGGACGTTAGCAAAGTCGCTGAAATGGACAAGGTGCTGTTGTGGCGGGTGATCTATACCCCGCGGGTCACACTGCAAAGTGACAGTTTCTGCTCGGGGCCCTGGCATCCGAGCAAGGTCTATGTCGAGCAATGTGCGGCCGAGCTGGGCAAGACGAGGCCGGTGGGCGTTCAAAGCAACCGGCAGGCCACGAATGGCAGTTGCACCTGGCCCGCGCCCTGAAGTTCATCAGCCCTTGGCGGGCAGGGGCCAGAGCAGGCCCTCCAGATCGGCAGGGCTGGGGATGGTCCGGATGACATCGAAAATGGTTGCGATACCATTTTTGAATGCGCAACGCTCTCCCATCCAGGCTGTACCTGTTCATCGCCACCCTGCTGCTGGTCGGATGCGCCAGCGCACCGCGCAGCGACAGCGGCTGGCTGGCGGCCTGGGCCAGCGCCCAGCTGGAGCAGGCACCACCGCCTAGCGCGCAAGCCCCATGGCGCCAGCCGATGCGCGACGTCAGCCTGCGGCAGATCGTGCGCGTCGACGCCGCCGGTCCGGCGCTGCGGGTGCGCATCAGCAATCTCTTTGGCGCCGAACCGCTGACCCTCGGAGCCGTCACCGTGGCGCTGGCGGATGGCATTGCAGTCAACGCCTCCAGCTTGCGCCCGCTGAGCTTTGGCGGTCGACGTGAGGTGACCGTGCCAGCCCACGGCGAACTCTGGAGCGACCCCATCGATTTCGCGGCGGCGCGTCAGGCCGACCTCGCCGTGCAGATGTATGTGCAGGCCGGGCCGGGCGTGGCCACAGTTCACCCGGGTTCGCGCATCCGCAGCTGGGCCGTCGAAGGCAACCGCGTCGTTCTGGCCGACTGGCCCGATGCGATTGCCCAGGAAGGTTGGTGGCATCTCGCCGCCATCGATGTGCGCGCCGCCAAGCCGGCGCCCGTGCTGGTCGCGACGGGCGACTCCATCACCGACGGCTATGGCGTGCCCTCGGGCAGCTACCAGCGCTGGACGGATCTGCTATCGCGCCGCCTCGTCGCCGAGAAGCGCGAGGCTGTCGTCGTCAACACCGGCATTGGCGGCGGCCGCCTGCTGCGCGACGGTCTTGGTCCCCACCTGGTGTCGCGCTTTGAGCGCGATGTGCTGGCACGCACCGGCGTGACCCATGCCTTCGTGCTGATCGGCGTCAACGACTTGGGCGTCAGCCACCGTGGCAAGCCGACGACGCCGGAGTCACGCGCGGCCTTGCTGGCCGAGCTGAAGAGCGGCTTCACCGATCTCGCCACGCGCGCCCGGGCCCGCGGTGTCTGCCTGATCGCCTCCACCGTCATGCCCTACTCGGGCAGCGGCTATTACGCGCCCCAGGCCGAGAACGAAGCCGACCGGCAGGCGTTGAATGCCTGGCTGCGCGAGCCGGGCCGCGTCGATGTGCTGGTGGACTTCGACGCGCTGATGCGCGATCCGGCGCGTCCGGCTTATCTGCGCGCCGAGGTCGACAACGACGGCCTGCATCCGTCGCTCGCCGGCTATCGCGCGATGGCCGAGGCCTTCCCGGTCGAGGTGCTCGACCGGAAGTGCCCGAAGGTCCTCAACGCCCCTTGAGCTGCCGCCAGGCCGCGAAGTCCGCGGCCACGTCGGCGTCGGTCGGCGGGTAGAGGCCCAGCACGCTGCGGCCGCCCATGACCTTGTCCTGCACATAGTCCTCGAAGACCGTCATCTCGACGGCCTCGCCGGCGATTTCATCGGCCAGGTGAGCCGGGATGACGATGACGCCCTCGGCATCGCCAACCACGATGTCGCCGGGGAAGACCGGCGCATCACCGCAGCCGACAGGCTCATTGATGGCGATGGCCTGGTGCAGGGTCAGGTTGGTCGGCGCGCTCGGCCGCGAGTGGTAGGCCGGCATCGTGTACCTGGCGATGTCGGGGCTGTCGCGAAAGCCGCCATCGGTGACGACGCCGGCCACGCCGCGCACCATCAGCCGCGCGACCAGGATGCCGCCGGCCGAGGCGGCGCGCGCGTCCTTGCGGCTGTCGATGATGAGCACCGCGCCTTCCGGGCATTCCTCAACCGCCTTGCGTTGCGGATGGGCGCGGTCCTTGAACACGCTGATGTCGTTCAGGTCCTCGCGCGCCGGGATGTAGCGCAGCGTGTAGGCGGGACCGACCATGTTGGGCAGGCCGGGGTTCAGCGGCAGCACACCCTGGATGAACTGGTTGCGCAGGCCGCGCTTGAACAGGGCGGTGCAGAGCGTCGCGGTGCTGACGCCCATCAGCTTTTGTCTGGTGTCGGGATTCATGGCGCCTTCAATCTAAGAAGAGGAACACAGCCACAGAGGCACAGAGACACAGAGGCAATGGTGCTTTCTCTGTGCCTCTGTGTCTCTGTGGCTGTGTTGTATTGCTTGCTCAATAGATGACGGGTTCAGGCACCGGAGCGCCGAACTGGGTTTCGAGGAAATCGAAGTCGCAGCCCTCGTGGGCTTGCAGGATGTGGCGGCCGAACATCCAGCCGTAGCCGCGCTCGTAGCGCGGCGGCGGCGGTGTCCAGGCGGCGCGGCGGGCGGCCAGTTCCGCGTCGCTGACTTCGAGATGGATGCGTCGGGCAGGCACATCGACGCTGATGCGGTCGCCCGTCTTGACCAGGGCCAGCGGGCCGCCGATGAAGGCCTCGGGGCTGCAGTGCAGCAGGCAGCCGCCGTAGCTGGTGCCGCTCATGCGCGCGTCGGACAGGCGCAGCATGTCGGTCACGCCCTGCTTCAGCAGCTTGGTCGGGATGGGCAGCATGCCCCACTCGGGCATGCCGGCGCCCTTGGGGCCGGCGTTGCGCAGCACCAGGATGTCGTCGCCGGTCACGTCGAGATCCGGGTCTTCGACGGCGGCCTTGAGGCTGGGATAGTCGTCGAACACCAGCGCTCGCCCGGTGTGCTGCAGCAGATGCGGTGCGACGGCGCTGGGCTTGATGACGACGCCGTCCGGTGCGAGATTGCCGCGCAGCACGGCCAGCGCACCTTCGGCGTAGATGGGGTTGGCCAGCGGGCGGATGACGTCGTCGTTGAAGACTTCGGCGCCTTCGATGTTGTCGGCCAGCGTGCGGCCGTTGACCGTCATCGCCGTCAGATCCAGCTTGCCGCGCATGACGTTCATCAGCGCCGGCAGGCCACCGGCGTAGAAAAAATCTTCCATCAGGTACCGGTCGCCGCTGGGCCGGATGTTGGCGATGACGCCGACATGACGGCTGGCCGCGTCGAAGTCGTCCAGCGTGACGGCCAGGCCCGCGCGGCGGCTGATGGCGACGAGGTGGATGATGGCGTTGGTGCTGCAACCCATGGCCATGGCGACGGCAATCGCGTTGGCGAAGCTGCCGGTGCTGAGCAGCTTCGCTGGCGTCAGGTCATCCCACACCATCTGCACGATGCGCCGGCCGCATTCGGCCGACATGCGGATGTGGTTCGCGTCCGGCGCGGGGATGCTGCTGGCGCCAGGCAGCGTGAAGCCGAGGGCTTCCGCAATGCCCATCATGGTGGCCGCCGTGCCCATGGTCATGCAGGTGCCGTGGCTGCGCGCGATGCCGGCTTCCATCTCGGCCCAGGCCTGGTCGGAGAGGCGCCCGGCGCGTCTCTCGTCCCAGTACTTGAAGGCGTCGCTGCCCGAGCCCAGCACCTGGCCGCGCCAGTTGCCGCGCAGCATGGGGCCCGCGGGCAGGTAGATGCAGGGCAGGCCCATGCTGATGGCACCCATCAGCAGGCCCGGCGTGGTCTTGTCGCAGCCGCCCATCAGCACGGCGCCGTCGACGGGATGGCTGCGCAGCAGCTCTTCGGTCTCCATCGCCAGGAAGTTGCGATACAGCATGGAGGTCGGCTTGACCATGCTCTCGCTCAGGGAGATGGCCGGCAGCTCCAGCGGCCAGCCGCCCGCCTGCAGGATGCCGCGCTTGACGTCCTCCACCCGCTGCTTGAAGTGGGTGTGGCACTGGTTGGCATCGCTCCAGGTGTTGACGATGGCGATGACCGGTTTGCCGATGAAGTCCTCACCGGCATAGCCCATCTGCAGCACGCGGCTGCGGTGGCCGAAGGAGCGGAAATCGTCCTTGGCAAACCAGCGCGCGCTGCGCAGGTCCTCGGCGTTCTTGTTCGTCATGCCTGCCCTCTGTGCTGGATCAGCCAGCCTGGCGCGTCCTGCAGCGCGACCGGGCGCAGGAAGCGGCTCAACGCTGCATAGCCTACGCTGGTGCTGGAGGCGTTCGTCGACGATGGCCACGGCCCGCCGTGCTGCTGGGCGGCTGTCACCGCCACGCCGGTCGGCACACCGCTGAACAACACGCGGCCAGCGATGCGTTCGGCGGCGGCGACAAGGCGATGGTTGTCCGGTGTGTCTTCGTCCACGCCCCACAGCGTGACGGTCAGGCTGCCTTGGACGGCGGCAAGCACATCCAGGGTCTCGTCCAGGTCCTGGACGGTGACGATCACGCAGGCCGGGCCGAAGACTTCTTCGCGCAAAGTCTCGTCGGCAATGAAGCTCGCTGCAGCGACCGAGAACAGATGGGCGCCGGGCGTCTCGCCACCCGCGGGCGCGGCCACCAGCGTCTTCACGGCTGCATGGCCATGCAGGCGGGCCACGCCGGCGTTGAAGCCGGCGCGGATGCCGGCATGCAGCATGGCGTGCGGCGTGGCCGCGGCCAAGCCTTCGGCGAGCTGGCGCACAAAGGCCTGGCCCAGTTCGTCGTCGCGCACGATGACGATGCCCGGGCTGGTGCAGAACTGACCGCAGCCCAGGGTGATGCTGCCGGCCAGGGACGTGGCCAGTGCCGGGCCGTGGGCCTGCAGCGCCGAGGGCAGGGCGACGACGGGATTGATGGAGCCGAGTTCGCCGTAGAACGGGATGGGGCGCGGCCGCGCATTCGCCTCGCGCCACAGCGCCTGGCCGCCGCGCAGGCTGCCGGTGAAGGCGACGGCCTCGATGTCGGGATCGCGCACCAGGGTCAGGCCCACGTCGGTGCCGCCGCCCTGCACCAGTTGCAGCACGCCCTCGGGCAGCATCAGCTCGGCCAGGCATTGGGCGGCGAGTTCGAAGACGGCACGCGACAGCGCGGGGTGGCCGGGGTGGGCCTTGACGACGACGGGGCAGCCGGCGGCCAGGGCCGAGGCCGTGTCGCCGCCCAGCACGCTGAAGGCAAAGGGGAAGTTGCTGGCCGAGAACATCGCCACCGGCCCGACCGGCACGGCGATGCGCGTCAGCCGCGGGCGGCCCAGCGGCGGTGCGCCCGGAATGGCGGGATCGTCAAGCAGCGGTTGGGCCGCACCGTTCTCGACCTGGGTCGCGAAGCCGCGCAACTGGAAGACGGTGCGGTCCAGTTCGCCGTTCAGCCGCGTGCCGCCGAGGCGGGTCTCGCGATCGGCCAGGGGCACCAGGGTTTCGCGGGCGGCGAGCAGGGCGTCGGCCAGGGCGCGCAACAGCGCTGCGCGTTGCTTGACCGGCCGATGGGCATAGACCGGTGCGGCTGCGGCGGCCGCGGCGCAGGCCGCTCTGACCTGGGCGGCGGTGCTGTCGGTGAGGTTCATGGAGAGGACCACCGAAATGCTTGAAATGGGAGCGCTATCATAAATGCATGACGACCCCAGGCGATCAGCGTTTTCACCAGAAAGAGGCGCCAACCGCACCAGCGCTGGTCATCAGCCTTGGCATCGCCTTGCTGATGGGCGGGCTCTGCCTGCCGGTGTCGGCCCAGCGGCTGCTGCCGGATCGCGCGAGCGAGCAGCTCGCACCGCGCGAGCGCATCGCCCTGGACGCGGGCTGGCGGTTTCGCCGCGGTGATCCGGATGCCTCATCGGCCGCGCTGATCTACGACCGAAGGCCCGAGGTCAGGCAGTCGGCCGACGGCCAGGTGGCCGACGCGCGGCCGCAAGCCGCGGAGCAAATCGAGGGCGGTGGCGAAGCGGCTCTCAAGCCCTGGATATTGCCGAGCGGCA
Source organism: uncultured Comamonadaceae bacterium (assembly GCA_966111775.1). Lineage (GTDB taxonomy): Bacteria > Pseudomonadota > Gammaproteobacteria > Burkholderiales > Burkholderiaceae_C > Pelomonas. The sequence continues at coordinate 6,476 of CBHWBD010000058.1, read as the reverse complement.
ATGCCTTCATCCGCGACCCCGCCCGTCGCCATTTGCGCCCCGCGGGCGACCCCGGTGGCGATCTGCCCGTCATGCAGGCCGGCTTTGACGACAGCGCCTGGCGCGCCGTCACGCTGCCGCACGACTGGGCCATCGCAGGACCGTTTCTGGAGCGGGGGCCTTACGGCGGCATGGGCCGGCTGCAGACCTGGGGGCCGGTCTGGTACCGGAACAAGCTCAGCCTTCCGGCGAGTGATCGCGGCCGTTCCCTCTTTCTCGATGTCGACGGCGCGATGGCCTATGCAACGGTCTGGCTCAATGGCCATCTCGTCGGCGGCTGGCCCCATGGCTACAACTCCTGGCGTTTGAACCTGACGCCGCACGCGGTGCCCGGCGGCGTGAACCAACTCGTCATCCGCCTGGACAACCCGCCGGAGTCGGCGCGCTGGTATCCGGGCGCGGGCTTGTACCGCAGCGTGTGGTTGACGAAGACGGATGCGCTGCATGTCGGCCACTGGGGAAGCGTCGTGCGCACGCCCGAGGTGTCGGCGGCCCGGGCGAAGCTGAGCCTCGAGCTGAATGTCGACAACGATGGCGACAAGCCGGCGCGTGTCGATGTGCGGACCGAGTTCATCGCACCCGGTGGGCAGGTCGTGGCTCGCATCACGCGCAAGGGCCTGACCGTGCCGGCTCGAGGTCAGGCCAGCACCACGGCCTGCGTCGTCATCCTCAAGCCTCGCCTCTGGGGCCCGCCGCCCTATCAGCAACCGCATCGCTATCTCGCCCGCACGACGCTGTCAGGCGAGGGCCGCGTCGTCGATCGCTACGAGACCCGCTTCGGCATCCGCGAGCTGCGCTGGGACCCGAACACAGGCCTGCACGTCAACGGCCAGCCGGTGCGACTGCAGGGCGTCAACCAGCACCACGACCTCGGCGCCCTCGGTGCCGCATTCAACTACCGCGCCGCCGAACGCCAGCTGGAGATCCTGCAGGCCATGGGTGCCAACGCCATCCGCCTGGCCCACAACCCGCCCGCGCCCGAGTTGCTGGAGTTGACCGACCGCATGGGCTTCCTCGTCATCGACGAGATCTTCGACGCCTGGGAGCGCAAGAAGACGCCGCTGGACTTCCATCTGATCTTCCCGGACTGGCACGAGCCCGACCTGCGCGCCATGCTCAGGCGCGACCGCAACCACCCGTCCATCGTCATGTGGAGCCTCGGCAACGAGGTGGGCGAGCAATACACCGGCGAGGCGGGTGCGGCGGTCGCGCGGCGGCTGCACGCCATCGCCCGCGAGGAAGACCCGACCCGCCCGACGACGACGGCGATGAACTACGCCAAGCCCGACATGCCCCTGCCCGCCGAGGTCGACGCCATTGGCCTGAACTACCAGGGCGAGGGCATACGCCAGGACGCCGAGTTCGACGGCACGGACCGCATCCGCACGCCGCCGCAGTACCCGAGCTTCCACCAGCGCTTCCCGAACAAGCCGGTGTTCAGCAGCGAGACCGCCTCGGCCTTCAGCAGCCGCGGCGTCTATCTCTTTCCGGTCACGCCGGCCAACAGCTCGATCACGCGTGACGGCCGCGGTGGCGACTCGGTGGCGCGCCAGGTCAGCGGGTACGAGCTGCATGCGGTGGACTTCGGCGCCTCCGCCGACAAGGTCTTCGCGGCTCTGGACCGTCACCCCTTCGTCGCCGGCGAGTTCGTCTGGACCGGCTTCGACTATCTCGGCGAGCCCACGCCCTATTACGACTCGCGCTCGTCCTACTCGGGCGTCGTGGACCTGGCCGGCTTTCCCAAGGACCGCTACTGGCTCTACCAGTCGCGCTGGCGGCCCGACCTGCCCATGGCCCACATCCTGCCGCACTGGACCTGGCCGGAGCGCGTCGGCCAGGTCACGCCGGTGCACGTGTTCACCAGTGGTGACGAGGGCGAACTCTTCGTCAACGGCCGTTCGCAGGGAAGGCGCAAGAGGGGCGCCTTCGAATACCGGCTGCGCTGGGACGAGGTGGTCTACGAACCGGGCGAGCTCAAGGTCGTGACCTGGCGCGGCGGCCAGCCTTGGGCGACCCAGACGGTGAGCACGGTGGGCGACGCTGCGGCGTTGGTGCTGGAGGCGGATCGGGCGGTGATCCGCGCCGGTGGCGATGACCTGGCTTTCGTCACCGTGCGCGTCGTCGACGACCAAGGGCGCAACGTGCCGCGGGCGGCTTCACCCATCCGCTTCAGCCTTGAAGGCGACGGCGACATCGTCGCCACGGACAACGGCGATGCGACCAGCTTCGAACCCTTCCCATCGACGAGCCGCATGGCCTTCAGCGGCCAGGCCCTGGTCATCGTGCGTGGGCGTGGGGGCGCCCTGAAGCTGCGTGCCGACGCCGAGGGCCTGAAGGCTGGCGAGTTGCGGCTCGGCGCGACTAGCGTGCCTTGAACTTCAGCCGCATCCAGCGCGACAGCGGCTGGCCCGGCCTGACGATGCAACCCTGCTCGCGCCAGGCCGGATGGTTGGGCGCATCGGGGAAGAACTGCGGCTCCAGCGCGATGCCGGCATGGCGTTCGAAGGGCTGGCCATCGCGGCCGCGCGAGTTCTGCACGAAGTTGCCGCTGCAGACCTGCAGGCCGGGGTAGTCCGTGAAAAGCCGCATCGCCAGGCGCTCGTCGGTCGACGTCAGCTCTGCCGCGGCCAGCTCGCCGCGGGCGGCGGCCTCGTCCAGCACGAAGCAATGGTCGTAGCCGTGCGCCAGGCGCTGCTGCTCACCCCGGCCCAGGCCGTCGCCGATGCGGCGCGCCGGGCGCAGATCGAACGCGCTGCCGTCGACGGGGGCGAGCTCGCCGGTCGGGATCATGTCGGGCCGCACGGGCAGCATATGGCCGGCCGCGACATGGAGCCGGTGGCCGAGGACGGGTGCCGTGCCGCCATCGAGATTGAAATACGGGTGGCTGGTCAGGTTGACGGGGCAGGGCGCCGAGGTGCGCGCACCGAAGCGCAGCGCGACGGCCGAGCCCGCCGGGTCGACGCGGTACTCGACCTCGGCGTCCACATTGCCCGGGTAGCCCTGGTCGCCGTCCGGCGAATGCAGGGCCAGGCGCAGATGCAGGGGGCCGTGGTCGACGACGGTCCAGGTGCGGCGGTCAAAGCCCTCGGGTCCGCCGTGCAGCTGGTTGACGCCTTCATTGGCAACCAGCCGATAGTCATGGCCGTCGAGGGTGAAGGCCGAGCCGCCGATGCGGTTGGCATAGCGCCCGACGACGGCGCCGAAGAAGCCTGGCTCGCGCGCGTGGTCGGCCAGCGTCGCATGGCCCAGAATGGTTTCGCGCACGCTGCCGTCCGGCATGGGCACCAGGCAGGACAGCCAGCGCGCGCCGTAGTTGCTGACCTCGATTTGCAGGCCACCGGCCGTGCCAAGACGGAAGACCTGCGCCTTCATTTCGGCAGGTAGTCGAAGCGGTCGAAATCGGCCGTGCGCGCAGCACCGCTGGTGTCGAAGGCCAGCATGCCGACAAAGGCACCGGTGAAGCTGCCATGTTCGCCGCGGCCGCCTTCGTCGGAGATGACGCTGGCGTCCAGCACCGGGCCGACGGGCTGCCAGCCCAGGCCCCAGTCGGCGAAGAACTGCAGGGCCGCGCCGTTGACGTCGGCGGCCAGGCGCACCGGGCCGATGTCCGGCAGCTTGATGGGCTCCACCAGCGGGAACTGCAGCCGGTTGTCGGGCCAGTCGCCCGCACAGGACAGCAGGCTCAGCACGCGGCCGATGCCGTCCTGCCAGGTCGCCACCAGGGCATGGAATTTGTGGCGGTTGTAGTAGTGGGTGAGGCCAGCCGCCTGCTGATAGGTGTCGGGCGAGAAGCTCGAGAGCGTGGTCTCGGCGCGAAAGCTCGCGTCCTCCTGGCGTCGTGCCACCAGGCTTTGCTCGAACCAACTGCCCACCGACTCGCGGCCCGTCAGGCGCAGCGCGCCGCCGGTCAGCCGGAACAGACGCTCGGGCTCGGGCGTGCGCAGCCACTGGAACTCGGGTGGCAGTGCGGGGCAGTCGACAAAGCTGCGGCGCACCGCCGCACGCGGCTTGGGCTCGACGCCAGCGACCGGTGCTGCCACGTCCACGGCCGGCACCATGCCGCCATGCTCGAGATAGAGCCAGTCGTCGTCGCCCCAGACGCATTTCTGGATGGCCGTCTCGCGGCCCCGGGGCGAACGCAGCGTGCCCGGAAGGGGGCGGCCGCAAAGGTGGGCGAGATAGGTGCTGCCGTCGATCAGTTCGACGACCTGCCCGTGGCCGGCGCGTTGCAGCGGCGCTTCGGGCGCGTCCTTGCTGCTGACGACATGCTGGTTGGGGTGGGTTTCGTAGGGCCCGAGCAGCTGGCGTGAGCGCGCCATCGTCACCGCATGGCTGTAGCCCGTGCCGCCTTCGGCCGTGATCAGGTAGTACCAGCCCTTGCGTTTGAAGAGGTGGGGGCCCTCGACGAGGCCCAGCGACGTGCCCTTGTAGATCTTGGTGATGGGGCCGACGAGCTTGCGCTTCTCGGCGTCCCATTCCTGCAGCAGGATGCCGTCGAAGGCCGGCGCCTTGGGCTGGCCGCCGATGGAGCCGGTGCGGTGGTTCCAGACCATGTTGAGGAACCACTTGCGGCCATCGTCGTCGTGGAAGAGCGACGGATCGAAACCCGAGGAGTTCACATAGACAGGGTCGCTCCACGGCCCTTCGATGCTGGGTGCCGTGACGATGTAGTTGTGCGCATCCTTGAAGTTGCCTTCGAAGCGCTTGACGTCGGTGTAGACCAGCCAGAACTGGCCATCGGCATACGACAGGCAGGGTGCCCAGACGCCACAGGAGTCGGGGTTGCCGCGCAGGTCGAGCTGGCTCTTGCGGTTCAGCGGCCGGCCCACCAGCGTCCAGTTGACGAGGTCGCGCGAGTGGTGGATCTGCACGCCCGGATACCACTCGAAGGTGGAGGTCGCGATGTAGAAGTCGTCACCGACGCGGCAGAAGCTTGGGTCCGGGTTGAAGCCGGGCAGCACGGGGTTGCGGATCATGGATACGGCGTCTCAGCAGCGGGTCAACCCCTGCAGACAGGCAAAAAGATTGCGCTACCATAATTCAAAACCAGATTCTTCGCACTCAGGGCAAACCTTTCTGATTGCGTAACCATTAAAGCGGCTGGCCGGCGGTGCCCGTCGCGGAGACAAACAAGCATGCAACGGCTCGCGAAGTTCCTCGTCCTGCTGGGGATCGTTGGCCACACGTTGGCTGCCCAGGCCTGCGACACGCCGGTGTCAGTCTGCGCGCGCGACCCCGGTCGGGGCCTTGCCCTGGTGAAGGCGGGGCAGCCAGCGGCCGTCTATGTGGACGCTGGCGCCGATCCAGCGCTCAGGCATGCAAGTCGCAATTTTGCGGCCGACCTGGAGCGCGTGTCGGGCAAGCCGGCGGCGCTGCTGAACCGCATCGGTGATGCCCGCGGCGAGGTTGTCGTCATCGCCGAGCTGGGCCGCAGTGCCGTGCTCGATGACCTCGTCGCCCGCCGCAAGCTGAAGCTCGACGACCTCAAGGGGCAGTGGGAGGCGTATCGCCAGACGGTGGTCGACCAGCCTTGGCCGGGCGTTGCGCGTGCCCTCGTCGTCGCCGGCGCGGACCGGCGCGGTGCCGTCTTCGGCACCTACGACGTGTCCGCCCGCATCGGTGTCAGCCCCTGGGCCTGGTGGGCCGATGTGCCGGTGCGCAAGCAGGCCAATGTTTTCCTTGCCGCCGGCACGCGCAGCGACCAGCCCGGCGTCAAGTACCGCGGCATCTTCATCAACGACGAGGCACCAGCGCTGTCGACCTGGGCGCAGTCCAGGTTCGGCGGCACCAATGCGGCCTTCTACGAACACGTCTTCGAGCTGATCCTGCGCCTGCGCGGCAACTATCTGTGGCCGGCCATGTGGCAGCCGCGCGCCTTTGGCGCCGACGACTCGAGGAACATGGCCCTGGCCGATGAGATGGGCATCGTCATGGGCACCTCCCACCACGAGCCCATGATGCGTGCCCACGATGAGTGGGCACGGGCCAAGGGTGGGGCGTGGGACTACGCCAAGAACGGCGAGAAGCTGCGCGAGTTCTGGCGTGGTGGCGCCCAGCGCATGATGGGCCGGCCCGATGGCGGCGCCTTCGACAGCCTCGTCACCGTCGGCATGCGCGGCGATGGCGACGAGCCCATGAGCGAGGGCACGGCCATCAGCCTGCTCGAAGGCATCGTCAAGGACCAGCGCCAGATCCTGGCCGACGTGACGCGCAAGCCGGCATCGGAAACGCCGCAGATGTGGGCCCTCTACAAGGAGGTGCAGGACTATCACGACAAGGGCATGCAGGTGCCCGACGACGTGCTGCTGCTGTTCTGCGACGACAACTGGGGCCAGATCCGCCGGCTGCCGACAACCGACGCCAAGCGCAAGGGGGGCTACGGCGTCTACTACCACTTCGACTATGTCGGCGGGCCGCGCAACTACAAGTGGCTCAAC
>CBHWBD010000057.1:0-26522 GCA_966111775.1 uncultured Comamonadaceae bacterium | reverse complement strand
TCGACGCAGTCGGTGTACTTGCAGCGGATGCAGGATTCGGTGACGACGTGGGTCATGTTCAGCTCTTGGCAGTGAGGGGCGCCTTCGTCACGGGGATTTCGGGCGAAACAGCGATTTTATTGGAGACCGATCCCACCTGATCCTGATCTCCGACAAGACTTGCGCCTGTCCCCACGGTGACGACGGTGGGGCGGCCGCGGTGCAGCAGGGCGGCACGGGCCAGGTCGGCCAGGGCGTGCTCGCTGGTGAGGGCGTCCGCACAGCCGGCACGGCTGACGACCAGGGCGGGGGTTTCCGGCGCCCAGCCGGCGGCCAGCAACTGGCGGCCGAGGGCGGCCAGCTGGCGGCCGGCCATGTAGAAGACTTCGGTGTCGGCCGAGCGTGCGGCGCGCAGTTCCCCGGCTTCGGTCATCGCCGTCGTCAGGCTGACGCTGCGGCCGCGGCCGCGGCGGGTCAGCGGGCGCTGGGCCTGGGCCGCGGCGGCCGGGGCCGCCGTGACGCCGGGGACGACAACGCTTTCGATGCCGGCCTCGGCCAGGGCGATCAGCTCTTCTTCCAGGCGGCCGAAGACGCTGGCGTCACCGCCCTTGAGGCGCACGACGAGGGCGTTTTCCTGGGCCGCCTTGACCAGCAGGGCGTTGATTTCGGTCTGCTTGGCCGAATGCTCGAAGCCGCGCTTGCCGACCGAGATCCAGCGGGCGTTGGGCGCGAGTTCGCGCAGGGCCGGGTCCGCCAGCGCATCGGCGAGCACGACGTCGGCCTGCGACAGCGCCCGCGCGCCGCGCAGCGTGATCAGGTCGGCGGCGCCAGGGCCGGCGCTGACGAAGATCACTTTGCCCATGATTACCAAGCCTCTTCCGCCGCTGGGGTGGGCTGGACGTCCACCAGCAGGGCGCCGCTGGTGCGGTGGCTGGCGGGGTCGACGACGATCATGGCGCCGCCGACGCGGTTGTCCTTGAAGGGCTCGACCGGCAGCTCGTGCTGCACTTCCATCTGCACGCGGCCGATGGTGTTGACGGGCAGCTCGTGGGCGTCCTGGGGCTGCAGGGTGTTGATGTCCAGCACCGAATCGATGGCCGAGATGCGCGCCTGCACCCAGCGGTTGCCATGGCGCACCCAGTATTTGCGGCCGGGCTTGGCGGCTTCGGTGTCCAGCCAGGCCAGGGTGGCCGGGAAGGTCTTGGTCTGCGAGGCCGAGCCGGGCGTGACGATCCAGTCGCCGCGGCTGACATCCAGCTGGCGGTCCAGCACCAGGCCGGCCGAGTCGCCGGCTTCGGCGCTGGGCACGGTCTCGCCGGCCAGGCGCACCTCGGACACGACGGCCGTCTGCCTGGACGGCAGCACCTCGATGGTGTCGCCGGCTTTGACGGCGCCGTGGGCAATGCGGCCCCACAGCACGCGCGGCTGCACGCCGGTGCCCTTGGACTGGTAGGCGTCCTTCTGCACGTATTGCACGGGCAGGCTCAACGGCGCGTCGGCGCGCTCGCTCAACGTGGGCAGGCGCTCCAGCACCTGCAGCAGGCTCTCGCCGTTCCACCACGGCGCGTCCAGCGGCTGGGTGACGTTGTCGCCGCGCAGGGCGCTGACGGGCACGGTGGCGGCCACGTTCAGGCCAGCGGCGGCGGCGAACTTGTCCAGGGCCGCCTTGACCTTGGCGAAGCCGGCGCCGGCGTCGTCCAGCGCGTCGATCTTGTTGATGGCGAAGACGATGCTGGGCACGCGCAGCAGCTGGGCCAGCAGGGAGTGGCGGCGCGTCTGCGGCAGCAGCGGCACGTCGTCCTGGGTCAGGTCCAGCTTGGTGATGTCCACCAGCACGACGGCGGCGTCGGAGCCGGCCGCGGCCGTGACCATGTTGCGGGTGTACTGCTCATGGCCGGGTGCGTCGGCAATGATGAACTTGCGCGTCTTGGTGGCGAAGTAGCGGTAGGCCACGTCGATGGTGATGCCCTGCTCACGCTCGGCTTCGAGGCCGTCGGTCAGCAGGCTCAGGTCGATGGGGCGGCCGGCGGCGCGGCGCTCCAGCGTGTCGAGCTGGTCGGCGAGGATGGCCTGGCCGTCGAACAGCAGGCGGCCGATCAGCGTGGACTTGCCGTCGTCGACGGAACCCGCGGTGAGGAATCGCAGCGCCTTCATCAGAAATACCCTTCCTTCTTGCGCTTCTCCATGGAAGCTTCACTGGTGCGGTCGTCCATGCGGGTGGCGCCGCGTTCGCTGACGGTGACGGTCAGTGTCTCGGCCACGACCTCGCTGGCGTTGGCGGCGGGGCTCTCGACCGGGCAGGTGCAGGTCATGTCGCCGACGGTGCGGAAACGCACGGTGGCGGTCTCGACGGTCTCGCCTTCTTCCGGCGGCGTGACTTCAGTCAGCGGCACCAGCAGGCCCTTGCGGCGGATGACCTGGCGCTCGTGCGCGTAGTACATCTGCGGCAGCGGGATGTTCTCGCGGGCGATGTAGAGCCAGACGTCCAGCTCGGTCCAGTTGCTGATGGGGAAGCAGCGGAAATGCTCGCCCGGGCGGATGCGCGTGTTGAACAGCGTCCACAGCTCGGGGCGCTGCTCCTTGGGCTGCCATTGGCCGAAGCTGTCGCGGTGGCTGAAGATGCGCTCCTTGGCGCGCGCCTTCTCCTCGTCGCGGCGGGCGCCGCCGATCAGGCAGTCGAACTTGTGTTCCTCGATGGTCTCCAGCAGCGTCACTGTCTGGTGGCCGTTGCGGCTTTCCAGTGGGTGGCTCAGGCGGATGGTGCCCTTGGCCATGCTGTCTTCCAGGTGACCCACCACCAGGCGCTCGCCCATGTCCGCCACACGCTGGTCGCGGAAGGTGATGACCTCGGGGAAGTTGTGGCCGGTGTCGATGTGCACCAGCGGGAAGGGCAGCTGGCCCGAGTAGCCACTCGGGTGGGCCGCGTTCTTCATCTTGAAGGCCTTCTCGGCCAGGCGCAGCACGACGCAGGAGTCCTTGCCGCCGGAGAAGAGCAGGGCGGGGCGCTCGAAGCTGGCCGCCACCTCGCGCAGGATGAAGATGGCTTCCTCTTCCAGCGCATCCAGATGGGCGTGGTCGACGTCGGCGATGAGTTGTTCGGGTTTCACAGCAGCAATCATGATTTGGCGTGCAGGCCGCATTCCTTGGTGGAGTCTTCCCACCACCAGCGGCCGGCTCTGAAGTCTTCACCCACCGCGATGGCGCGCGTGCAGGGAGCGCAGCCGATCGAGGGCATGAACTGGTCATGCAGCGGGTTGTACGGAACCGCGTATTTTTCTACATAGGCCCAGACCTCGGCCCAGGTCCAGTCGGCGATGGGGCTGATCTTGCGGCGGCCATTGCCATCGTCTTCATCAAACGCGACGTCACCGCGCGCGCCGGACTGCTCGCGGCGCAGGCCCGTGATCCAGGCCGAACGGCCCTTCAGCATGCGACCCAGGGGCTCCATCTTGCGCAGGCCGCAGCAGGCCTTGCGCAGCTCGATGCTCTTGTACATCGCCTCCTCGCCCTCCTTGCGGACGAACTGGATGACGGCGTCGGCGACCGGCTTGAAGACCTCGACCTCGAAGCCATAGCGGGCCTTGATCTGCGGGATCAGGCCCAGGGTCTCGGGGTGGAGCTTGCCGGTGTCCAGCGTCGAGAGGGCGATGGGCAGCTGGGTGCGGGCGATCAGGTCGGTGATGACCATGTCTTCCACGCCCAGGCTGCTGCTCTGCACCAGGCCGTCGCCATGCTCGATGCTGGCGTCGCGCAGGCGCTGCAGGGCGGCCTCGATCTTGGCGTCCAGGGCCGGCGTCCACTTGGCGTAGAGGCCGATGGCATTGCCTACCGCGGGCGCGGCGGCCCAGGGCAGGGCGCTGACTTCGTCGCTCACGCGGCACTCCTGAGGAACCAGGGACGGGTCTCGGCCACATCGCCCTGATAGAAACCGACCGGCTCGAACAGGTCCAGCGCCTTCTGGGCTAAGGCCTCGGACTGGCCACCGCGCAGGATGACCTCGTCGAAGCCGGTGCGGGCCAGCAGCTGCATCATGTCCACCAGCACTTCGCCGCGGGCGCGGATGGCGCCCTGGAACTTCAGACGGATGCGCAGCAGATGGGCCTGGCTGTAGGCGCGGCCGTCGGTCCACTTCGGGAACTCGAGCACGACCAGGGCGATGCGGTGCAGGTCGGGCGCCAGCTCGCGGATGTCGACGTCGTTGGGGAACTCGATGGCGACCTTGACGTCATGGGCCCAATGGTCCTTGACGGCATGCCATTGCTCCAGCGTCAGCAGGCGGTAGGGCGCCGGATCGGGATCGGGCTTGGGGCCGTCCTCGCCGACGGCGTGTTGCCAGGGGCAGGTGGTGGCGTTGATGAACTTCATGACGGGTCAGGCCTTCGCGGTGGAAACGCGAACGGCATTCGCGGCAGTCTTGAACGGGTCGAGGCCGAGGCGGCGCACGGCGTCGATGAAGTGCTCACCGGCGGCGCGCTCGCGCTTGAAGGTCTCGATGACAGCGTCGATGGCGTCAGCGATCTCGTCGGCGGCAAAGCTCGGGCCGATGACCTTGCCCGGCACGGTGGTGCCGGACAGCACCGTACCGTCGCTGCCGCCCAGGGTCAGCTGGTACCACTCGGCCCCGTCCTTGTCGACGCCGAGGATGCCGATGTGGCCGCTGTGGTGGTGTCCGCAGGAGTTGATGCAGCCGCTGATGTGCAGGTCGATCTCGCCGAGTTCCTCGAGCTCGTCCTGGTCCTGGTAGCGCTCGGCGATCTCGGCCGCCAGCGGCAGGGAGCGGGCATTGGCCAGGGCGCAGAAGTCGCCGCCGGGGCACGCGATCTGGTCGGTCAGCAGGCGGGCGTTGGGCGTGGCGAAGCCGGCGGCGCGGGCGGCCTGGAAGAGCTCGGGCAGGTCAGCCGCCTTGACCCAGGGCAGCACCAGGTTCTGGCGGTGGCTGACGCGCAGTTCGCCGTGGCTGAACTGATCGGCGAGAGCCGCGGCCGTGTCCATCACGTCGGCGCTGGTGTCGCCCGGCGCAATGCCGACGCGCTTGAGGCTGAGCGTGACAGCGCGGTAGCCGGCGACGCGGTGGCCGTCGACGTTGCGCTGCATCCATCGGGCGAAGGCCGGGTCGCTGCTGTCGAGCGCGGGCTCGGCAAGGGGCGTGACACCGTCCGGATCGACAAAGCTCGCCGCCACGCGGTCCAGCTCGGCCTGGGGAATGATCTGCTCGTGGCCGGCCGGGTCGTCGGCCAGGATGCGGGAGAACTCCTCGTTGACGGCGTCGAAGAACTTCTGGCCCTCGGCCTTGACGAGGATCTTGATGCGGGCCTTGTAGAGGTTGTCGCGGCGGCCGGCGAGGTTGTAGCAGCGCACGATGGCCTCGATGTAGACGAGGATCTGCTGCCAGGGCACGAAGGCGTTGATCTCGACGCCCGGGATGGGCGTGCGGCCCATGCCGCCACCGACGAAGACCTGGAAGCCGACGTCGCCGGCCGCGTTCTTCTTCAGCTGCAGGCCGATGTCATGCCAGCCGATGGCCGCGCGGTCTTCCTTGGCCCCTGAAACGGCGATCTTGAACTTGCGTGGCAGGTGGGCGAACTCGGGGTGCAGGGTGCTCCACTGGCGCAGGATCTCGGCATAGGGGCGCGCATCGACGACCTCATCCGGCGCGATGCCGACGAAGGCGTCGCTGGTGATGTTGCGGATGCAGTTGCCGCTGGTCTGGATGCCGTGCATGTCGACGTCGGCCAGCAGCTCCATGACCGTGGCACTGTCCTTCAGCGGGATCCAGTTGTATTGCAGGTTCTGGCGCGTCGTGAAGTGGCCATAGCCGCCCTGGCCGGCAAAGGGGCCGTCAGGTTGACGGTCGTACTCGCGGGCGATCCTGGCCAGCTGGCGCAGCTGGCGCGAGGACAGCTCGCCATAGGGCACGGCCACGCGCAGCATGGGCGCATGGCGCTGGATGTACCAGCCGTTCTGCAGGCGCAGGGCACGGAAGTCGTCGGTGCTGAGCTGGCCGGCCAGATGGCGTTCGAGCTGGTCGCGGTACTGGGCGGCGCGGGCGTGGACGAAGCGGCGGTCGAAGTCGGTGTAGCGATACATGATTAGTGGATGACCTTCCAGCCGGCCATCAGAAGGGAGACGCAGAGCAGGCTGCGCACGACGCCGTCGGGAAGCCGGCGGGTCAATTGGGCGCCCAGCCAGATGCCGGGTAAAGAGCCGATGAGCAGGGACACGAGCAGTTCCCAGTTCACGTTGCCGAGGCTGGCGTGGCCGATGCCGGCCACCAGCGTCAACGGAACCGCATGGGCAATGTCGGTGCCGACGATGTCGCGGGCCTTCATGCGGGGATAGATCAGCAGGATCAGCGTCGCGCCGATGGCGCCGGCGCCGATGGACGACAGCGACACCAGCACGCCCAGCAGCAGGCCCAGGGCCACCATCAGCATGGGCTTGCGCGACTCGGGAATCCAGCGTTCCAGTTTCAGGCCCAGGGGCTGCCAGCTCTGCTTGAAGGCGACGACGACGGCCGTCAGCAGCAGGGCGATGCCCAGGGAGAAGGTCAGCGCCGAGGCCCAGCCCTTGGTGACGCCGGTCTGGTGCATCAGCGCGATGGTGGCGATGGAGGCCGGGATGGAGCCCATCAGCATGCGGCGCACGATGGCCCAGTTCACGTGGCCGTGGCGGGCATGGGCCACCGAGCCGCTCATCTTGGTCAGGGAGGCGAACCACAGGTCGGTGCCGATGGCGACCGCCGGGCTCAGCCTGAAGACGGACAGCAGCAGCGGCGTCATCAGCGAGCCGCCACCCACGCCGGTAATCCCGACGATGAGGCCGACGCCCAATCCGCTCGCAATCGCAATTCCGTCCAGCACACGCACTCCAGGAGCGGCCCCATGCCACCCGAGGGCGCGACTCTAGGGAATGTTGCAGTGCCGCAGAACTATTTAATTCTTAGCGCTATATGCCTGAGGCGAATAAGCAACCTCAGTTTGTGGCCAGAAGCCGCAGGGCGGCGACCTGCTCGGTGATGCGAGGAGGCACCGTTTCGGTGCCATCCAGCATGGCGCGGATCAGGGCGGCGTTCTCGGCCGGCGCGCAGGCCGCCGACAGCGGCCAGTCCAGGTCGGCGGTGTCGGCCGGGTGCAACGGCGCGGCCTGGCCGTCCTGGAAGCCGATCAGATGGGCCTTGCGGCGCAGATGGGCATAGGCCTCGCCCTCGCTGGCGCGCATCAGCAGGGCCCGGCCGCCGCCTCCGGGGACGGTCGTCAGGGCGGGCAGGGCATGGCCCATGCTGTCCAGGTACTCCGGGTGCGTCACCGCCACCACCCGCACGCCGCGGCCGGCGGGGAAGGGGTCGAGCAGCTTGGCCAGGCTGTGGGCGCTGTTGCGCACGCCCAGGCGGGGGCGCAGGGCCATCAGCGCGTTCAAGCCAGGGTTGAGCATCTGCAAAGGCAGGACGGCGAGTCTGTCGCTTGCCAGCCGCGCTTCGGCATCGGCCAAGGAGGGGCTGGCGGACAGGCCGAGGGCGTCCAGCAGTTCGAAGGGGCTGTGACGGCTGTCGAAGTCGTGCCGCCCAAAGATCAGCACCGGCACGCCTTCGCGGGCCAGCAGCTGGGCAACGAGCGGCATCAGGTTGGCCTGCTTGCGGGCCCCGTTGAAGCTGGGCAGCAGCACGGTGCGCGGACCGGCGGGCGCGGCCAGGGGGGCGGTACGCGCCTGCATGGCGGCCAGGAAGCCTGCCACCTCGTCGGCGCTCTCGCCCTTCACGCGCAGGGCGATCAGCATGGCGCCCAGCTCCATGTCGGGCACCTGGCCGTCCAGCATCTCGCCGAAGAGTTGTTCGGCCTGCTCGCGGCTCAGGTCGCGCGCTCCCCGGGCGCCGCGGCCCAGTTCCTTGATCAGCGGGGCGTAGTTCATGCCGCGAGTGTAGGAAGGGCCGCCCGCGGCGGCCCTCCTCGTTGCGGCAAGGCGGGGTCAGAAGGCCATGCGGGCGCCCAGCGACACCATGCGCACGTTGTGGCGCTCGCCCAGGTAGTGGGCGCGCGTCGTGTCCACGCCGAGCTCGACGCGGGTCGAGGGGTTCAGCGCGTAGTTGACGCCGACGCCGACGATGGGTTGGGTCTTGCTCTCGCTGTCCGAGGCACCGCCGAGCGTGCCGGCGTCGGCATCGAGCCGGGTGCGTACGCGGGCCACACCCACGCGGCCGACGACACCCCAGTCCGGCGTCAAGTTCGCCGAGTAGGCGCCGCCGAAGTGCAGGGCATCGGGCCGGGCGCTCAGGCCCAGCGGGCCCCGGGACGCGCGGAACTTGCCGAAGCTGGTGTAGCCGCCTTCCAGCGACAGGCCATCGCCGAAGGCGTAGCCGAACACGGCCTTGCCCCCCAGGGCGTTGCGGTCGCAGGCATTCGGTCCCGTGCAATCCGTGTTCAGGTGGCTCTGACCCAGGGACAGCAGGCCGTAGGTGCCGGCGGCGTTGGTGTTGCCGCTCGGTCGTGAGGTTTGGGCCTGGGCGGTGGCGACCAGGGCGAGGGCGGCAAGGCTGATGGCAATCTTTCTCATGGGGAACTTCTCTCTTCCTAGGACTTCAGGCATCGGAGCGCGGCCACCGGGTGGGCGGCTGCGGCGACAGGCGACGGGATGCGTCGCTGGCGTCATCCTCAAGGCCTCGAGAAACCCCACTTGTAGGACTTGGACACCCCTTGGCGACGGACCGCCCCGCAGTGACCTTAGCGTGTCGTAACACCGGGCAAGTTCGTCGCGGCACGGTGATACTGGTGCAACGCCGCTGCCTCTGGGACCCATGCCGCTCATCAAACCCAAGACGCTTTACATCACGCTGAGCTTCCTGATGGTGGGCCTGGTGGCCCTGGTGTACGGCGTGCTGCTGCTGTACGAGCGCTCGCGCAGCGATTCTCTGATGCTGCAGCAGGCGGGTGCGGCGGCCAAGCGCATCGGCCGCGAGGCGGCCGCGGCGGTGGAGACCGAGCTGAGGCCCGCGCGGGTCAGCGTGGCCTTGCTGGCGACCGGTGCTCTCGGTCGCGCCGGCACCGAGGCCGAGCGCCTGGCCGCTCTGCCGCAGATGGCCGCGGCCCTGCGCGTCAACACCTCGGTGTCGGCCGTCTATGCCGGCACGACCGGCGGCTCCTTCGTGCTGCTGCGCCGCCTCAGCGACGCCGCGACGCGCAAGCGCATGGATGCACCCGCCGAGGCCGCCTTCGGCCTGCAGAGCGTGAACCGCGATGGCGGCGCCGCGCCGCGGGGCAGCTACCGTTTCTACGACGCCGAGCTGCGCGAGCTGCAGCTGCGCGACCGCGCCGAGTACGACTTCGACCCCCGCACCCGGCCCTGGTTTGCGCTGGCCAGCCAGGCGGGCCAGGGCAAGCTGGTGCAGTCGGCGCCCTACCGCTTTTTCACGACCGGCGAGCCCGGCGTGACCCTGGCCCAGGCGCATGGCGGCGCCATCGTCGGCGCCGACGTCAGCCTGAAGGCCCTGGGCGAGATGTTGAGCAAGCCGCAGATCAGCCGCTCGGCCGAACTGCTGATCGCGACCGAGGACGGCGAGATGCTGGCCGAAGCCCGCCGGGAGCGCGGCCCGGCGTTGAAGGAAGGCCAGGGCCTGCCTCGCGTCGGCTACGCCGCATCGCCGCTGATGCGCGAGCTGTGGCAACGCCGCGATGACGCGGGTCATCTCACGCCGGTGCAGGCCGTCGCCGGCCGCGAATGGGTCAGCCAGGCACTGCCGCTGGAAGGGGCCGTGGAGGCCGGCGCGCCGCTGGTGCTGCTGATGGCCGCCCCCCGCGAGGAGTTGCAAGCCTTCCAGCTCGAGAGTCGCCGCCACAGCTTCTACATCTCGCTGGGGTTGATGGCGTTGCTGCTGCCGCTCGTGCACCTGCTGGCCGACCGCGTGTCGCGGCCGCTGCGCAACCTGGCCCGCCAGGCCGAGGCCATCGAGCGCTTCGAGTTCGACGGCCCCGATCCCAAGCGCAGCCTGATCCGCGAGGTCGACCGCCTGGCCATCGCAATGACCTCGATGAAGCATTCGCTGCGCCGCTTCCTCGACATCAGCGCTGCCTTGAGCGCCGAGCGCGACTTCGACACCCTGCTGGACCTGATCCTGCGCGAGACCATCGCCGTGACGGGCGCCAGCGGCGGTGCGGTGCATCTGCTGTCCGACGACGGCCGGCTGCTGGAGCCGGCGTCCGCGCGGCTTCTGGGCGAACTCGCCCCTGACATGGGTCGCAGCTGGGACCTGGACGTGGCCGACAGCCTGGGCGCGCCGGTGCAGGCGCTGCGCGCCGACGATGCCATCGAGGTCGAGCTGGGCTGGGATGACCCCAGCCATCTCGCGGCCTATCAGCCACTGTTCTCCGGCCTGGGCACGGCGCGGCTGCGCCTGCTGTCGCTGCCGCTGAAGAACCGCCGCCACGAGACCATAGGCACGCTGACGCTGAGCTTCCCGCTGCCTGACCACGGCCAGGGCCAGCCCCTGGGTGAGGCCCACGTGGCCTTCGTGCGCGCGCTGTCGGGCACGGCGGCCCTGGCCATCGACAACCAGTTGCTGCTGCGGGCCCGCAAGGAGTTGCTGGAGAGCTTCATCCAGCTGGTGGCCGGCGCGATCGATGCCAAGAGCCCCTACACCGGCGCCCATTGCCAGCGCGTGCCCGAACTGACCAAGATGCTGGCAGAGGCGGCCTGCGAGGCCCGGGAGGGTCCGTATGCCGGCTTCAGCATGGATGCCGACCAATGGGAGGCCTTGCACATCGCCGCCTGGCTGCATGACTGCGGCAAGGTCACGACGCCGGAATACGTCGTGGACAAGGCCACCAAGCTGGAGACCATCTACAACCGCGTCCACGAGATCCGCGCGCGCTTCGAAGTGCTCAAGCGCGACGTGTTGATCGAGAAGCTGGAGGCCGAACTGGGCGAGGCGGGCACGCAGCGTGCGCGGGCTGCGGCCGAAGGCGGGCTGGCGGATCTGGATGCCGACTACGCCTTCGTCGCGGCCAGCAATGTCGGCGGTGAAGCCCTGGATGCCGAGGCCGTGGCGCGGCTGCGGCGCATTGGCGAGAAGCGCTGGTCGCGTACGCTGGACGACAGCCTGGGCCTGTCCATCGAGGAACTGCGCCGCCAGCCCAAGCCGCGCCCGCCGCTGCCGGCGACCGAGCGACTGCTGCAGGACCGGCCCGAGCACATCCTGGCGCGGCCCCCCGAGGAGAAGCTGGGCGGCGACAACCGCTGGGGTTTCAAACTCAGCCAGCCCGAGCATCTCTACCACCGCGGCGAACTGCACAACCTCGCGATCTCGCGCGGCACGCTGACGGAGGAGGAGCGCTACAAGATCAACGACCACATCGTGCAGACGCTGAAGATGCTGCAGGAACTGCCTTTTCCCAAGCATCTGCGCGAGGTGCCCGAGATCGCGGGCGGCCACCACGAGCGCATGGACGGCAAGGGCTACCCACGCGGCCTGACGGGCGAGCAGATGAGCCCGCAGGCCCGCATGATGGCGATTGCCGATGTCTTCGAGGCGCTGACGGCCGACGACCGGCCCTACAAGCCGGGCAAGCGCCTGTCGGAGGCGCTGACCATCATGCGGCGCATGGTGGGCGAGGGCCATCTCGACCCG
Organism: uncultured Comamonadaceae bacterium; assembly: GCA_966111775.1. Lineage (GTDB taxonomy): Bacteria > Pseudomonadota > Gammaproteobacteria > Burkholderiales > Burkholderiaceae_C > Pelomonas. The sequence goes on along the minus strand of CBHWBD010000057.1, from coordinate 14,929 downwards.
GCGCTGTTCGAGCTCTTCCTGAGCTCGGGCGTCTGCCGCGCCTATGCCGAGCGCTTCATGCAGCCGCCCATGATCGACGTCGTCGACCTGACGGCCTATCTGCCCTGATCAGGCGGCCTGAAGCTGGCCGCTGAGGTGCAGCTCACCGAACAGGTCCTTGGGGTCGGCCATGTTCGGGATCAGGTCCAGCGGCGAGCCCAGGCCCAGTTGCTGGCTGAGTTCGCGCAGCAGGCGCAGGGCGGAGAAGTCCTCGAGCGCGAAGCCGACCGAGTCGAACACGGTGACCTGGCCCGACGACTCGCGGCCTGCGGCCTCGCCGGCCAGCACGCGCCAGAACTCGGTGACGGGGAAGTCGGCCGGCATCTGCTGCATGTCGCCTTCGATGCGCGATTGCGGCTCGAACTCGCAGATCACGCGGGCCATCTCCAGCACGCCGCGGTGCAGCTCGGTCTTGCCGGGGCAGTCGCCGCCGACGCCGTTGATGTGCATGCCGGGCTCGATCATGTCGGGCGTCAGGATGGTGGCGTTGGTCTTGTCGGCCGTGACCGTGGTGACGATGTCGGCGCCCTTGACCGCTTCGGCGGTGGAAGCGCAGACCGTCAGCGTCAGGCCCGGCGTTTGCTGAAGATGGCGCACCAGCTTGGCCGTGGCTGCGGGGTCGATGTCGTAGAGGCGCAGCTCGCGGATGCCGAGCAGGTGGTGGAAGGCCAGGGCCTGAAACTCGCTCTGGGCGCCGTTGCCGATCAGCGCCATCACGCGACTGTCGGGCCGGGCCAGGCGCTTGGCGACCATGACCGAGGTGGCGGCCGTGCGCATGGCCGTGGTCAGCGTCAGCTCGGACAGCAGGGCCGGGGTGCCGGTGGCCACGTCGGCAAGCACGCCAAAAGCCATCACGGTCGGCAGACCGAAGCGATGGTTTTTGGGGTGACCGTTGACGTATTTGAAGCTGTAGAGGCTGGCGTCGGCGATGGGCATCAGCTCGATGACACCATCGGTCGAATGGGCGGCGACGCGGGGCGTCTTGTCGAATTCGGCCCAGCGCAGATAGTCGGATTCGAGGTTGGCGACGAGGCGTCGCAGTAAATCGGGAAGTCCCACCCGCTGCACGAGGCGGGCGACGTCTTGGGTGGTGAGGACGGTGGTCATGGCGGTCTCCGATAGGTGTTGGAGCCGATTCTTCCGAGGTGGCCTGCCAAACAGAAGCGCAAGTCTTGCCATGTAATGATGGGCAATTTGTCAAAATGACAGCGTAAATTGCCGAATTGATCAAAATGGACGCTCTCGATCAGCAACTCCTCGCCCTGCTGCGCACCGATGCCCGCGCCAGCGTCGCCACCTTGGCGGCCAAGCTCAAGGTCTCGCGCGGCACCGTCACCAACCGCATTGCCCGGCTGGAGGACAGCGGCGTCATCACCGGCTACACGGTGCGCCTGCGGCCCGACTCGGTGCCCGACGAGATCACGGCCTGGATGAGCATCACGGTGGAAGGCAACCGCACCCGCGAGGTCGTGTCCATGTTGCTCGGCGAACCCGGCATCACCGGCCTCTTCGACACCAATGGCCGCTGGGACCTGCTGGCCGAGATCCGCAGTTCCAGCCTGCAGGAACTCGCCGACGTGCTGGAGCGGGTGCGCCTCATCAAGGGCATTGCCAGCACCGAGACCTCCATCCATCTGCAAAGCTACAAGCTCGGTTGAGCAGCTCAGGTATCGTGCGCCCGCTTCCTTTGCCTGACATGACTCCTGCTCTTCTCCGCCGTGCCGGCCTGGCCGTGCTGGTCTCCGTTCTCGCGGGCTGCTCCGTGGTGCCCACGCTGCCGCCCCAGCCACCGACGGTCGTCGTGACTCCGCCGCCGACCGATCCGCAGCCCCCGTTCGTCAAGCCGCCAACCAAACCACCCCGCATCGGCCTGGCTCTGGGCGGCGGTGCCGCACGCGGCTTCGCCCACATCGGCGTCATCCAGGTGTTCGAGGAAAACGGCATCAAGGTCGACCTCGTCGCCGGCACGTCGGCCGGCAGCCTGGTCGCGGCCCTCTATGCCTCGGGCAAGAACGGCAAGGAGATGCAACACCTCGCCGAGACCATGGACGAGGGCGCCATCACCGACTGGTCGTTCCCGCTGCGTGGCCTGATCCGCGGCGAGGCGCTGGCGCGCTTCATCCGCGACAAGACGGCCGGCAAGAACATCGAGCAGATGGGCCTGCCGCTGGGCATCGTCGCCACCGACCTGTCCGACGGCTCGTCCATCCTGTTCCGCAGCGGCGACACCGGCACGGCCGTGCGCGCCTCCAGCGCCGTGCCGGCCGTCTTCCAGCCGGTGCGCATCGGCCAGCGCGAGTTCGTCGACGGCGGCCTGGTGTCGCCGGTGCCGGTGCGCTTCGCCAAGGAGATGGGGGCCACCCTCGTCGTGGCGGTGGACATCACTTCGCCGCCCGAGAAGGACCCGCCGGGGGACGCCTTTCGCATGCTGATGCAGACCTTCTCCATCATGGGCCGCAGCATCAATATGTTCGAGCTGAGGGACGCGGATGTCGTCATCCGGCCCAAGCTCGACGGCGTCGGAAGCGCCGACTTCACGGCCCGCAGGCGCGCCGTGCAGGCAGGGCGGGAAGCGGCCCAGGCCATCCTGCCCATCCTGCGCCAGCGCATCGCCGAAAAGACAAAGTAGCCATGCAGGACGCCGAGACGCCGCTGTTCCCGCTGCGCTCGGTGCTGTTCCCCGACGGCCATCTGCCGCTGCGCATCTTCGAGCCGCGCTATCTGGACATGGTGCAGCGCTGCCATGCGCAAGGCCTGCCCTTCGGCGTCGTCACGCTGAGCGAGGGCGAGGAGGTCAGGCAGCGTGACGGCGGGGGCTTCAAGACCGAAGCCTTCCATGACGTCGGCACGCTGGCCCGCATCACGGCCTTCAAGCGCGACCAGCCAGGCTTGATAGAGATCCGCACCCTCGGCGTCCAGCGCTTTCGCGTGCGGGAGCGGCGCTGCCTCAGCCATGGGCTGTGGGTCGGCCAACTGGAGCTGCTGCCCGACGACGCGACGGTGGCCGTGCCTGAGGATCTGAGCCTGTGCGCGCGCCAGCTGCAGGAGCTGCTGGCCGGCTGGCAGGCCAGGGGCCAGGCCCAGGACCTGCCCATCCAGCCGCCGTATCGCTGGGAAGACGCCGGCTGGTTGTCCAACCGCTGGGCCGAACTGCTGCCCATGCCGCTGGAGGCGCGTCAGCGCTTGATGGCGATGGACAACCCGCTGTTGAGGCTGGAGCTGATCGTCGACCGCCTTGACGCCCTCACGCGTTCAGCCAGTCGGTGAGCGTCGCCAGCACCTGAGCCTTCTCGGGCTCGTTGAAGATCTCGTGGAAGAGACCGGGCCAGGGCCTGGTGGCGACGACATTCGCGGGGGCCGCGGCCGCAAAGGCCTCGCTGCCGCGCGGCGCCACGCAGCGGTCGGCGTCGGCCCACATCAGCAGCGTCGGCAGCTTCCAGCGCGGCGCGTCGCCGATGGCGCGGGCACCACCGTCGACGATGAAGCGCGTCAGCCGCGCCGTGATGCGGTCGTGCACCAGCGGGTCGCTTGCATAGGCCTTCACGACGGCGGTGTCGCGGCTGATCCATTCGGGCTTGAGGCCGTTGCTGACGGCCAGGCCCGGGAAGAGGGCGCTGGCGACGGCCAGCAGTGCCTTCTGGATACCGGACAGGCCCGGATCGAGTGCCGGCGACGACAGCACCAGGCCGTCCAGCGGCCGGCTCCAGGCGGCCGGCTTGCCTGTCAGCGCCTCGGCCGCGAAGCGGGCGGCGATCAGGCCGCCCATGCTGTGGCCCAGCAGCACGAAGCGTCTGCCGGGTTGGCGCACCGCGTCGATGACTCGCGCGGTGTCTCGCAGCAGGGCGTCGTGGTCGGGGATGTCGCCCTTGCGGCCCTCGCTGTGGCCGTGGCCACGATGGTCCCAGCCGTGCACGTCCCAGCCGGTCGCATTCAGTGCCGCGGCGACATGGGCATAGCGCTCGATGTGTTCGCCCAGGCCGTGGCAGATCAGAACCTGACCGCGTGACGGCGCGGCGGCGGGCCAGTGGCGGAGATGCAGCTTGAGGCCGTCGTCGGTGGTCGTGGTCGTCATCGCGTCGCTGAGGAGGTGGCGTCGGGGCGCAAGTTTGCCCCAGCCGACTCGGAATGCCGTCGCGAACCCAACACTCTTGCGTAGGCCCAGGTGAACTCGGCGCCGATCAGCAGGATCTGGGCCGAGAAATACACCCACACCAGCAGGGCCACCACCGAGGCCGCCGCGCCGAAGCCCGAGACGACACCGCTGCGCTGCAGATACGCGCCGATGCCATAGCGCCCCAGGGCGAACAGGCCGGCCGTGACGAAGGCGCCCAGCAGCACGTCGCGCCAGGCCACCTGCACGCGCGGCATCCACTTGAAGATCAGCGCGAACATGGCCACCACCAGGCCCTGGCTGAAGACGGTGTTGGCGATGGCGGCCACGCGCAGCCAGTCGCCGAACCAGGGCTGCCACCAGGTCTGGGCGGCGGCCATGGTGGCGTCCAGCAGCAGCGACACCAGCAGCAGAAAGCTCAGGCCGAAGATGAGGCCGAAGCTCAGCAGCCGCGCGCGCAGCCAGTTCAGCCAGCCCTGAATGGGCCGCGTCGGCACGCGCCAGATGGTGTCCAGCGCGTCCTGCAGTTCGGCGAACATGGTCGTCGCGCCCACCAGCATCAGCCCCAGGCCGACGACCGTGCTGAGCCAGCCGCCGGCTGGCCAGGAGACTGTCTTCAGCAGGCTCTCCACGGTCGAGCCGGCGCTGGGGCCTAGCAGCTCGGCGAGCTGGTCGAAGAGCTCGCCGCGCACCGCCTCGCCACCCCAGACCAGGCCGGCCACCGACACGACGATGAGCAGCAGCGGCGCCAGCGAGAACAGCGTGTAGTAGGCCAGGGCCGCGCCCATGCGCGGGCCGCGGTCGGCCAGGAAGCCGGCCAAGGTCAGTTGCAGCACGCGGCCCAGCGGCCGTATCGGATCAAGCCAGCGCATGCGCCGAGTCTGGCGGCAGGCGCTGGCCAGCGCTGTAGGACGCCGCCGGTCAGAACGTCATGCGGGCGCCCACGCGGTACTGGCGGCCCAGCACGTCGAACAGCGCGGGGTTGACGCCGTAGCTGGTGTTGGTGGACGGGGCGGCGGGCGGCGCGACGTCGGTGACGTTGTCGACCTTCACGTACAGGCTGACGTTCTTGTTGAGCTTGTAGGTGCCGCCCAGATCCCAGTAGAGGGCGCCCTTCATCTTGTTGTTGTCGATGGTCTGGTGGATCGAGGTCGAGACCGGGCAGCCGCTCTGGCACTCGATGTATTCATTGCTGTAGACACCGTCGCTGATCCAGCGCTGGCTGATGGAGAAGCTGACGACGTCTGAGTCCCAGGTCTGCGAGAACTGGGTCTTCCACTTCGGCGTGTTGCCGAGGTTGACGCCCGCGCTTTCGGCCGGGATGGTGCCGACGACGCCGGAGTCCGTCAGGAAGCTCTTGGTGTAGGTCGCCAGGCCGCGCAGCGTGAGCTTGCCGGGCAGGTTGATGCCGGCGAGGTTGAAGCGGTAGAGCGCCTCCATGTCCACGCCCTTGTTGCGCAGCTTGGCGAGGTTGAAGGCCTGCAGGGTCACGAACTTCGTCGGGCTGACGAGGTCCATGGCGGCGCAGAACACCTGGTTGCCGGCGACGCAGAGATCGACTTCCTGCTGGATGGTGAACGTGGAGATCACGTCCTTGACCTTGATGTCGAAGTAGTCGACGGAGGCGCTGAAGCCAGGCGCCCAGCTGGGCTGGCTCAGCGTCATGCCGACGACCTTGTTGTTGGCCAGTTCCGGGCGCAGGGCGGTGTTGCCGACGGTGCGCTGCTGAGCCGTGAAGGTGCTGCCCTGGTAGTTGACGTTCTGGTTGATGACCACGGGCGCGGCGTAGAGCTCCGAGAGGTTGGGGGCGCGCACGTCGCGCGAGGCGACGGCACGCAGGCGCAGGCCGTCGATGCCGGTCTTCCAGGTCGAGCCGACCTTCCAGCTGTTGATGCCGCCGGCGGTGCTGTACTGGGTGTGGCGGCCGGCGATGTTGAGGTTGGCGTCGCCCAAGCTCGCGGACTTGAACAGCGGGGCGTTCAACTCGACGAAACCTTCCTTGACGTTGTAGGCACCCGAGGCCGCGTGGTAGTTGCCGGCAAACCAGTTGTTGCCCACGGTGGTGTTCAGCACCGGATCGGCTGGGTAGGCGGTGGTGTTGGGCGTGGTGGGGTAGACGCCATTGCCGTAGGGGTCGCCAGTGACCCAATAGCCTTCCTTGCGCGCCTCGGCGCCGAACGCGACGGCCACGGGGCCGGCCCAGTTGGAGAAAGGCTGGCCGTTGACGCTGAAGCTGGCCACCGTCTGGCGCTGGCGCGAAAGCTGGCGCGGGCCGTTGGCGGGGAAGACGTAGGCCAGGGCGGCCGGGTCCTGCTTGACGTCGCCAATGATGTTGAGCGGCACGCAGCCGGACGCCACGGCGGCGGCACTGCGGCAGACGATCTGGCCAGACGAGTTGCGCACCGCGTCGATGGCGGCGTTGTAGCGCGGGTTCAGCATCATGTTGGAGACATCGATCTCGATGTCGTTGATGCCGTGCTCGAAGTAGCCGTCATAGGTCCAGCTGCTGCCGCCGAGGTCGAACTTGCCGTTGCTGCCGATGACGAAGCGCTTCTGCTCGCGCACCGGGTTGACCTCGATGTCCTTTTCCAGATTGCCGTTGGCCGTACCGTACTTGAAGCTGGTGATGTGGTTGGCAACGCAGGCCTGCTGGATGGATGCCGGCAGGTAGGGGTTGTCGCACTGGATCGTCAGGTTGTCGTTCTTGGCGGCACCGGGGTTGGGGTTGAAGCGCGCATCGACCTTGGCGAGATTGACGGTGAAATAGACCTCGGCGTTGTCGCTGATGTCGAAGCTGCCGCGCGTGTAGAAGACTTCCCGCTTGAGGTCCATGCCCATGGAGGTGCCGCCGCCGACGGTGCCGGCCAGGTCACCGCCCACGCAGAAAGGCGTGATGCAGCCGGTGACGGCGCCGGTGCCGGTTGGCACGCCGTTGGAGCCATAGTTGAACTTGTAGGGCACGCCGTCCTTGCCGAAGGCCGTGCCCTGCAGCGGGCCGTTGGTGATCAGGCCGTACTTGGCGTACTGGAACTGCTGGGCGTTGCGGATGTCGTAGATCTGGGGCTTGCCGTCGGTCGTGCTGCCGAGCGAGCGCACCTGGAAGGCCGGGTTCTGGAACCAGGTGCGGCCATTGGCGCCGGCGCCACCGAAGCGGGGCGAGGGCACGCCCTTTTCGCGCACGTACTCGGCGCTGACGATCAGGTGGGCGCGGTCGTCGAGGAAGCTGCGGCCCCAGGCGGCTTGCAGGGTGCCGTTCTTGTCGTCGCCGTAGTTGGTCTGGCCGCCTTCGAGGTTGGCCTTGAAGCCGGTGAAGCGCTTGTCGGTGATGAAGTTGACGACGCCGCCCACCGCGTCGGAACCATAGGAGGCACCGGCGCCGCCGGTCACCACGTCCACCTGCGTGATGAGCAGTTGCGGAAACTGGCTCACGTCGGTCACGCCCGTGACGTTGGCGGCCACGACGCGCTGGCCGTCCAGCAGGGTCAGCGTGCGGATGGGGCTGAGGCCGCGCAGGCTCAGGGAGCTGAGGCCCTGCACGCCGCTGCTGGTACTGAAGGTGGAGGTGGTGCGACCCGTGCTGCCTTGCAGCGCGGGCAGCTCGATCAGCGTGTTGAAGAGATTGGGCTGGGCGGACTTCTCCAGGTCGACCGCCGTCAGAGTCGTGGTGGGCGTGGGCTGGGTGAAGCCGCGCTGCGAGATGCGCGAGCCGGTGACGACAACCGTGTTCAACACATTGCTGTCGCTGCTTGCGGGCGCGTTCTGCTGGCCGGCAGCCGGCGGCGTGGTCGCGTCAGCGGCTTGCGCGTGGGCTGACAGCGCCAGGCCGGCGCAGGCACCCAGGGCGGCGAGGTGGATCAGGGTCTTGTGGCCGGGCTTGTGCATGAAAGTCTCCTGTTGTTGCAGCGTGATCCGCTGCTTGTCGTCAGACGGCTCTGGTCAGGGCCGGTGGGTGGGAACAACTCAAATCTGGATAGCGCTGTCCAATCGGTCTAAAAAAGGGGGGAGATGGCTCCCCCCCAGGTCCGTGAGACAACAAGCATCCACCGCCGCAAACACATGCCTGTCCGGCAAATATCTCATGGGTGGATTGCGCTATCCTAGACGTCGAATGAGAGGCTTGATATGGGGGATAACATGTAGCCATGCCCAGTGCCAACCCGACCTCCGAGGAACCCACCCGCCGTCCCCGCGCCACCGGCCGCGTGACCCTGGCGGACGTGGCCCGCGAGGCCGGCGTCAGCCCCATCACGGTGTCCCGCGCCCTGCGCGGCGAGCGTGCCGTGGCGGCCGAGCTCTGCGAACGCGTGCGGGCTGCAGCGACCGCGCTGGGCTATGTGCCCGACCCGGCCGCGCGGGCCCTGGCTTCGGCGCGCAGCTCCCATGTGGCGGTGCTCATTCCCAAGCTCAGCAACACGCTGTTCGTCGAGCTGCTGGACGCGCTGCAGCGTCAGTTGATGTTGGCGGGCTTCCAAACTCTGATTGGCGTCACTCACTACGACCCGGCCGAGGAAGAAGCGGTGCTGCGCAGCTTCCTGGCGCATCGCCCGGCGGGGCTCATCGTCACGGGACTGGACCGCAGCCCCGCGGCGGCCGCCCTCATCCACGGCAGCGGCGTGCCCTGCGTGCATGTGATGGAACTGGCCTCGGAGCCCGGCAGCTACAGCGTCGGCTTCTCGCAGCGCGACGCCGGCCGGGCCATCACCCAGCATTTGCTCGACAGCGGCCGGCGCAACGTGAGCTATGTGGCGGCCCAGCTCGACCCGCGCACCCTGCAGCGCGGCGAGGGCTATGAGCTGGCCATGCAGCAGGCCGGCCTGGGTGCCCAGGTGCACAAGCTGCTGAGCCCCGAGCCGTCGTCCATGGCCCTGGGCGGCGAGCTGCTGGAGAAGCTGCTGAAGGACGCACCGGACACCGACGCCATCTTCTTCTGCAACGACGACCTGGCCCAGGGCGCCTTGCTGGCCGCGCTGCGCCTGGGCGTGGCCGTGCCCGAGCGCGTGGCCGTGGCGGGCTTCAACAACCTGCCGGGCAGCGACCAGATGCTGCCGCCGCTGACCACCGTGGCCACGCCGCGCGTCGAGATCGGCGAGCAGGCTGCCCAGATGCTGATGGCGCTGATGCGCGGCCAGACTGTGGAGCAACCGCATCTGGACCTGGGCTTCCAGATCCTGAAGCGGGCCTCAAGCTAGTTCGACATCCAGCCGGTACTGGCGGCCGGCTTCGATATCGCGCACCAGGCCATCGGCCAGTGGCTGGCCATCCAGCAGCACGCGGTGCTGGCCGGTGCGGCGCACCTTCAGCAGAAAGCGCGCACCACGGAACTCGCGTTCGGCGCTGAGTTCGTTCCAGCCCGAGGGCAGTTGCGGCTTCACTCGCAAGCCCAGGGCATCGCCGCGCAAACCGCACAGGCCTTCGATGACCGAGCGATAGGCCCAGGCCGCCGTGCCGGTGTTGAAGAGCTGGCTGGAGCGACCCGCCGTACGCGGGTATTCGCGATGGGCGCCGCGGTAGTAGTTGGGAATGAAGACCGGCAACTGGCCACGCTGCAGATAGTCTCCCTGGTCCGGCCCCGGGATCATGCGGCGCAGCGCGCTGAAGGCACGGTCGCTCTCGCCAGCGTCGTAGAGGGCGTGCACATAGAAGCTGGCGGCGTGGTTGTAGACGGCGCCGTTCTCGGCCGAGCCCGGGTGCTTCTGCGTCACGCGGCCGACGTCGTCACGCATGCCGGAGTAGGGCGGGTTGAACATCGCCACGCCATGCGGCGTCTCGAGCTGGGCGTCGATGGCGGCGAGCATCTTCCCGCGCTGCAGGTCGCTGGCCGCGCCGCTGAGCATGGCCCAGGACTGCGGGTTCAGGTAGATGCGGCCTTCCTTGTCGGCCTTCACACCGAAGACGACACCGTCGTCGGTGATGCCGCGGGCGAACCAGTCGCCGTCCCAGAGGTGGCGGTTGGCGGCGGCATTGAGTTCTTCGGCAGCGGTCTGCCAGCGCGTGGCCTGCTCGGCGCGGCCGGCGTCGGCGCAGATGCCGCTCCACAGCCGCATGGCGTACGCGGCGGCTACCGTCAGCCAGCCCGACACGCCGCGGCCCTTGTAGCCCACCATATTCATCGGATCGCACCAGTCGCCCTGGGCGATGAAGCTCAGGCCGCGTGCGTCGCGGTCCTTGTGCAGCCAGGCCATGGCGGCGTCGAAGCGCTCTGCCACGGCAATGCCAGCGACCACAACATCCAGCAGCGCGAAGTCAGCCGTCTCGTCAAGATAGGCCTGCAGGCAGACCGGCAGCCAGACGCAGTGGTCGGTATGCGGCACCTGGTTGATGTACTTCAGTTCGGCGCCCTCGATGAGCAGGATGCCGTCGGGCATGGAGCCGTTGGCGTGCTGCTGGCTGAGGGCACGCAGCAGTGCGCCGCGCGTGACGGCCGGCGCGATATAGGCCATGCCCAGGTTGTCCTGCAGATAGTTGCGGGTCTGCGGATCGGTGCTGAGGCGGTTGACGTCGCCGTGATAGAAAACCTGGCGCGGCAGCCAGTGGTTGATGAAGTTGTCGAAGTCGGCGTCGGGCGTCTTGATGCGCAGGCAGCCGTTGCCGCCATCGATGTAGGCGGCGTAGGCCTCGCGGGCGCGGGCGAAGCCGGTTTCGCTCAGATAGGTCGCTCGCATCTGCGCGATCTCGACGTCGTCCAGGGCCGGGCCGAACATGAAGCGCCAGGTCTGCGTCTCGTGCGACTGCAGCGTGAGGCGGTACTGCACGCAGGCGGCCGGCGTTTCGTAGCGTGCATCGCCGCCGGCCAGCTGTTCGGCCTGAAGGGCGCTGGGCTTGTGCAACCCGCCTTCGCCTTCGAAAGTCGACTGGCTGGCTTCCCAGGCCTCGGGCGTGCGCTCGCAGAGGAAATAGGTCTTGTCCTTGAGGTGCAGATTCTTGAAGTGGTCCGCGACCTTCTGGTACGGCGTCACGCTGCTGGCGACGATGCCGCCGAGGTCGGCCCGCCACTGTGCCGACTGGTTCATCCACGACATATTGCCGATTGGGAAGTAGGGCGCGACGCTGAGGCGCCGCACGCGGCCCGACAGATTGGTGACGCGCAGCTCCCACAGCTCGGCAACGTCGTCGACCGGCAGGCTTAAGCCCATCTCCACGCGCAGGCCCAGGTGCTCCACCGTCCAGCCCAGGTCGTGCCGGCCGGCGCGGAAGGAGAAGGACTCGACAGCCGCGCGCACCGGCTCGTAGGGGGCAGAGAACAGCTCGCCCGTGTCCTCGTCCTTCACATAGACGAAGCGGCCGGGGTGGTGGGCGTAATAGGCCTGCTCCGGCTGCATGAAGGTCTTGGCCTCCAGGTTGGGCGCGTGCGCGTACTTGGCCGGTTCGGGCTGCATGAACTGCGCGGTGGCATACCCGCGGCAGGTCATCTGGATCATCATGCGGCGGTTCCAGAGGAAGCCGCCGGCCTGGGGCAGGGCGGTGGGGCTGGCGAGCTCGTAGCGCTCGCCGTGGTCGATAGGGCCAAGCATGGGATTCAGGCGGGGTTGGGCTTGCGGGCGGCCAGGTCGGCCTGGATGCGCGCCATGGTCGGGTTGTCCAGCGTGTAGAAAACCATGATGACGGCCGCCAGCAGCGTGAAGGCGGCGGGGATGACGGACATCAGCCAGACGATGCCGGCCTGGGAGTCGGCCGACTGCGCCGCGTTGGGAACATAGCCCAAAGCGGTGAACAGTGCGCCGATGACGCCGACGGCGACGGCCGTCCCCAGTTTCTGCGCGAAGGAACTGGCCGCGAAGGTCATGCCGGTGGCGCGGCGACCGTTGCGCCATTCGTTGAAGTCGGCGCTGTCGGCCAGCATGGAGAAGGACAGCGGCGACTTCGGGCCCAAGGCCAGGCCCAGCGCGATCTGCAGCGCATACATCAGCACGATCTGGTCGCTGGACACGAAGAGGAAGGCGGCCGACAGCGCGGTGGACACCAGCATCAACGCGATCATCAGCTTGCGCTTGTCGATGAAGCGGGTCAGCAGCGGCGTGAAGGCGGTCCCGGCCGCCGCGGCCAGCAGATAGGCCGGCACGAAGGTGGCCAGCAGCTCGGGCCGGTTGACCACGTATTTGAAGTAGTAGGCCGCGCTGGTCATGCGCAGCGTGATGCCGCCCATGATGATCAGCGCCAGGAAGAACAGCAGGATCCAGGGGCGGTTGCTGCGCAGGTCGGCCAGGTCCTGGCGCACGCTCGATGGCTGGGCCTGCGGCGGCTGCACGCGCTCGGTCGTCGTGCCGAAGGTGACGGCGAAGATGACCGCGGCGGCGAGGCCCCAGAACACCATGGTCAGCGTCCAGCCCAGGGCGTGGTCGTCGCCGCCCAGCCAGGCCACCAGCCGCGGCGAAGCCGCCGTCACGATCGTGCCGCCCGCGAAGCCGGCGACGAAGCGCGAGGCGTTGATGGCGTTGCGCTCGCGCGCGTCGCCCGACAGCACGCCGGACAAGGCGCTGTAGGGCAGGTTGACGCTGGTGTAGAGCGTCATCAAGAGCAGATAGGTCACATAGGCCCAGGCCAGTTTGCCGGTGGGGCCGAGGTCGGGCGTCGAATAGGTCAGCACGCCGATGACGGCCAGCGGCAGCGGCATGAAAAGCAGGAAGGGCCGGAACTTGCCCCAGCGCGTCCGGGTGCGGTCGGCCAGGGCGCCGATCATGGGGTCGGTGAAGGCGTTGAAGATCTTCACGACGAAGAGCATGGTGGCCGCCGCCGCCGCGCTGATGCCGAAGGTGTCGGTGTAGAAGATCAGCAGGAAGGTCGAGATATTGGTCCAATAGAAGTTGAACCCCATGTCGCCCAGGCCATAGCCGACGATCTCGCGGCGGGTCAGCGGCTTCGTGGTCATGCCCCCAGCCAATCGCGGACCTGGTCCTGCAGCGCTTCCAGCGGCGCCAGCGCATCCAGGCGCAGCACGCCCGCCTCGCCGACCGGCGACTCCAGCGTGTCGAACTGGCTGTCCATCAGGCTGGCCGAGAAGAAGTGGCCGCCGCGCGTCTGTACCCGGCGGCGGGCCTCGTCCTTGCTGATGTCCAGAAAGGCGAAGCGCAGGCCTGGCGAGGCCTGGCGCAGTTGGTCGCGGTAGATGCGCTTCAGGGCCGAGCAGGCCGCCATGGCGCCCTGCGACGGGTGGCGCAGTTGCTCGCAAAGGGCGGCGAGCCAGGCGGCGCGGTCGGCATCGGTCAGCGGCTGGCCCTCAGCCATCTTGCGGCGGTTGGCCTCGCCGTGGAAATCGTCGCCCTCCAGCCAGACTCGGCCCAGGCGCGCGGCGACGGCGGCCCCCAGCGTGGATTTGCCGCTCCCGGCGACGCCCATGAAGACGAGGGATGCGGGCGCTGATGAAGTCATGGGGACGCGAGCGAGAGCCGGGTTGAAAGATGTTGGATAGCGCTATCCTACTCTGGCGAAACCCGCCCGAACTCCGTGTTTTCCCGCCGCAGCCTGCGCCGGGTGCGTCAGAGCACGGCGCGCAGCTTGTCGTAGCCGCTGCGGCTGACGGGAATGCGCTTGCCGTTCTTCATGCGCGCGACATGGGCGTCGCTGTCGGTCTTCTCCAGGCCTTGCAGCGAGCCCAGGTTGATGATGAAGCTGCGGTGCACGCGCACGAAGCGCGTCGCGTCCAGCCTCTCCTCCAGCTCGGAGATGCGCTGGGCCTTCAGGTGGTCACGGCCGCCGCTGTGGAAGGCGACGTTGTCGGCCTGGGCCTCGATGTAGTCGATGGTCTCGACGGCCAGCACCTGCATGCCGCCTTCGCGCTCTGCGTCCTTCACCAGCACGCGGGCCAGGGGCTGGGGTGAGATCAGCGTCTCCAGCCCCGGCTGTGGCTGGCCGCGCAGCAGGCGAGCGCGTTCCAGCGCGGCGTCGAAGCGGGCCTGGGTGAAGGGCTTGAGCAGATAGTCCACGGCATGCAGTTCGAAGGCGCGCATAGCGTGCTGGTCATGCGCCGTCGTGAAGACGACGCCGTCGCGGCGGCCGGTCAGCTCCAGCACTTCCAGGCCGGTCAGGCGGGGCATCTGGATGTCGAGGAAGACGAGGTCGGGCTTGAGTTCGGTAATGGCGCGTGCAGCGTCCATGCCGTTGTCGGCCTCGGCGGCGATGGCGATGTCGGTGTGCGGTTTGAGGAACTCGCGCACGAGGCGGCGGGCCAGGGGTTCGTCGTCGGCGATCAGGACTTGCAGCGTCATGGGGTCTGGCTTTCGAAGGGCAGGCTGATCTCGACCGCAAAGCCCTCGGGCGTCGCGCCCCAGCTGACGCGGCCGCGATCATGGTACTGGGCGGCCAGGCGTTCGCGCAGATGGCGCAGGCCCTGGCCGAGGCCGGGCTCGCGCGTGGGCTCGGCCGGCACGGGGTTGCGCACGGCCAGGTGAAGCCAGCCGTCGCGCACCAGGGCCTGGATCTGTACCAGGCCGCCCTCGCTCAGCGCGCGCAAACCGTGCTTGAGGGCGTTCTCCACCAGGGGCTGCAGCGTCAGCGGCGGCAGCAGGGCGGCCAGGGTCTCGGGCGGTGCGGCTATGGCCGTGCGGAGCTTGTCACCCAGGCGCTGACGCTCGATGGCGGTGTAGTGCTCGACCAGCGCCAACTCGTCTTCCAGCCGGATGCGCTCCTGGCCGGCCAGCGCCAGGGTCTGGCGGAAGAAGTGGGCCAGATCGATGGCCATCTGCCGCGCTGCGGCCGGGTCGAAGCTGGTCAGCGCGCTGATGGAGTTCAGGCTGTTGAACAGGAAATGCGGGTCGATCTGCAGGCGCAGCAGCTGCAGCTCCA
>CBHWBD010000056.1:0-26929 GCA_966111775.1 uncultured Comamonadaceae bacterium | reverse complement strand
CGTTGGTGTTGCGCACGCAGGCCTGCTCGCACAGCACCTCGGTCGGGCAGACGCGGGCGCACATGCCGCCCAGCGGGTTGGCTGTCAGGATGCTTTCAGCGGCGCCCCTGACGTTGTCCTGTGCGATACGCTGGATGAAGCTCGGGATGTCGATGCCCGTCGGGCAGGCTGTCTGGCAGGGCGCGTCGTAGCAGTAGTAGCAGCGCTCGGCCTCGATCAGCGCCTGGGTGCGGTTCAGCGGCGGGTGGCCGTCCGCAAAATTCCGGGCGTAGTCATCGGCCTTCAGTCGGCCGGATTTCAAATCGGCAAGGTCCACGGGAATCTCCCAAGGGAAAACAGTCAAACATTACTACCCTGTAAAAATTGACGTAGACGTAAAAACCCGCAGCTCCCGCCGGGAGCGCCCCGTCAAAATCCGCCGCATGACCGATCCCGTGACCGTGACGCGCACCCCGCGCGCCGCTACCCTGCGCAAGCAGGAGGCCATCCTCGCCGAAGCCGAACGCCAATTTGCCCGCTACGGATTCGAAGGCGTCAGCCTCGACAGCATCGCGGCCGTGCTGGATCTGTCGCGCCAGAACCTGCTTTACCACTGGCCCAGCAAGGAAGAGCTCTACCGCGCCGTGCTGGACAGCGTCATGGGCGAGTGGATGGCCAACATGACGGCGATCGCCGAGGCCGACGAGCCCGAGGCGGCCATCCAGACCTATGTGGCCGTCAAGCTGCGCTTCAGCCGCGACCGCGCCAGCGGCAACGCCGTCTTCACGCGCGAGATCATGGCCGGCGCGCCGCGTTACCAGGACGTGCTGAAGGCCCAGGTCATGCCGCTGCTGCACGCCGACGTGGAGCGCTTCGAGGGCTGGGCCGATGCGGGGCTGATCCGCCGCGTCGATTTCACCCACCTGATGTTCCTGATCTGGTCGTCCACCCAGGCCTATGCCGACCTGGGGCCGCAGTTCTCCCTCTACATGGGCAAACCGCATCTGGATGACGCCGACTTCGAGGCCGCCCGCGAGCTGATCACCAGCCTGATCTGGCGCAGCCTGGCCCCATGAGCACTCGCCGCAGCTTGCTTGCGGCCCTGGCGATGGTCGCCGGCTCGGCCCAGGCGGCGCCGCCCGCCGGCCTCGTCGCCCGGCTCAAGGCCCAGGCCGATGCCTGGGACCGGGCCATCGTCAGCAAGGACCGCGCCGCCATCGAGTCCAACATGGCCGGCGACTTCCGCCAGATCGATGGCCGCGGCCATGTCGAGACCAAGGCCAGCTTCGTCGAGGGCCTGATGTCGCCCGACCTCGTCCTCGACCCCTACACGGTCGAGGACTTCGAGGTGCGCGCCTACGGCGACACGGCCCTGCTCAGCGGCCGCACCCGCATGACCGGCAGCTACGAGGGCCAGGCCTTCAAGACCCACTATCGCTACATCGACATCTACGTGAAGCGGCGCGGCGCCTGGAAGATCGTCAGCGTGCAGATCAGCCGCATCCCGGAACCCGACAAGGCGCCCTGACCGGGGGATCGCACCAGTTTCTGTTCGAGCAGCGCCCGGCCCGCGCTTAAGCTGGCCGCCATGGTTCTGCACACCCTGCTCGCCGACACCCTGGCCCGCCGCCGCGCCGTCAATCCGGCCTATTCGCTGCGAGCGCTGGCGCAGTCGCTGGGCGTGCACCACGCCACGCTGACCCGGCTGCTGGCCGGCCGCACCATCGCGACCGGTCGCTGCGTGCAGCGCCTGGGCCGGCGCCTGGGCCTGGCCGACGCCGACATCGCCCAGCTCGGCCTCGCCGAGGCCCGCCGCGGCCTCTGCCGCGCCATCACGCGACGCGATTTCCGTCCCGACTCCCGCTGGCTGGCCGCCATGACCGGCCTGCCGCTGGACGCTGTCAACGTGGCCCTGCAGCGCCTGCTGGTCGACCGCGTGCTCGTCATGCGCAGTCGGGGCGACTGGCAACTTCAATCCCCCCTCGAGGAGACTCCACGATGACCGCACCCGTCACGCATTGGCAGATCGTCACGCCCGATCCGGAGAAGGCCGCGCAGTTCTATGGCCGCGTGTTCGGCTGGGCCATCACGGCCCACAACGCCATGGGTTACCGCGAGATCCCAGCCGCGCCGGGCGGCATCCCCGGCGGCATCTGGCCCGCGCCGCCCGGCGCCCCCAGCAGCGTGCAGGTCTTCGTCAGCGTGCCCGACGTGGCCGCCACGCTGGCGGCCGCCACGGCCCAGGGCGCCACGGTCATCGTGCCCGTCACGGCCCTGCCGGACGGCGACGTGATGTCGGTGATGCTGGACCCGCTGGGCCTGGCCGTCGGCCTGATGCAAGACCACAAATCGGCCTGAACTCCAAGGGTGCGGCAGACATGGCAGAGTCGGGCCCATGATTCTCGAAATCGCCGACTTCCGCATCCTGCCCGGCCAGCAGGCCGCCTTCGAAACCGCCCTGCAACTGGGTATTGCCGAGGCGCTGTCGCAGTCGCCGGGCTTCATCCGCGCCAGCGTGCAGCGCGGCCTCGAATCGCCCGAGCGCTATGTGCTGCTGGTCGAATGGCAGACGCTGGAAGCCCATATGCAGGGTTTCCGCAACGGGCCGCTGTTCGCCGTATGGCGCGGCCACATCGGCAGCTACTTCGCCAGCCCGCCGAGCATGGAGCATTTCCAGGCGGTGCTGTAGGGTACTGATCGACCCTAGCGCCAGCCGGCGTCGCGGGCCGCCTTTTCCTGATCGGCGTTCAGAGCCTCTCCGGCGATGTTGGCGTCAATGGCGGTCAGCACGGCGGGCGGCAGGGCGCTGGCGGCCTGGCGCATGCCTGAGCTGTTCGTTGGCGCGACGGCCGCGACCTGCTGCAAGGCCCACACGCCATCGGCTTCGCGGCAGGCCAGGCCCACCGTCGCCGCCGCCGAGAAGCTGCGGCAATAGCGGCCGTCCTTGGCCTTGAAGCTGATCTGCACCGCCACCGGTCCGTCGACCGCGCTGGCCAGTTGGCCTTCCAGGGCCTTGGCGATGCTGCCCGTCGCGACCAGCCGGCCCCGGTCCAGGCCGTCGCCGTCCGACGGCGCCAGCCGTGTGCCCATCAAGGTGCCCAGCACCAGGGTCGCCGCCATGCCGCCCCAGGCGGCCCAGTTCGACATGCCCCGCCGCTGCGCGCGCACGGCGCCCAGGTTCACGACCTCGGCCACCGGCTCGGCCAGCAAGGCCTTCAGGCGGTCGGGCACCGGCTCCTTCAGGACATCGTCGAAGGCCGCCCCCATGCGCTGGCGCTCGGCCTTCAACAGCGCGTCTTCTTCATTGCGGCTCATGGCCACTCTCCCAGCAATTCCTGCAAAGCCTCGCGGGCCCGGGCGAGGCGGCTCGTGACCGTGCCGACCGGCACGCCCAGGGTCTCGGCCGCTTCCTGATAGCTCAGGCCTTCGACGAGGACGAGGCCGACGACGCTGCGGTGCTCGTCGCTGAGCCTGGCCACGGCCTTGCGAACGAGGATGGCGTCGAGCTGCGAGCCAGAATCCGAGCTTGCCGCGCGGTCCCCGACATGTTCGCCTTCCTCCTCGGGCAGGAAGGTCTGGCCGCGCCTTTCGCGGGCCCTCAGTTCATCGATCCACGCGTTCTGCATGATGCGAAACATCCAGCTGTCCAGGCGCGTTCCAGGCGCCCACTGGTCGGTGCGGGTCAAGGCCTTCTCGATGGCGACCTGCACGAGGTCGTCGGCGTCTTCGCGGGAGTGAGCCAGCGTGCGGCCGAAACGGCGCAGCCGCGGCAGCAGGGCGGCGATCTCCTGGCGAAGTTCGGAAGGGTTGTCGGGCATCGATACAGGGACAACGGACGAGGCATGGATTTTCTTCCCAGCCTCGCTCGTTATCCTCAAGAACGCCATGAAACAAGCCGTCTTTGCCCTGTCCATCACCGTTGCCCTTGCTGCGCAGGCCCAACTGCGCCTCCCCCAGCTGCCCGGCGTGCAGCGCCTGCCCGGCGTGGTGGATCGGGTCGTCGACCGCGTGACCCAGCCGCTCCCCGAGCTGCTGTCGTCGACGACCCAGTTGGTGGACCTGCGCGTAACCCAGGTGCGCGACCTGCTGCAGCGCCATCCCGACATCGTCGAGGCCGATCCGCGCGGCGAACTGATCCGCCGGCGCGAACTGGTGCTGCTGGCGCCCAGCGATGCGGCGCTGGCGGCTGCCGCAGCCCTGGGCCTCGTCAAGCTGCGCGAGGAAGCCTGGCCCGAGCTCGACCTGCGCGAAGTCGTGCTGCGCGTGCCCGCGGGCCTGGACACGGCCGAGGCGCTGGAAAAGCTGCGCGCGGCCCAGCCGGACTTGCAGGCCGACTTCAACCATCTGTATTCACGCAGCGGCGAGGTGGCGAAGGGCGGCTCGCCGGCGGCTCCGGCGCAGCGCGGCTCCGTACGCGTCGGCCTCATCGACGGTGGTGTCGATCGCCGACACGCGGCCCTGCGCCACGCGGGCGGGCCCAGCTTTGGCTGCGGCGGCAACGCCGTGCCGAGCGAGCACGGCACCGCCGTCGCCTCCCTGCTCGTCGGCCGCGACCGCGGCTTTGCCGGTGCGGCCGTGAAGGCCGAGCTCTATGCGGCCGACGTCTATTGCGACAAGCCGGACGGTGGCTCGGCCGAGGAGGTCGTGCGCGCTCTGGCCTGGATGGCGCGCGAGCGCGTCGCCGTCATCAACCTCAGCCTGGTCGGGCCGCAGAACCGGCTGTTGGAGCAGGGCGTGGCGGCCCTGGTGAAGCGCGGTCATCTGCTGGTGGCGGCAGTCGGCAACGACGGGCCGGCCGCCCCGCCGCTGTTTCCGGCCTCCTATGTCGGCGTCGTCGGCGTGACCGGCATCAACAGCAACCGCCGCGTGCTGCCCGAGGCGGCGCAGGGGCCGCAGGTGCTGTTGACGGCGCCGGGGGCCGAGATGGCCGTGGCGCGCAGCGGCGGCGGCTATGGCATCGCGCGCGGCACCTCGTTTGCGGCGCCTCTTGTCGCGGGACTGCTGGCGGCCGAGCTGCGCGAGCCCGATCCCGCCGCTGCGGCGGCCGTTGTCGAGAAACTGGCGGCGTCGGCCATCGACCTGGGGGCGCCGGGCCGCGACCCGGTCTATGGCCGCGGCCTCGTCGCCGAGGACCTGCGCGTCGTGCCCGAGCAGTTGCAGGCCCGGCAGCAGCGCTGATACAGACCGTTGCACCTGGGCCGGGAAGGAAGTCGGGACCGGGGTCGTTGTGATCAGTGAAAGGGCCGGAATGGCTGGCTCTTCCGATCAAAACCCCGGAGATCCATCATGTTTGCAACCCGTCGCAGCTTCCGCATCACCCTGAGCGCCGTCGCCATGGCGGCCGGCCTCATTGCCACGACCGCCCACGCCGGCCTGCTCGGCGGCGGTGGCGGCCTCACCGGTGGCCTGACCGGCGGCCTGAACGGCGCGCTGTCGCCGCGCCAGCTCGACGTCGGCGGCAATGCCAGCGGTTCGGCCGACGGCTCTCTGGTCAAGGGCACGCTGGACAAGACCAAGGGCGCCGTGGGCGGCGTCAAGGACACGGCCAGCGGCAAGGTCGGCGAACTCAAGACCGCCGGCGAAGGCGCCAAGGATTCGCTGAGCCAGGTCGCTGGTGCCGCCTCGGGCAGCGCCGACGGCAGCCTGAACGGCGCGCTGAACGGCACGGCCAACGGCGTCAGCGGCAATCTGGCCGGCCAGGGCGGCGGCATGCTGAATGGTGCGGTGAAGCCGAGCGACACGCCGGCCGCGACGACGCCGGCAACCCCGGCGACGCCGACGACCACGGCGCCGACCCCGCCCGCCGCACCGGCCGCTCCCACCGCGTCCACGACGCCCGCCAAGCCCGCGTCGCCGCTGGCCCTGGGCGGCAGCGCGGCCAGCAATGCCAGCAAGAAGGAAGTCGGCGGCAGCGCCAGCGGCCAGGCCACCGGCCGCAAGGGCCAGGCCGAGGGCAGCGCCTCGGCGAAGGCCTCGCGCAGCGACAACGGCATGGCGCTGAATGCGGCGGCCGACGGCTCGGCCAAGCGCTGATCACGAGTGATGCACGAGGGCGGCCCGCGGGCCGCCCCTGGTGTTTCAGCCCTTGCGACTCAGCCGCCACATCGCCACGCCACCGCACAGCAGCGTGAAGCCCAGCAGCACCGCAAACGCCATCTCCGGCGCGATCCAGCGGAATTTGTCGACCCCGCCAGCGGCAAAGACGAGCTGGTTGAGGTGGAAATGCGGCCAGAAGGGCGCCTGGAAGTGCATGGACTTGGGCAGGGGGAAGAAGGTGCCCGACAGGTAGAGACCCGGCAGGTAGACGAGATGGGCATAGGCCGGCGCGGACGAGCCGCTGGCGAGCGTCCCCACCATCAGGCCCAGGGCGCAGAAGGGGATGGTGCCGGCGACGAAGACGGCGCTCATGGCCGCGAGCTGGCCGGCACTCAAGGCCGCTTGGCCGCTGACGGCGGTGACGACGAGGATGGGCAGATAGGCGATGACGCCGGTCACCACCCCGGCCACGATCTTGGCCGTCAGCCAGGCGCCGGGCGGCGCGGGCTGGGCGCGCTTCAGGGTCAGCAGGCCGAACTCGCGCTCCATGGCGATGGAGGGGCAGGTGGCGAAGATGGCCGACATGCTCACGGCCATCAGCGAGAAGCCGGCGAACATGAAGCGCGCCGCGTCGGCATCCTTGGCGGCCTGCTCGCCCATCACGGCGAAGGCGAACAGCAGGTACAGCGCCACCGGCAGCACGAACATCGGCAGCGCGAAGGCCGGCGAGCGCACCAGGCGCAGCAGCTCCAGGCGGATCTCGGTGGCATAGGCCGCCGTCACGCGGTGGGTGCGCACCGGCTGGGCGAGGGATTGGGTCAGGGCAATCATGCGGCCTCCCGGGTCAGTTCGTTGAAGGCGTCGTTGAGCCCGGCCTGCTTCACTTCCAGGCGCGAGAGCCGGGGATCGGCGGCAAGCAGGCGGCGCACCACGGACTCGGCATCGGTCGCGACGATGGACAGCTGGCTGTGGTCGCAGGCCACGTCGACGACGCCGGCCCAGCGCCTCACCTCGAGCGGCGGCAGTGTGGTGTCGCAGCGGATGTGGCGGCGCGAGACCAGGGCGCGCATCTCGTCGACGCTGCCCGACGCGATCAGGCGGCCCTTGCTGAGCACGGCGACGCGGCTGGCGAGGGCTTCGGCTTCTTCCAGATAGTGGGTGGTCAGCAGCACCGAGCAGCCCTCGCGCAGCAGGCCGCGGATGTTGTTCCACATGGCCTCGCGGGCCTGGATGTCGAGGCCGACGGTGGGCTCGTCCAGGAACAGCACTTTCGGCCGACCGCAGAGGGCCAGCGCGAACTGCACCTGGCGCTTCTGGCCGCCCGAGAGCTTGCCGTAGGGACGGTCGGCCAATTCGACGATGCCGGAGCGTTCCAGCGCCTGCTTCACCGTCATCGGCTGCTCGTAATAGCTGGCCGACAGGCCGACCAGCTCATGCACCTTGAGGTCCTTGGGCAGCTCGACGTCCTGCATCATGACGCCCAGCCCCAGGCGCTGCTGCACCTCGGTCGGTGCGCCACCGAGCAGTCGCACCACGCCGCTGTCGGCCTCGCTCAAGCCCAGCCACAGCGAGATGGCGGTGGACTTGCCGGCGCCGTTGGGGCCGAGCAGGGCAAGCAGTTCACCGCGCTTCAGGTCCAGGTCGATGCGGGTCAGGGCTTCGAGATTCCCATAGCGCTTGGACACGCCGCGCAGCGATGCGACGACGTCGCTTGGGGACTCGGTCTTCTCGGCCGGCGCTGCGGCTGCCGTGCGGCGCGGATAGGTCTTGCCGTTGAGCAGCTTGCCGAGCGGCGTCGGCCGCACCAGCCAGTGATAGCTCAACAGCAGCAGGGCCAGGCTGACGGCGACGATGAAGGGGTACTTCAGGCTCCAATGCAGGGGCCAGTCGCCGACCCAGACCTGCAGGGCCGCGACGACGGGCAGGTGGACGAGATAGATCCAGTAGGACGCATCGGCCACATAGCGCACCGCCGGTCGATGGCCGGACAGGTAGCGCAGTGCGGCGCCGGTGATGGCAAAGCTCCAGGCCCAGGCCGAGGCGACGAAGGCCAGCGTGAAGATCAGCTTCGGTTGCTCGGGCATGCCGAACATGGGCTGGGTCTTCAGGATGTAGAGGCAGACGGCCGACGACGCGGCGGCCAGGGCCAGATGCAGTATCCAGCGCGAACGCATCGCGGCCAGTGCCTCCGGGGCGCGCTGCACCAGCCAGCCGAACACGAAGGCCGTGCCGTAGCCGACCGTGGCGGGCAGCTGCGGGATCAGCGACTGGTCGGGCGTGGGAATGCCCATCACGGGCAGCCACGTCGGCAGCGACAGCAGGGCGGAGGCCAGCGGCAGGCCCAGCAGCAGCGCGCCCGCGGGCCAGCGCAGGGCGCCGACGGTGATGCGATCGACCAGGCAGCGCAGCTTCTGGCTGGCATCCAGCCGCACGACGAGGCTGCGAATCAGCAGCGCCCCGGCATACAGCCACAGCAGCTGGTAGAGGAACCACAGATGCGTCAGCGGAAAGGCGCCCGGCGTCTTGGGCAGCGCCGGCATGGCCGGCGGCGCGCCGTGGAAGACCTTCTGCATGCCGAAATACCAGACCGCGGCGATGGCCGGGAAGATCAGCATCCAGCCCACCACCAGGGGCAGGGCGATGCGCTTGCCGCGGTTGACCCAGAAGCCTTTCGTGCCCAGCCGCTGATGCAGCAGCCGCGCGAAGAAGCCGGCGATGAAGAAGAACAGCGTCATGCGCAAGCTGTGGGCCACGAAGCTCGCGTCGGCCAGGAAAGGGCTGGGCGAGTTGTCGACCATGGCCCAGAGGCCGGGCGGCATGCCGGGGATGAAGGACAGCGTCGCGTGGAAGGCCACGCCCAGCAAAAGGGCAAAGCTCCGCACTGCGTCGAGGGCATGAAGCCTCTCGCCGTTGGGTTGGGATGTCATGGGGACTCCTAGAGGAAGTCACGCCGTCTGGCGGCGATGAACAGGGGCAGGGAGAGGGTCAGCAGGGTCAGGGCCAGCTCGGCAGCGAGCAGCTGCCAGAACGCGGCATTCCAGACCGGGGCAGCGGCCTGGGTGTACTGGCCGATGGCGGGGATGCGGCCGACGCCCATCATGAACAGCGAGATGGACATATTGGTCAGGATGATCAGTCCGCCCATGCCGGCTTCGGAGGCGATGTGCAGCGCGCCGCACAGCACCATCGAGAAGTTCAGCAGCAGGAAGACGCACAGCAGCAGCGCATATGGGAGCAGGCCGTCCGGAATGCCCGGCATGACGAAGATGAGGCCCAGCGCGCCGGCGCTCAGCAGGCCCCAGGGCAGCAGGAAGCAGGCGAGCAGGCCCAGCAGCTTGGCGCGCACGTAGTCACCTGGAGAAAGCGGCAGGCTGAGCACGAACAGCAGCGAGCGCTCCTTGCGCTCCTGGGCGACGCCGAACAGTGCGAGCATGACACCCAGGGCGATGATGGCCGTCAGCCAGACGATGAAGCCGATGTTGAAGCCCACCTCGCCCGAGGCCGCACTCAGCAGGCCCGCGAAGCCGGCGGCCGTGGCGCCGACCAGCAGCCAGCGGAAGAGGTGAAGCTCCTTGGCGATGAGCTTGCGCGTGAGCAGGTTCATGAGGGCCGTGCCTCCCGGCTGTGCATGACGGTGGCGACAAAGACTTCTTCCAGGCTCATGCGGTGCATCTCCTGCACGGGTGCGCCGAGGCGGGCCAGGAAGTCGTCGCTGAAGCCGTCAACCGTCAGCGTGATGTTGGGGCCGTCCACATCGCGGTGGACGATCTCGGGCAGCTGCCAATCGGGGGCACCTTCCGGCAGCCGCAACCGCAGCGTGCGCCAGCGTTCGAGGTAGTCCTCCTTGTTGTTCGACGCGACGACGCGGCCGCGGTCGATGAAGGTGATGCGGTCGGAAATGCGCTCGACGTCCAGCGTGTTGTGCGACGAGAACAGGATGGAGCGGCTGTCGTCGCGCAGCACATCCATGAACTCGGTCAGCAGCTCTTGCCGCGCGACGGGGTCCATGCCCGAGGTGGGTTCGTCCAGCACCAGCAAGCGCGGACGGCGGGCCAGGGCCAGCAGCAGCAGCGCCTTGGCCTGCTCGCCGGTGGACAGGTGCCTGGCCGTCTGCGCCGCATGCAGGCCAAAGCGCTTCATCAGCCGGGCGGCGTAGGCCGCGTCCCAGCCGGGGTAGATGGACGCGACGAAGTCCATATGCCAGGCCAGCGTCGCCTGCGGCAGCAGCTTCATGTCATCGCTGACGAAGCCGACGTCGGCCTTGGCCACGGCCTGCTGGCGCGGCATCTCGTGGCCGAGCAGTCGGATGCTGCCGGCGTCGGGCGTCAGCAGGCCCATCAGCAGCCGGATGGTGGTGCTCTTGCCGGCGCCGTTGGGACCGACCAGGCCCATGATCTGGCCCTGCTCGAGCTCGAGGGAGACGTCTTCCAGCGTGAAGAAGCGGAACGCCTTGCGCACGCCTTTCATGTCGATGGCCCTTGCGCTCATTGGTCGTGCTCCTCGGTGTTCAGCGCGTTGCGCAGTCGTTCAATCAGTTCGGGCTCTGGCATGGCCAGCGAACGTGCGATCTCACCAGCTGCGGCGAGATGGGTGTCGAGCTGGGCCAGTCGCATGTCCTTGGCCAGGCCTTGCGCGTCGGCCACGAAGGAGCCCTTGCCGTGTCGGGTCACGATGACGCCCTCGGATTCCAGGTCCAGGTAGGCGCGCTTGACGGTGATGACGCTGACCCGCAGGTCGGCCGCCAGCGCGCGGATGGAGGGCAATTCCTGTCCCGCCGGCCAATCCCCGGCGGCCACGCGCTGACGGATCTGCTCGACGATCTGCAGATACATCGGCCGGGCGTCCGTCTGGGAGATGAAAAGACTGCTGTGCATAATGTGTATACACAGAATATATGCACAGTCGGGCGAATGCAAGTCCCCGAATGAGCAAGGGCGGCCCGCGGGCCGCCCTTGTGCGTCGGAATCGCCGAACGCTCAGAGCTTCAGAAGCGCCTCAAGGTTCACCCGCAGCTTGAATTCCGCCGGCGCCAGGCTGGCGGTGATGGCCTGGGCCGCCAGGCGGGTGTCGCGCGGCACCGGGTTGCTCAGCGGGCTGCCGCTCTTGCCGATCAGCGCAGCCACCAGGGGCTCGTTGGCGCTGAAGCCGCGCTTGAAGACCAGGCCGACCTCGCCATTGGCCAGGCGCACGATGCTGCCCGGCGGGTAGAGACCGACGGTCTTGATCAGGGCGGCACCGGCCTCGTCGGGCTGGCCGAGTTCGTCGAGGAAGACGGCGCGGGCCGCCGCGGCACCGCTCATGGCCTGGCGGCTGCGGCGCGGCGACAGGCGGGCGCCGAAGAGGTCGATGCGGCGCAGCAGGCGAGCCAGCTTCTCGCCGTCGCTGCGACCGCCCAGCGGGCCAGGGCCGGCCTCGTGATGCAGGCGCACGGCGGTCAGCCAGACGGGGTCGTTGACACCGACCTGGGCCAGGCGCTGGGCGGCGCGGTCGCCATGGGCGGCCAGGGCCTGGCGCTGGGCCGCCGTGGCGGCGTCGGCCTGAGCCGCCATGCGGTCATGCGCCGCCGTGGCGCCATAGTTCATCGTCAACGCCGCGCCTTGCAGGGCGGTGCGCAGCTCGGGCGCCAACTGCAGCTGCTGGGCGACCAGGTCGCAGACCAGCAGGGTCAGCAGGGCATGGCGGGCGCTGTAGTCGCCGAATTCCTGGCTGCTCTCGAAGACCAGCAGCATCAGCGTGGCATCGGGGTGGGCGTGCAGGCGTTTCAGGGCCGCGTCGCGCAGCTGGCCCAGGCGGGCCGCGAAGTCCGCAGGCTCGGTCTCGCGCAGCAGGCTGTGGAGGTGCAGCAGCAGGTCCGACCAGGCCTCGCGCGGGCCGAGCTCGACCTTGGTGGGTGCCGGGGCCTCGAGCCGGAAGCTGCCATCGGCCTTGGCGATGTCGGACAGCGACACGTCCTGCATGACCATGGTGTCCAGCCGGTGGGCCAGGGCGCGCTGGTACTCGAGGGTGTCCTCGGAGTTCACCCAGGCGCCGCCCTCGACGAGGCTGCGCACCAGCGGCGAGTCGCGCAGCACCTGGCCGCGCGCGAACAGCAGCTTGCCGTTGGCGTCGAACAGGTCGTAGGGCAGGGTCATGCCCAGCCGCAGCGTGCGGGCTGGAAGGGGGATGAGGTCTGAGGCCATGGATTGGGGCATTCTCCGTGCGCTTCGGCACGAACAAGCCAAGCTTGAGTGTTGACGAAGGGGGTGCTGCGTAGAATTCCCGCCCATCCGAGGAGCGCTGCGACGGGTTTTCCAGCCTGCCAGGCTCGGATTGACCGAAACGGCGCTCATCGATCCTCTGCTTGAGCCGCCATCGATGACCGCCCCCCTTTCGCCTCCAGCCCTCAAACTCTCCGGCCTCGAGCCCGTCGCCATCGACGCCGGCAGCCTGTTCGTCAACATCGGCGAGCGCACCAACGTCACCGGCTCCAAGGCCTTCGCCCGCATGATCCTGGCCGGTCAGTTCGAGGAGGCGCTGGCCGTCGCGCGCCAGCAGGTCGAGAACGGCGCCCAGGTCATCGACATCAACATGGACGAGGCCATGCTGGACAGCCAGGCCGCCATGGTGCGCTTTCTGAACCTGATCGCCAGCGAGCCCGACATCGCCCGCGTGCCCATCATGATCGACAGCTCCAAATGGAGTGTGATCGAAGCCGGCCTGCGCTGTATCCAGGGCAAGGGCATTGTCAATTCGATTTCCATGAAGGAAGGCGTCGAGACCTTCAAGCAGCAGGCCAAGCTGCTCAAGCGCTACGGCGCGGCGGCGGTGGTGATGGCGTTTGACGAGCAGGGCCAGGCCGACACCTACCAGCGCAAGGTCGAGATCTGCGAGCGTGCCTACCGCGTGCTGGTCGACGAGGTGGGCTTTCCGCCCGAAGACATCATCTTCGACCCCAACATCTTTGCCATTGCCACCGGCATCGAGGAGCACAACAACTACGCGGTCGATTTCATCGAAGCCACCCGCTGGATCAAGGCCAACCTGCCCGGCGCCAAGGTGTCGGGCGGCGTGTCCAACGTGTCCTTCAGCTTCCGCGGCAACGACCCGGTGCGCGAGGCCATCCACACCGTGTTCCTGTACCACGCCATCCAGGCGGGCATGGACATGGGCATCGTCAACGCCGGCATGGTGGGCGTCTACGACGACCTCGACGCCGAGCTGCGCGAGCGCGTCGAGGACGTGGTGCTGAACCGTCGCCCCGACGCCGGCGAGCGCCTGATCGAAATCGCCGACCGCGCCAAGAGCGCCGGCAAGGATGACTCGGCCCGCCTGGCCTGGCGTGCCGGTGACGTGAACGCGCGGCTGTCGCATGCGCTGGTGCACGGCATCACCGACTTCATCGTCGACGACACCGAGGAGGCCTGGCAGGCCATCAAGGCCGGTGGCGGCCGGCCGCTGCATGTCATCGAAGGCCCGCTGATGGCCGGCATGAACATCGTGGGCGACCTGTTCGGCCAGGGCAAGATGTTCCTGCCCCAGGTGGTCAAGAGCGCCCGCGTGATGAAGAGCGCCGTGGCCCATCTCGTGCCCTACATCGAGGAAGAGAAGCGCCAGCTCGAAGCCGCCGGCGGCGACGTCAAGCCCAAGGGCAAGATCGTCATGGCCACCGTCAAGGGCGATGTGCACGACATCGGCAAGAACATCGTCACGGTGGTCCTGCAGTGCAACAACTACGAGGTCGTCAACATGGGCGTCATGGTGCCGGCCCAGGACATCCTGCGCAAAGCCAAGGAAGAGGGCGCCGACATCATCGGCCTGTCCGGCCTGATCACGCCCAGCCTCGAGGAGATGCAGCATGTCGCCGCCGAGATGCAGCGTGACGACTACTTCGCCTCGCGCCACATGCCCCTGCTGATCGGCGGCGCGACGACCAGCCGCGTGCACACCGCCGTCAAGATCTCGCCGCACTACGAAGGGCCGGTCGTCTATGTGCCGGATGCGTCACGCGCCGTGGGCGTCTGCACCGAACTGCTCAGCGATGAGCGCGCCGCGGCCTATATCGCCGAGCTGCGCGCCGACATCGAGAAGACCCGCCGGCTGCACGCCAACAAGAAGCAGACGCCGCTGGTCACGCTGCAGCAGGCGCGCGCCAACAAGGCGGTACTGGACCTGAACCGCGTTGCACCCGCGCCGAAGTTCACCGGCCGCCGCGTGCTGAAGAACCTCGACCTCGCCGAGCTGGCCCGCTACATCGACTGGGGGCCCTACTTCCAGACCTGGGACCTGGCCGGTCCCTACCCGGCCATCCTCGACGACGCCGTCGTCGGCACCGAGGCGCGCAAGGTCTTCGCCGACGCCCAGGCCATGCTGAAGAAGATCATCGACGGCCGCTGGCTGCAGGCCCATGCCGTCTTCGGTCTCTACCCGGCGGCGCGCGTCAACGAGGACGACATCGCCATCCGCAGCGAGCCGCCCATGGTCTGGCGCGGTCTGCGCGTGCAATCGGAGCGCCCGGTCGTCGATGGCGTGAAGCGACCGAACCGTTGCCTGTCGGACTTCGTGGCGGAGCAGGGCGACCACGTCGGCCTGTTCGCCGTGACGGCGGGCCTGGGCGTCGACAAGAAGGAAGCCGACTTCCTCGCGACCCACGACGACTACTCGGCCATCATGCTCAAGGCCCTGGCGGATCGCCTCGCCGAAGCGGCCGCCGAATGGCTGCACGAGCGCGTGCGCCGCGAGTTCTGGGGCTATGCGCCCACCGAAGCCCTGAGCAACGAAGCTCTCATCGCCGAGAAATACCAGGGCATCCGCCCCGCGCCCGGCTATCCGGCCTGCCCGGATCACCTTGCCAAGCGCGATCTGTTCAAGGTGCTGGGTCCGGAAGAGATCGGCATGGGCCTGACCGACAGCATGGCGATGACGCCGGCTGCCAGCGTCAGCGGCTTCTACCTGGCCCATCCCGACGCGGCCTACTTCAATGTCGGCCGCATCGGCGACGACCAGCTCGCCGACTGGGCCGCGCGCTGCGGCCTCGGTGAAGAGCAGGCGCGCCGCGCGCTGGCGCCGCTGTTGGGTTAGGTCGACATCCCTAGGCTGAAGCGGCTCCGTCCTACAGGGCGGGTCGCGCCGGGGCGGCATCCTGCGGGTCATATCAACGCCAGGAGGCCCCATGTCGACCCCCACCCTTCCCGTCAAGTCCACCCAGATCGTCGCCGGCGTCGCCGTCGTGCTGGCGCTGCTCGGCGGCGCCTATGCCGTGGGGCGTTCGCACACCGACAGCCCCGAGCCGGTGGCGGCAACGACGCAGCCGCAGACCAGCGCTCAGCCGCAGCGTCTGGCCAGCGCCGACCCCGTGCGCTCCACGGCCCGGCCGGCCCCGGTTGAAACCGAGGCCGCGCCGGCCCTGTGCTCGAGCTGCGGCCGCGTGACTGACGTGCACACCGAGTCGCGCCATGGCAAGGCCAGCGGCGTGGGTGCCGTGGGCGGTGCCGTTGTCGGCGGCCTGCTGGGCAATATGGTGGGCGGCGGCAATGGCCGCAAGCTCGCCACCGTGGCCGGTGCCGTCGGCGGCGGCTATGCCGGCAACGAGATCGAGAAGAACCAGAAGACCTACACCGTCTGGGTCGTCCAGGTGCGTGAAGGCGATGGTCGCCTGCGTCGCTTCGAGCGCAGCGCCGACCCGGGCCTGCGCGTCGGCGACGAGGTCAGGCTGACGGAGAACGGGTTCACGCGGGCCTGATTCAGCGCCGCGCCGCGGTGAGCAGCAGCTCATGCGGCGCGGTGAAACCAGCGGCGGTCTCGAAGGCCGCGAGCCGTTGTGCCATGTCGTCCCAGGCGGCTTGCTGAGCGGCTGCGTCCAACCGCGACAGCAGCGCCAGCACCGGACTGGCCGACGCCCTCACGAAGTCCAGGTAGTGCCGGGCCGACGGCCAATGGAAGGGGGCGTCGATGGCCGTCGTCGCGATCTCGCGAAAGCCGGCCTGTTCGAACAGGACGTCGAGGCGCCGCGCCTCACCCAGGCTGAACAGGCCGCCGGGCCGTGCGGGATCGGGCAGGGGTAGGCCGGCGTGTTCGCAGGCCGCCTTCATCAGCAGGGCCACCGCCGGGTTGCGCGCCGGTGCGCCGAAGACCAGGGCGCAGACACCGCCGCCCTCGCGCAACGAGCGCCGCATGCCGCGCAGGGCCGCCAGCGGCTCGGCCATCAGCATCAGTCCCAGGCGGCAGATGGCGGCGTCGAAGTCGACCAGATCGGCCGGCAGCGCCTCGGCGTCGGCCACCCGCGTCGAGACCTGGGACAGGCCGGCCGCGCGCCGTCGGGCGTGTTCGAGGATGACGGGTGACACGTCGGTCGCCAGCACGAAGCCGCTGGCGCCGACGCGCCGGGCGACGTCCAGGGTCTGGTCGCCCGCGCCGGCGGCCACGTCCAGCACGCGGCTGCCGGATGCGATGCCGGCCATGGCCAGCAGGGCCTGGGTCGGCGCGGCCAGCCAGGCATGCAGGGCCGGCGTGAAGGCATCCCAGCCGGCGGCGGCATCCCATTGCTCGCGGGCGCTCATGCCGGCCTCCGGCGCAGTGCGATCAGGCCCAGGCCGGCCGCCAGCAGCGCCCAGGCCGCGGGCTCGGGCACGGCGGGCACGTTGACCGCCATCTGGAAGGGGTTGGGCGTGTCGAAGGTCGACGCCGTCCAGCTCGCGCCGCCGTCGGTCGAGAAGCCGAAGGCGCCGAAATGGCCCGGCCCCTTGCTGGCATTGCCCTGGGCATAGGTCCAGCCCAGGTATTCGCGGTCGTCGCTGCTGAAATGCTCACCGATGACCAGCCAGTAGATCTGGCCGGGTTGCAGCAGGGTCGCGCTGTCAGGCAGCAGCCGGACAGCCGTAGGCAGGGCTTGAGGCAGGGCCGCGAAGCTGAAGCTCGTCAGCAGGCTGCCGATACCGCTGGCGCCGCCATCGGCATGCAGCTCGGCGACGAAGACCGTGCCGGGCTGGCGCAGGTGAACGTTGAGCAGGGCGTCGATGGACAGCAGGCCGTGAGCGGACGCATCGGTCGTGAAGCTCTGCGCGGCCCAGAACTGCGCGCTCAGTTCGCTGGTCGCCCGCGAGGGCTGGTCGAGGTTGCCGAGCAGCACTTCGGCCTGGGTGGCGCCGGCGAGCAGGGCGGCCGAAGCCAGCAGCAGGGATTTCTTCATCGCGATCTCCTGGGTTGGGATGGCTTCAGCCTAGGGTTCGCGCTCGCCCCGCGGAAGCCGCGAAACTGCACCCCGCCCCTTCCTTTCTGCATCCCCCATGTTCGATTGGGACGACCTCCGATACCTGCATGCGCTGGCCCGCCACGGCAGCACCCTGGCCGTGGCCCGGGCGCTGGATGTCAGCGCGACGACGGTGCAGCGCCGGCTGCAGGAACTGGAGCGGCGCGTCGGCCAGACCCTGGTCAGGCGCGAGGTCCAGGGCTACCAGCTGACCGACTACGCCCGCGCCCTGCTGCCGGCGGTCGAGCGCGTGGCCGCGGCGGTGCAGGAAGTGGAGCAGCAGGTGCTGGCACGCCGCGACGACGTCGTCGGCGTCATCCGCGTCACCTGCCCCGAGCCGCTGGCCCAGCGCATCACCCGATCACAGCTGCTGGAGCGTTTCCATGCCAAGCATCCGGGCCTGCGCGTCGAATGGGTCATGAGTGACCGCTACATCGACCTGGCCAAAGGAGAGGCCGACATCGCGCTGCGCTCCGGCGACACCGAGGACGGCGAGCTCGTCGGCCGCAAGGTGGGCGATTCCTTCTGGGGTGTCTACGCCAGCCGCGCCTATGTCGAAGCCCATGGGCGTCCACAGAGCCTGGACGAACTGGGCCGCTACGCCCTGGTCGGCTTCGACGATTCGCTGCCCCAGCACCGCGTGTCGCAATGGCTGCGCCAGGTCGCGCCCGACGCCACGCTGGCGGCGCGCAACAACAGCGTGCTGGGCATGCTGTATTCGGTCAAGGCGGGTGTCGGCATCGCGCCCCTGCCCATGCCCCTGGGCGATGGCGATGCCGACCTCGTGCGCCTGTTCGGTCCCGTGCCCGAGCTGACCCGCATCTGGCGGCTGCTGACCCGCGCCGAGCTGCGCCACACGCCGCGCATCGCGGCCTTCTTCGATTTCATCGTCGACGAGCTGGACGCGCTGCGTCCCATCGTCACGGGCTGAGGCGGCGCTAGCCGGTGTGCACGCGGTACTGGTTGCGCCCCGCGCCCTTGGCCAGATAGAGGGCCTGGTCGGCGCGGCCCAGCAGTTCCTCGCCACCGAGCTCATCGCGCGGGTGCACGGCAACGCCGATGCTGGTGCCCACGGCCAGGGGGCCGACCGACATCACGAAGGGCTGGTTGACGGCCTCGATGATCTTGCCGGCCACGATCTCGGCCTCCGTGGCGGCGCGCAGGCCCTCCAGCACGACGACGAATTCATCGCCCGCCAGCCGGCCGACGAAGTCCGTGCCGCGCACCAGGCCGAGCAGGCGTCGCGCGAACTCGCGCAGCACCTCGTCGCCGACGCCGTGGCCATGGCCGTCGTTGATGAGCTTGAACTGGTCGATGTCCAGGAACAGCAGGGCCGTGAAGCTCTGGGCCCGGTGGGCGCGCTTGATGACGGCCGCCAGCTGCTCGTTGAAGCTGTAGCGGTTGGGCAGGCCGGTGAGGGCGTCGGTGCGGGCCAGCTCGGCGAGCTGGCGCTCGAAACGCCGGTGCTCGGTGACGTCGGTGCTCAGCGCATACAGGCCGCGCACCGATCCGTCAGGCGCGATGTCCGGCAGATAGAGGTTGTGCAGGGAGCGGGCCACGCCCAGCGACAGGGACTCGAGATGGAACTCGACCCGCTCGCCGGCCAGCGCGCGCGCCAGCGGTTCGCGGCGCTGCTCGTAAAGCGGCGCCGGAATCGCCTCGGCCACCGTCTTGCCGATGGTGGCGCGGTGATCCAGGCCCGTCCACCTGCTGAAGGTCTCGTTGAGGAAGAGCAGGCGCTCGTCCTTGTCGATATAGGAAATCATGACCGGCAGGTTGTCGGCGATGTCGCGCAGCCGCTTCTCGCTTTCGGCCAGCTTCTCCTCGGCCCGGCGGCGCTCGGTGATGTCGAAGGAGACGGAATAGAAGCCGCGGATCTCGCCCTGGGCATCGAAGTCCGGCACGTATTTCTGCGCGAAGAAGCGCGTGTCGTCGCCATGCCTGACGTAGGACTCGAACTGCTGCGGCTCGCCGCGCAGCACGCCTTCGATATAGGGCTTGGCGATCTGCCAGACCGCCTCGCCGCGGATCTGCTGGAAGGTCTGCCCCATCAGTTCCTTGACGGGCCGCCGCATGACCTTCTCGACGGCCAGGTTGCCGAAGTCGGCGCGCAGCTCGCGGTCGAAATGCGAGATGACTGCCGGGACGTTGTCGGTGATCTCGCGCATGCGCCTCTCGGCATCGCGCAGCTCGTCGGTGCGACGCCGCAGCGCGATGCTCATGGCGTCGAAGCGCCGCTTCAACGTGCCGAGTTCGTCCTGGGTCGTGCTGTCGAACAGCGGCACCCGCTCGCCGCGCTCCAGAGCCGCGGTCGCCTCCGTGAGCCGCGCCAGCGGCCGGAGCACGCGGTGCACGGCGACGATGGCGAGGGCCAGCAGCAGCAGGCCGAAGGTGGCGACGGCGGCCATGGTGACCTGCTCATGCACGTCCTCCGCCGTCCGGCGCGCCTGGCCCGCGTTGCGCGACCAGCGGAAGGCGGCGTCCGCCATGGCTTGCGCGTCAGCCAGCAGCAGATCGAAGGCCTGGTCGCGGCGGCGCCGCTCGAAGTCGCTGGCCGGCGCGCTGGAAGTCTTCAGCGCGCGCTCGAACAGGCTGGGGAGGCGGGAGACCGCATCCTTGAGCAGTTCCAGTTCGGCCTGCGAGCCGCGCTGCGACTCGGCGGCGGCCAGTTCGCGGGAGATGTTGGCATGCCAGGTCTTCCATTCCGAGACCGACAGTTCGTCGCGTTCGCGCTGGAACACATAGGTCGCGCCGACCAGGCCGGCGACGTCGCGCGCCACCTGCTGGGCGCGCTGCTGCTGGGCCTCCGCCCGGGCTTCCTCCTGCGTGGCCTTCCACATCGCGCCGATGGCCAGCGCACTCAGCAGCAGGGCGATGCTGCCCGCGGCGACGAAGAGGGTGCGGATCTTCATGACCGTCCCGGTCTCAACGCGCCAGGCCCACGGCGTTGGGCAGAACGGCGCGCAGCGGCGCGGCGTCGATCATCACGCGGTAGTCGGCCGGCTTGCTGCCGGTCGCATAGCCTTCGCGCAGCGCCCAGTTGGCCTGCAGCTGCAGGGTTCGCAGCAAGCCTTCTTCCAGCGCCAGCAGCGCATGCGTGCGCTGCATGGACCAGGCGGCGAAGCTGGGCTCGACGGCGAGGCGGGCGACGAAGATGGCCTCGGCCCGGCGCGGCTGGGCACGGATGGATTCGTTGGCGCGGTGGATGGCGCGCAGGAAGCGCTCGACGTCGCTGCGCCGTGTCTTCAACACGCTGTTCTGCGCGACGAGGTTGAAGGTCTGCTTGTAGTCGCCCGATTCGCTCAGCACCACGCCGTCTACGCGCGGGCTGTGGGCGGTGGCATAGGCGAAGGGCTGGAAGACCGCGACGGCGTCGACCTGGCCCGTGGCCATGGCATTCAACGCCGCATCGGGCTGGATGGGGACCTGCACGATGCTTTGCGGGTCGACGTTGTTGTTGAGCAGGAAGCTGTCCAGGAAGTACTGCGCCGAGGTGCCCTTGACGACGCCGACACGCTTGCCGACGAGGTCGGCGGGCACCTTGACGCCGGCGGCGCGGCGGGCCACCAGCTCGACGTCGCTGGTGGTGCTGGAGAAGGTGGCGATGACGGCGAAGTCGGTGCGCTCGAAGGACTCGAAGACGATGGCGGTCTCGGCGGCGGTGCCGACGTCGGCGCGACCCTCGGCCATCAACTTCAGGCAGCGCCGGCCGCTGGGCGCCTCGACGGCCTTGACCTCCAGGCCTTCGGCTTCGAAGAGCCCGTCCGCGAGCGCCACGAACACCGGCAGGGAATGCGGCGACCGCGACACCGCGACCGTCAGCGGGGCGGCCGCCGCGCTGCCTGCCAGCCAGACGGCCAGCAGCAGCAGCGAGGCGGGTTTCAGGCGCGGAGTCCACATGGCTGCGTCCTTGCGGAGAGGCTTTCAGCGGGCGAGGGTGACCGCGCCGGGCGCGAGGGCCTGCAGCAGGCGCGCGTCGATCAGTTGCTGCACCGAGGGCGGCGGCTCGCCGGACTTGTTGTCCTGGCCCAGCTGCCAGCGGATCTGGCTGAGCATGGTCGTGGGCAGCGAGGTGTGCAGGGCGATCCGGTAGTCCTGTTCGGCCATCAGCCTCTGCGCCACCGGCACGCCGACCTTCAGGCTGGCCGCGAGGATGGCCTGGGCCTCGGCAGGTGCATCCGCGATGAAGCGCTGGGCCCGCAGCAGAGCCCGCAAGACCTTCTCGAAGCGGGGCCGGTCCCGTTCGACCGCGCGTGCCCGGGCCACGATGCAGAAGTGCTGGGTGTAGACATGGGCCGACGGCAGGCGCACCGCATCGGCGGCGAGCTTGTCCTCGATGTGGCCCGCTTCCGGCTCCCAGACGACGGCGGCGGCGGCCTTGCCCTGCAGGACCAGGTCACCCAGGGCGCCGGGCTCGGCGAAGCTCAGCTTGACGCGGTCCGGGTCGATGCCCTGGTAGGTCAGCCAGCGATCGAGGAAATATTCGGCCGAAGTGCCGGCGACCGTGGCGATGCGCTTGCCCGACATGTCGGGGCCTTGCCGCACGCCGGCCCGGCGGCTGGCGATGAGCTTGATCTGGGCGGTCGATTCGCCGATGGACGCGAGGATGGCGACGGAGGGCGTCTGGGTCGCCGTCATCGCGACGGCGAACTCGGCGCTGGCGGCGATGTCGGCGGCGCCGGACCGCAGGGCGGCCAGGCAGGCCTTGCCGCTGTTGCAGGGGATGCGGACGACGTCCAGGCCTTCGGCCTGGAAGAGGCGCTGCTCGACGGCCACCGTCAGCGGCAGCGAGACCGGGCCGCTGGGCATGGCGATGCTGATGGTGGCGGCCAGCGCGGAAGAGGCAGTCGACAGGGCCAGCAGCGTGGCGAGGGCGAGTTGCAGCGGGCGCATCTCAGCCCGCCTGGCCGGGCAGGCCGCGGCGCAACTGGATGGCCTCGGCGACGTGGGGGCTGGCGATCGATGCGGCCGCGGCCAGGTCGGCCACCGTGCGGGCGACGCGCAGCACGCGGTGGAAGCCGCGCGCCGACCAGCCCAGGCGCTCCGCCGAGCGCTCCAGCAGGGCCTTGGCGGCCGGCTCCAGCACGGCGTGCTCATTGAGGTCCTGAGCCTGCAGCTGGGCGTTGGCCATGCCCTGGCGTGCCAGCGCCCGTTGGCGCGCCGCGGCGACGCGCTCGGCGACGGCGGCGCTGGCTTCACCGGGCGCCAGGTCCTGCAGCTCGCGGGGTGGGATGGCGGGCACTTCGATGAGCAGGTCGAGGCGGTCGAGGAAGGGGCCGCTGAGCCGACCTTGGTAGCGCGAGACCTGGTCGGGCGTGCAGCGGCAGGCCTTCAGCGGGCTGCCCAGATGACCACAGGGGCAGGGGTTCATGGCGGCGATCAACTGGAAGCGGGCCGGGAATTCGGCCTGGCGCGCGGCGCGGGAGATCAGGATGCGGCCGGTCTCCAGCGGCTCGCGCAAGGCCTCCAACGCCGCCCTCGGGAACTCGGGCTTTTGGTCGAGCCACCCCCCGCCTTGCGGGGCCAGTGCGCTCGCGCCCGGCCGCGGCGGCGCGCCGCCGCCCACCAGGGCCACGCTGGAGGCCGAGTGATGGGGCGAGCGCAGCGGGCGCTGGCCCCAGCGCTCGACGTCGAACTGTCCGGCCAGGCTGAGGACGGCGGCCGATTCAAGGGCCGCCTCGTCGTCCAGCGGGGGCAGCAGGCCGGCCAGGCGCTGGGCCAGCATGGACTTGCCGGTGCCGGGCGGACCCACCATCAGCAGGCTGTGCCCGCCGGCCG
Source organism: uncultured Comamonadaceae bacterium (assembly GCA_966111775.1). Taxonomy (GTDB): domain Bacteria; phylum Pseudomonadota; class Gammaproteobacteria; order Burkholderiales; family Burkholderiaceae_C; genus Pelomonas. The sequence goes on along the minus strand of CBHWBD010000056.1, from coordinate 3,912 downwards.
CGGCAATCTCCAGCGCGCGCGTCGGCGCGGCCTGGCCCTTGATGTCGGCGATGTCGGGCAGGCCGCGCGCGGCCTCGCGGGGCAGGGCGGCCGCGCGCGGCAGGGCCTCGCCCCCGGGCTGCAGGGCCGCCACGACGTCGAGCAGATGGCGGGCCTGCCTGACCACCAGGCCGTCGACCAGGGCGGCCTCGGCAGCGCTGGCTTCGGGCAGCAGCAGCTCGCGACGGATCTCGCCATTTGCACCGTCCTGGCGCAGTGCCAGGGCCATGGCCAGGGCACCGCGCACGGCGCGCAGCTCGCCCGCCAGCGACAGTTCACCGGCGCACTCGTAGCCCACCAGCCTGGCCGCATCGATCTGGCCGTTGGCCGCGAGCAGGCCCAGGGCCATGGGCAGGTCGAAGCGCCCGCCCTCCTTGGGCAGGTCGGCCGGTGCGAGATTGACCGTGATGCGCTTGTTGGCCGGGAATGACAGCCCGCTGTTCTGCAGCGCGGCGCGCACCCGCTCGCGGGCTTCCTTGACCTCGGTATCGGCCAGGCCGACGACGGTGAAGGACGGCAGTCCGTTGGCCAGATGGACCTCGACGGTGACCGGCGCGGCGGCCAGGCCATCGAGGGCGCGGCTGTGGACGATGGCGAGGCTCATGTGCTGGGGTAGGTGGAGAGCTGGGTGGCCAGCAGGTAGCGCAGCCATTCCTGCAGATGCGCCATCGGGCCCCGGCACATGGCCGTGCTGGGTGCGGCCATGCAGGTCTCGATGAGCGTGGGCCGGTCGTGGTTGAAGCTGGCCACGCCCAGGAAGCTGTCGTTGCGTGCCACCAGGGTCTCGAAGGCATGCGAGACGCGCATCGGCAGTCCCGGACCGGAGGGCATGTGCTGCATGAATTGCGCCTTGCGCGCGAACACCAGGCCGTTGGGTCGGGTCTGGGTCAGGGGCCGGTACTGGCCGGTGTAGGGGTCGTTGGCGCCCGTGGTCAGATGCACGTCGTAGCTGCTGGCGCCGAACAGGCCCATGCGAGGGCCGACGATCTGCTGCTCGAAGCGCAGGGCCTGCTGCTGCACGCCGATAGGGCCGGCGGCACTGCCGCCCCAGACGACCTGCTCGAACACACCGCGCGGGGAGCGTGCCACGCAGGCCGCGCCTTCGGTGCTGAACTTCACGTCCGCCGGCACCACGGCCGTGGCGCCGCTGTCTCGATGGACCCAGAGCTGGAAGCGCTCGCGCCCGATGACGGCCGGGTCCTGGTTGAGCAGGCGCAGGATGTATTGCACGCGCGGCTCGTCGTCCGTGCCCGGCAGCAGTTCCGCCAAGGTCCGGATGCCGGCTTCGACGAATTCCAGATCGCCGCAGCGCAGCCGGCGCCCTTGCGCCGGCGTCGCGCTGCCCAGGGCCTTGAAGTCCTGCAGGCTGTAGTGCGCCTGCGTCAGCCGCACCGCCTGCGTGGTGGCTTCGCTCGAGGCCAGCAGCTGCCTCACGCCGGCGCCGGGCCAGCCCCAGCTGGCCGGCGCCGCGCCGGCCCGCAGGCCGCCGGCCACCACGCCGATGACGTCGCCGCTGGCATCGACGATGGGTCCGCCCGACATGCCGGGCTGCAGCGCCACATTGAAGCGCAGTACCGCAGCCTGCAGGTCGATGCGGCTGCCGCTGGCCTTGAGTTCGTCCGCCAGGGCCGGGGGCAGCACGTCGCTGAGCCGGCTGGCGCCGACCGAGAAGGTCACGAGCTGGTCGCCGGCCGTTGGCGTTCCCAGCGGATAGCCAAAGCCCGCGAAACTGGCGCCGCGCGCTGGCGGCTGGGCGGCCAGGCGCAACGCGGGGACGGCTGGTGCATCGGCCACGTCCAGCAGGCTGAGGTCGCCCGCGGCCAGCACCCGGCTGATGCGCCCGAGCCGCTTGTTGGGCCCCGGCGCCTTGATGCCCTCGTAGGTGAGCAGGATGCGCCCGCAGCCGCCGACGACGTGGTGGGCCGTGACGACGCGCCCGCCTGCGTCGAGCACGAAGCCGCTGCCGCTGCGGTCCTTGCCGTCGGCGCATTGGGTGGAGGTGATCTGCACCAGCGACGCCAGCACCTTCTCCCGCTGGGCCAGGGTGGGCGCATCGGCCCCGGCCAGGGCCGCGGCCAGCAGCAGGGCGGTGCTCACGGCAGACACAGATAGGCCGGCGCGGCGTGCAGCGCGGCGGCTCGTTCGGCTTCCGGCAGGGCGGCGATGGCACGCGCCGCGTGCTGGGCCGTCTCGGCGCCCGAGCCCAGGTGCAGCAGCACGTCGGCTGGCGCGGCTCGTTCGGCGAGCAGGCGGCGCAGGTTGGGGCAGAAATCCGGCCGGTCGCTGTAGAGCACGCTCTGCAATGCCTTCGGCGGCTCGGCTGGCTTGCCGTCCGGGGCCAGGCCGAAACGCAGATAGCGCAGCATGGCCTTCTGTTCGGCCGGCTCGGTGATGCCGATCTCGACGAGCTGGCGTCGCAGCTCGACCACGTCCGGCGCCAGCCAGCGCGTGCGCAACTGCAGGCCGGCCAACAGGGCCAGGGCGGCGGCCAGTGCGAAGGCGGTCAGACGGCAGGCACCGGCGCAGCTCAGGCCCAGGGGCAGCTTGTCCGACAGCCCGAACATCGCCGCCAGCAGGGCGACCAGGCCGGTGACGACGGCCGACACGACCGGCGTGGCCGACAGCCCGACCAGCAGCCCCAGCAGCAGGCCGAGGGCGGCGCCTGCGGCCCAGTCCAGGGCCGTCGCGGCCGGGCTCGGCGTGGGGGCGGGCGGGGTGGCGCACGGCTCCGGCATCGAGAGGCTCCCAGGGGTGGCGGACCAGTCTAGCCGCCGGTCCGGCGCGAGTCGGCCCAGTGCTTCTCCCAGGAATGCACCATATGCGTGCTTCATCCTTCATGCTTGGGATCCAGTTTGGTGCAAATGCCTGAGTTGGGGGCGCTGTCAGCCCAGATCCGTGCAGTGTGACAAGGCGTGACCCTTGGCACGGAAGCTGCAAATACCCCGGCGGACCGTATTCCCACCCACTTTCTTTCTACTCAGGAGCTCCGCCATGAAGTTGTCCCCTTCGCTGATCGCACTCGCGCTGTCCGCGGTCGCCCTGCCCGCGTTCGCCGATGAGCCGGCGCCGGACCCCCTGTCGTTCAACGTCGGCGCCGTCAGCGAATACCGCTACCGCGGCATCTCCCAGAGCCGCCTGAAGCCGGCCCTGCAGGGCGGCATCGACTACGCCGCCCCGAACGGCTTCTACGTCGGCACCTGGGCCTCCACCATCAAGTGGATCAAGGACGCCGGCGGCGACGGCCAGGTCGAGATCGACCTCTACGGCGGCTACAAGACCGAAGTGGCCAAGGGCCTGACGCTGGACGTCGGCGTGCTGCAGTACCTCTACCCCAGCAACAAGCTCCACCCCAGCGCCAACACCTTCGAGCTCTACGGCGCCCTGAGCTTCGGCCCGGTGACGGCCAAGTACTCGCACAGCGCGACCAATCTGTTCGGCTTCGCCGACAGCAAGAACTCCGGCTACTTCGACGTGACGGCCAACTTCGACCTCGGTGACGGCATGACCCTGTCGCCCCACGTCGGCCACCAGACCGTCAAGCGCAACTCCGGTGCCTCCTACACCGACTACTCCCTGACCCTGGCCAAGGACTTCTCGGGCCTGGTCGTCAGCGGCGGCGTCATCGGCACCGATGCCAAGGGTTATCTGAGCCCCAACGGCAAGGACCTGGGCAAGACCATGCTCGTGGTCGGCCTGAAGAAGACTTTCTAAGAACTCATTGGAGAGCGACATGAAACTGATCACTGCCGTCATCAAGCCTTTCAAGCTCGACGAGGTGCGTGAGGCCCTGAGCGCCATCGGCGTGCAGGGCCTGACGGTCACCGAGGTCAAGGGCTTCGGCCGCCAGAAGGGCCACACCGAGCTGTACCGCGG
>CBHWBD010000055.1:0-27165 GCA_966111775.1 uncultured Comamonadaceae bacterium | reverse complement strand
GTCAAGGGCGTGGCCATCGCCCAGACCATGGGCCTGGCGCCCGGCCCGCTGCTCATCGTCGCCCAGCACCATGAGCATGCCGACGGCAGCGGCTTCCCGCAGAAGATCAACATGGACCGCATGAGCACCGGCGCGCGCATCGTCGCCCTGGTGAACCGCTTCGACGGGCTGTGCAACCCGCTGATCACCTCCAAGGCGATGACGCCCCACGAGGCGTTGTCGCTGATGTTCGCCCAGGGCCGCAACCGCTTCGACGCGACCATGCTGAACGCCTTCATCCGCATGATGGGCGTCTACCCGCCGGGCTCCACCGTGCAGCTGACCGACGACCGCTATGCCTTGGTCGTCTCCGTCAACTCGGCGCGGCCGCTCAAGCCCCGCGTCATGGTCCATGACGTCAAGGTGGCCAAGGAAGAGGCCCTCATCCTCAATCTGGAAGAGATGCCCGACCTGGGCATCCGCCGCAGCCTCAAGCCCCAGTTCCTGCCGCGCGCCTCCCTCGACTACCTGAGCCCGCGAGCGCGCATCGCCTACTTCTTCGACGCCGTGAGTACCGGACCAGGGGAGTTGGCCGCGTGAACCCCGGCAGCGAGGCCAACCCAGCCTTGCCCCGCGTCTCGGAGACGCCGTCCGTGATCGGCGCAATGCTGGAAGGCCTTCCCGAACCGGCCTGGCTGGTGGATGGTGAAAGCCTGACGGTCAGCGCCGTCAACCGTGCTGCGCTGCGCCTGCTCGGCCTCAAGCCGGAGCGGGCTCTCGGTCAGCCGCCGGCCGCCCTGTGCGGGTCGCTGGAGGACGAAGCCTTCTGGCAGGGCGCGGCCCGCGACCCCTTTGCCCGCATCCGCTCCGACACGGTGCTGACCCACAGCGACGGTCAGCCGCGCTGGGTCAGCCGCAGCATCAGCCCGGTCCACACGCCCGAGGGCGGCCGCTACTGGCTGGTGCTGCTGCACGACCAGACGCGCCGCCGCCGTGCCGAAGCCGAGCGCGAGACCTTGCTCGCCGAACTACGCGCTACCCTGGAATCCACTGCCGATGGCATCCTCGTCGTCGACCTGGCCGGCCGCGTGCGCAGCTTCAACCGCCGCTTCGCCAAGCTCTGGGGCCTGGCCGGCGGCCTGCTGCACGAACCCGGCGACGCCGGCCTGTGGCTGAGCCTGCAGCGCGTCATGCGCGACGGCGAGCAATACCGCTTGCGCATCGAGGCGCTGCTGGATGCGCCGCTGATGCGCTCCAGCGACATGCTGCGCCTGGCCGACGGCCGCGTGCTGGAGCAGGTTTCGCTGCCGCAGATGAGCCGCGGCGAGCCCATCGGCCGCGTCTTCTCCTTCCGTGACCTCAGCGAGAAGCTGGCTGCCCACCAGCGCATCGAGGAGCTCGGACGCTCCGACGCACTGACCGGTGCGCCCAACCGCCGCGCCCTGGCCGACCGCATCGTGCAGCAGATGGCCGCCGTCGACACCGGCGAGCCGCCGCCCGCCTTCGCGCTGTTGCACCTCGACCTGGACCGCTTCAAGCAGATCAACGACACCCTCGGCCATAGCTATGGCGACCGCGTGCTGCGCGAGGTCGTCGAGCGCCTGCGCGGCGCCGTCGGCGAGAACGACACGCTGGCCCGCCTGGGGGGCGACGAGTTCGCGCTGCTCGTCGACGGGGCCCAACTGCTAGAGGCCGAAGCCGCCGCCCGCCATCTGCAGCAATTGCTGGCCCAGCCCTTCAGCTTTGACACGCTGAGCTTCACCGTCACCGCCAGCTGCGGCATCGCCCTTTATCCAGGCGACGGCGGCACACCCGATGAGCTGATGGCCAGCGCCGAACGCGCCATGCACTGGGTCAAGGAGAGCGGCCGCGCGGGTTTTCGCTTCCACGTGCCGCGCAAGGAAGTCGACCTGCTGTCGCGCATGCGCCTGGACCATGACATGCGCCAGGCCCTCGCCGAGGGGCGCTTTCGCCTGCACTACCAGCCGCAGGTCGAGCTGGGCAGTGACCGCGTCATCGGCGCCGAGGCCCTGATCCGCTGGCGCGACCCGCAGCGCGGCGACATCTCGCCGGCCGAATTCATCCCGCTGGCCGAGGAGAGCGGCTTCGTCGTCGCCATCGGCGAATGGGTGCTGCGCGAGGCCGTCGGCCAGGCGGCCTACTGGCTGAGCCGCGGGCTGCGCATGCCGGTGGCCGTCAACGTGTCGGCCCTGCAGTTCCAGCAGGCCCATTTCGTCGAGACGGTGGCCGAAACCCTGCGCGAGGCCATGCTGCCGGCCAGTCTGCTCGAGCTGGAGTTGACCGAAGGCGTGCTGCTCGGCGACGCCGAGGAGGCCCTCAAGCGCATGCGCTCGCTGGCGGCCCTGGGGGTGACCCTGTCCATCGACGATTTCGGCACCGGCTATTCGTCGCTGGGCTATCTGAAGCGTTTCCCCATCCAGCGCCTGAAGATCGACCGCAGCTTCGTGCAGGGACTGCCCAACGATGCCAGCGACGTCGGCATCGCCAATGCCATCGTGCAGATGGGCCGGGCCCTGGGCCTGCAGGTCATCGCCGAGGGCGTCGAGACCGAGGCCCAGCGCGACTTCCTGGCCCAGGCCGGCTGCCATGAATTCCAGGGCTATCTGTTCGCCAGGCCGCTGCGGCCCGATGAGTTCGAGCAGCGCGTGCGCCCGCGCCGCCACGTCGTCGACTCGCCGGTCTCCGGTTGGCTGGGCCTGGCGAGCGGGTGAGACGGCGCGGCGCACAATCGCGCCATGCTCTATCGCTTCAAATCCAAGGCGGGTGCCGACGTCATCATGATGGCCGACTCGGCCGATGCCGTGCTGCGCCTGATGGGCCGTGAGCCGGCCCCCCAAGGCATCCTCGAACTGGCCCAGTTGCCCGGCCTGATCCAGGCGCTGGAAGCCGGCGTGGCGGCCGACGAGGCGCAATTCCAGCGCGGCGTCGACGAAGCCAAGGCCGCCGGCCAGGGTGCGCCGCGGCGCCAGGGTGTGTCGCTGCGCCAGCGGGCCTGGCCTCTGCACGAACTGATGCAGCGCAGCATGAAAGAAAAGACCGACGTGGTCTGGGGTGTCTAGTGCTGGAACAAGCCACCCGTGTCATCCTGATCCGCCACGGCGAGACCGCCTGGAATCGCGCCACCCGCATCCAGGGCCATACCGACATTCCCTTGAGCGCCCTGGGCCTGGCCCAGGCCGAGCGCCTGGCCGGGGCGTTGGCCGATGAACCGCTGGCGGCGCTCTATTCCAGTGACCTCAGTCGTGCCCGCCAGACCGCCGAGGCGGTTGGCCGCGCCCGCAACCTGGCCATCCAGCTGGATGCCGGCCTGCGCGAACGGGCTTTCGGGCGCTTCGAGGGCCTGAGCTGGGAAGAGATTGATCAGGGTTATCCCGAGGATGCGGCCCGTTGGCGGCGCCGCGAGCCCGACTTTCCCGTCGGCGGCGGGGAGAGCCTGAACGTCTTCAGCGCGCGCTGCCTCGCTGCGGCCCGGCGTGCCGCGGCGGCCCACCCCGGGCAGAGCATCGCCCTGGTTGCCCACGGAGGCGTGCTGGACTGCCTTTACCGGGCGGCCACCCAGGTTGCCCTGGACGCGCCGCGCAGCTGGCAGCTGGGCAATGCCACCATCAACCGGCTGCTGGCGACGCCCGAGGGCTTCACGCTGGTGGGCTGGAACGACGACCAGCATCTGGCCGGGCTCAGCGCCGACGACATCGCGGCTTAGGCCGGCCCTGCCGCATTTCAAGGTCCCTAGGGCCACTGTTGCATCCACGCGTCGCTGGGCTCGGGTGTGGCAAAAGCCGCTCCTATACTGGCCGCCACTTGTCCTTCTAGGCAGGGCTCAAGGCCCCGCCCAACCTTTCTGCAAAGGCAAACGATGAAGAAGATTGCACTCGTCGCCGCTCTGGCCGCTACCGCCGCCGCTCCGGCTTTCGCACAAAGCGTCACCCTGTGGGGCCGCCTCAACACCTCCGTCGAAAGCCAGAAGTTCGGCTCCCAAGACCGCAAGATCGTTGTGCAAAACAACTCTTCGCGCCTGGGCTTCAAGGGTAGCGAAGACCTCGGCGGTGGCCTGAAGGCTTCCTTCTCGCTGGAACACGGCCTGAACAGCGACACCGGCGCTGCCACCGGCGGCACCACGTTCTGGAACCGCGCTTCGTGGGTCCAACTGGAAGGCAGCTTCGGCGGCATCCGTCTGGGCAAGTGGTTCCCGGGCTCGTACTTCGCCACCGCTGACTACGTGTCCATGCACAACCATGACACGGGTACCTCGGCTGACGCGCTGTACGCCACCCAGTTCTACACGAACAACAAGGTTTCGTACTTCACCCCGACCGTGAGCGGCCTGTCCGCCGAGCTGTCGGTGGCCGCTGGTGAGAACACCACGACCCGCGCCGAAGACATCGCCGTGAACTACGACATGGGCCCCGCCCACGCCGGTTTCGGCTACGAGAAGAAGGGCGACTTCAGCCAGTTCGCCATCCGCGGCCTGTATGAGTTCGGCCCCGTGGTCGTTGGCGGTTACGTCCAGCGCGCCGAGAACACCTTCGGCGCCGCCGGCAAGAAGAACTGGAACACGTTCCGCGTGTCCGGCATGTACGTCATGGGCCAGTCCGAGTTCCACCTGAACTTTGGTTCGGCTGACAAGATCCTGGGCGACGACGGCGCCAAGCAGCTGACGGTTGGCTACAACTACAACCTGAGCAAGCGCACCAAGGTTTACGGTTTCTGGACCAAGGTCGACAACCAGGCCAAGGGCACCTACCAGACCGGCGTCGCCGGCCAGGACTTCAGCTCGCTGGCTGCTGGTATCCGCCACAACTTCTGATCCTTCGGGACCAGGAACAAAAAAGCGCCCTGCGGGGCGCTTTTTTCATTCTCCGAACAGGTCGGGAGAGGCTTTGCCACCCGGTGGCGCGAGCCCCAGGTGGCGATAGGCCGCCAGCGTGGCGACGCGTCCGCGCGGCGTGCGCTGCAGGAAGCCCTGCTGGATCAGGTAGGGCTCGATGACGTCCTCGATGGTGCCGGCCTCCTCGCCGATGGCGGCGGCCACGTTCTCCAGGCCGACCGGCCCGCCGTCGAAGCGGTGCACGACGGCCTCCAGCAGCTTGCGGTCCATCAGGTCGAAGCCCTGGGGGTCGACGTCCAGCATGGCCAGCGCCTTGTCGGCAATGCCGGCGACGATGCGGCCGTCACCCTTGACCTCGGCATAGTCGCGCACGCGGCGCAGCAGGCGGTTGGCGATGCGCGGCGTGCCGCGCGAGCGGCGGGCAATCTCCAGCGCACCGTCGGCATCGATAGGCGCGCCCAGCAGGCCGGCCGAGCGCGTCACGATGCGCTGCAGCTCGGCTGGTGTGTAGAACTCCAGCCGCGCGACGATGCCGAAGCGGTCGCGCAGCGGGTTGGTCAGCATGCCGGCGCGCGTCGTGGCGCCCACCAGCGTGAAGGGCTGCAGGTCCAGCTTGATGGAGCGGGCCGCCGGGCCCTCGCCGATCATGATGTCGATCTGGTAGTCCTCCAACGCCGGATAGAGAATTTCCTCGACGACGGGGCTGAGGCGGTGGATCTCGTCGATGAAGAGGACGTCGTTCTTCTCGAGATTGGTCAGGATGGCGGCCAGGTCCTTGGGCTTTTCCAGCACCGGGCCGGAGGTCTGGCGCAGACTGACGCCCAGTTCGGCCGCGATGATGTGGGACAGCGTCGTCTTCCCCAGGCCCGGCGGGCCGAACAGCAGCACGTGGTCCAGCGCTTCTTTGCGCTTGCGGGCGGCGCCGATGAAGATCTCCAGCTGCTCGCGCGCCTTGGCCTGGCCGACATAGTCGTCGAGCAGCTTGGGGCGCAGTGCGCGCTCCAGCGCCTCTTCACGGCTGGATTCGGGCGCGGCGCCGACGATGCGCGGCGCCGGGGCGAAGTCGTCCGTTTGAATGCTCATGAAAGCTTCTTCAGCGCGAGCTTGATGCCGTCGCTGACGCCGACATCAGGCGGCAGCGCCTTCAGCGACGCGGCCGCATCCTTCTCGCTATAGCCCAGGGCGACCAGGGCCTGCAGGATGTCGGCCTGGGCGTCGTTGGCGACCGTTGCTGGCAGCGCCAGGTCGGCGCCAAGCTTGCCCTTCAGTTCCAGCAGCAGACGCTCGGCGGTCTTCTTGCCGATGCCGGGCACCTTGGTCAGCCGGCCGGCTTCCTGGCGCGACACGGCCTGGGCCAACTCGGGCACGGACAGGCCCGACAGCAGGCCCAGGGCCATCTTCGGACCGATGCCGCTGATCTTGATGAGCATGCGGAAGGTGGCGCGCTCCTCGTGGGTGAGGAAGCCGAACAGCTGGTGCGCGTCTTCGCGCACGGTCAGGTGGGTGAGCAGTACCGCGCGCTCGCCCAGGTTGCCGAGGTTGAAGAAGGTGCTCATGGGCACATCCACCTCGTAACCCACGCCCGCCACGTCGATGACGACCTGCGGGGGCGATTTCTCGGCGATGACGCCGCTGAGTCTTCCAATCATCGGCCCATTATCCGGGCCACGCTAAGTCAGTTGAGGACGGAGCTGCGCGCTACGCGCACAGGTCCATCCCCAAGTCATTAGTTCCTGCCGAACAACCCGAGGCGCTGCGCTTCCAGCGCGGCTTCGGCACGCGAGCTCACATTGAGCTTGCGGTAGATCTGCTTCACATAGTCGGCGATGGTGTGGCGGCTCAGGCCGAGTTGCACGCCGATCTCCGGCAGCGTGTAGCCCTTGGCCACGCGCAGCAGCACTTCGGTCTCGCGGTCGGTCAGCGACACCTCGTGCAGCAGGGCTTGCGAGCTGGGCTTGGCCTGGGCGGCGAAATAGGCGATGACCTTGCGGGCGATGGACGGCGACAGCGGCGGCTCGCCCTGGCTCATGCGCTGCAGCTGCTCGACCAGCAGTTCGCGCGACTGCTCCTTCAGCAGATAGCCGAAGGCGCCGGCCTGCAGGGCGGGGAAGAGGTGCTCGTCGTCGTCATGGATGGTGACGATGACCGACTGCACCTCGGGCTGCTTCTCGCGCAGCGCGGCGATGACCTCGACGCCCGAGCCGTCGGGCAGGCCCAGGTCCAGCAGGGCCAGCGTGAAGCGCTGACCACTGACCAGGGCGAGGGCGTCCTGGACGCGCGAGCATTCGGTGATCTGGGCGTTGGCGAACACCTGCTTGACCAGGGCCTTGAGCCAGGCGCGGATCTCCGGGATGTCTTCGAGCAGCAGGATGTGGTTCATGGCGTAGCCTCGGAAATCTAGGGCGAAATCACAGCGGGATGGTCAGGCGGATCACAGTACCCCAGCCAGGGCCGGATTCCACCAGGCATTGGCCATGCATCTGCTTGGCGCGTGATTTCATGCTCGCCATGCCGTGGCCTCTGTCCAACCTTCCGTCCAGTTCGGACGGAATGCCCTGGCCGTTGTCCTGGATGGTCAGGATGAAGTCACCGTCCTGAACGGCGCTCGAAATGGTCGCATGGGTGGCGCCACTGTGCTTGATGATGTTGGACACCGATTCGCGCAGGATGCGCGTCGTCTGCACATAGGAACGGGCCTGGAAGGTGTGCTCGATCTCGTCGGCCGGCGACTTCCATTCGGCCAGGATATTGGCCTGGCCGAGGCGCATCACGACCTCCGCCCGCCAGTCGCCCAGCGCGTCGATGAGGTGGACCGGCTTGCCGGTCAGGCCGCGCACCGACAGGCGCATCTCTTCCAGCGCCTCGCGGGCCAGCGTCGAGATGCGGTCGGATTCGCTGGTGTGCACGATGGTCAGCAGCTTGGCGCCGAGGTCGTCGTGCAGATCGGCCGCGATGCGCTTGCGCTCGCGTTCGGTGACCTGCTCGAGCTTCTGCTCGGCCAGTTGGCTGTGGCTGCGCTCGACCTCGGCGATGCGCTCGTTCATGCGCTGCTCCAGCGCCGCGATGCGCCGCTCGGCATCCACCCGTGCATGCGCGACGCTGTTCACCAGTTGCAGGCCCAGGCCCAGCATCAGCACCGGCAGCATCAGGTTCAGCCAGGGTGCGGCCGTCAGCCACAGGGTTTCGCTGGTGGCCGCCAGCAGCCTTTCGGCGACCAGGGCCAGCATGGTGGGCAGCAACAGGGCGGCCATCAGCACGAACTCGCGCGACGTCGCCTCGTCGGCCCCCGTCTTCAGCCGCTCGCGACGCAGCCACAGCGCCCAGCCCATGGCAGCGACCAGCTCCAGGCTCAGCACGGCCTGCCAGATCGAACCGAGGACGCCGAGCTGGCCGCCCGTCAGCAGCAGGCTGGCCGGCACCACCAGGCACTGGATCAGCAGCGCGTGGTCGATCCAGCTGCGCTTCCAGTTCATCTGCCGCAGCAGGTATTGCACGCCGCACAGCACCAGCAGCGTCAGCAGCAGCGGCCGCAGGCCCGCCGCGCTGGGGGCGGCCGCCGCGCGCAGCACGACCCAGCTCAGCATCATGCCGATGAGGAAGCTCGCCGGCCGCTCGCGGTGGTGCAGGCTCGAGACGAGGCCGACGACGGTGGCCATCAGGGCCAGCATGGCGGCCACCCAGCCGCGCAGCGTGGCCGTCCAGTCCGGGCCGGCGAATGCCTGGGCCTGGGCGGCGGCCGGGCAGAGCAGGGCGGCGGACAGCAGCAGAGCAAGGGGCAGGCGCCGGGCCCTGGCGGGCTTCGGCGCGATCGTTGACGTCATGGGGCGGCATTGTGCGTGAGCGCCTGCTGTCCGCAGGCCGGGAATGCACCAGCGGCCCGTCGCTTCGCCCGACAGGCGCGACAATCCGCGTCCCCTTTTCGTTCCAACCCACCGTGATCCTGCGCTTCACCCTCGAACCGGTCGACAACACGCGCCTGGCCCGTGTCTGCGGCAGCCTGGACGCTCATCTGCGCGAGATCGAGGCGGCCTTCGGCGTGAAGATCACGCGTCGCGATGGCGAGTTCCGCGTCAACGGCGCCAAGACGGCCGCCGAGCGCGTCCAGGGCCTGCTCGAGTCCCTGTACGAGCGCGCCCGGCGCCCGCTGTCGGCCGAAACCCTGCAGCTGGCCCTGGTCGAGGCCCAGGCGCCGGTGGACAAGCCTGCGCCGCAACCTGGCGAAGACGGCCCGCCGGTGCTGCGCACGCGCCGTGCCGACCTGTCGGCCCGCACGCCGCGCCAGCACCAGTATCTGCAGCAGATCCTGTCCCACGACATCACCTTCGGCCTGGGGCCGGCCGGCACCGGCAAGACCTTCCTGGCCGTCGCCTGCGCCGTCGACGCGCTGGAGCGCTCCACCGTGCAGCGCATCATCCTGACCCGTCCCGCCGTCGAAGCCGGCGAGCGCCTGGGCTTCCTGCCCGGCGACCTGACGCAGAAGGTCGATCCGTATCTGCGGCCTCTCTACGACGCCCTCTACGACCTGCTCGGCTTCGACCGCGTGACCAAGGCCTTCGAGAAGGGGCAGCTCGAGGTCGCGCCGCTGGCTTTCATGCGCGGGCGCACGCTGAACCATGCCTTCGTCATCCTCGACGAGGCCCAGAACACCACGCCCGAGCAGATGAAGATGTTCCTGACCCGCATCGGCTTCGGCAGCCGCTGCGTCGTCACCGGCGACACCAGCCAGATCGACCTGCCGCGCGGCACGCAGTCCGGCCTCATCGATGCCGAGCATGTGCTGGCCCGGGTCAAGGGCATTGCGATGACGCGCTTCACCAGCACCGACGTCGTGCGCCACCCGCTGGTGGCCCGCATCGTCGAGGCCTACGAAGCGCGCGCCAAGCGCGAGGGGCGTGAAGCATGAGCACGAAGCCCGATCTGAGTCTGTCGCTGCAATTCGCCGATCCGCGCCACCGCGCCCTGCTGCCGCGCCACAAGGTGCAACGCTTCATCCGCGCCGCGCTGGAGCTGCCGGGCGAGATCGCCGTGCGCATCGTCGATGCCGAGGAGGGGCGCGCGCTGAACCGCGACTTCCGCGGCAAGGACTACGCCACCAATGTGCTGACCTTCGACTACGCCCACGAGCCCGTCGTCGGTGCCGACCTCGTCATCTGCGCCGAGATCGTCGAGAAGGAAGCCGCCGAGATGGGCATCCCGCTGCTCGACCACTATGCCCACATGCTGGTGCACGGCACCCTGCACGCCCAGGGCTACGACCACGAGGAAGACGACGAGGCCGAGTGCATGGAAGCGCGGGAGACGGAAATCATGGCCGGCCTGGGCTTTGCCGACCCCTACGCAGACCGCTAGCGGCTGCTGCTCAGATAGCGCTTGCGGCGGAACAGGAACCACAGCCCCAGCGCCACGGCCACCATCAGCAGGGCTGCGTCCCAGAAACCGTTGGCGTTCTTGATCAGCGGCATCCACTCGAAGTTCATGCCGAAGATGCCGGTGATGAGGTTCAGCGGCAGGAAGATGGCCGTCAGCACCGTCAGCGTGCGCATGATGCCGTTGGTGCGATGACCCAGGGCGCTGAAATGCATCTGCACGGCCGACTCGGCCGAGGACTCGAGCCGGCGCACATGCGTCAGCACCCGCTCCACATGCTCCAGCACGTCGCGTGAGCGCACCCGCAGCAGCTCGCGCTCGCGCGTGACCTGCGGGTCGCCGTCGGCCGGCCATTCGTCCAGTGCGTCTATCCATTCCTGGATGGCGGCTCGCTGGTCTTCGCAGGTGTCTTCCAGGCGGTGCAGGGCGTCGCGGCTTTCCAGCAGCAGCGGCCAGTCGTCGAACTCGCTGCTCTGGTCCAGCAGCACGCGCTGCAGGGTGCCGAGCTGGCGGGTCAGCAGGCGGCGCAGCTCCAGATAGCTGTCCACCATGTGGTTGACCATGCGCAGCATCAGGTCGGCCGGGCTGGCCGGCAGGCGGGCGCTGCCGCGGGCCGGGGCCTTGTCGCGGCCTTCGATCAGCCGGTCCAGCTTCTGGGCGAAAAACTCGCGCACCTGGCAGTCGGTCGGGTGCACGGTGACCAGCACGCGGTCGAAGACGGCGAAGCCGACCGGACTGGTGTCGATGGCGCGCAGGGCTCGCTGCGCCGAGGCCAGCGTGCCGTGTTCGTCGTCGACGAAGAGATCCTGGCTGCCCGGCGCCGCGGCCAGGCGACGGAACACCAGCATGTCGTACCAGGACGTGTAGTCGAAGTGCGAGGGCAGCTGGTTGTTGATCAGGTCGGAGACATGCAGGTCGACGATATTGCCGCAGCCCCAGCGCACCAGGGCCTGCTGCGCCGCCGCCTCGCCCACTTCGAACTCGCGGCGGCCGTAGCCCAGCCACAGAAAGCCGCGCTCCGGCAGTGTCTCGGGCAGCGCCGGGAGTTCGCGAAAGCTGTCGGTCTCGATGTGGAAGACCCGCACCGGTTCAACCCATCTTCAGCAGCCGCGCGGCATCCAGCGCGAAATACGTCAGCACGCCGTCCGCGCCGGCGCGCTTGAAGGCCAGCAGCGACTCCATCATGACGGCGTCGTGGTCCAGCCAGCCATTGGCCGCGGCGGCCTTGACCATGGCGTATTCGCCGCTGACCTGGTAGGCGAAGGTCGGCACGCGGAACTCGTCCTTGACGCGGCGCACGATGTCCAGATAAGGCATGCCGGGCTTGACCATGACCATGTCGGCACCCTCGGCCAGGTCCAGGGCCACTTCGCGCAGGGCTTCGTCGCTGTTGCCGGGGTCCATCTGGTAGGTCTTCTTGTCTGCCTTGCCAAGGTTGGCAGCCGAGCCCACCGCGTCGCGGAAGGGGCCGTAGAAGCTGCTCGCGTATTTGGCGCTGTAGGCCATGATGCGCGTGTGAATATGGCTCTTGGCTTCAAGAGCCTGACGGATGGCGCCGATGCGGCCGTCCATCATGTCGCTGGGCGCCACGATGTCGACGCCGGCGTCGGCCTGCACGACGGCCTGCTTCGCGAGGATCTCGACCGTCGTGTCGTTGATGATGTAACCGGTCTCGTCGATGACGCCGTCCTGGCCATGGCTGGTGAAGGGGTCCAGGGCCACGTCGGTCAGCACGCCGAGCTGCGGGAAATGCGTCTTCAGCGCCTGCACGGCGCGCGGCACCAGGCCGTCGGGGTTCAGCGCCTCGGCGCCGTCGGGCGTTTTCAACTCGGCGGCGATGACCGGGAACAGGGCGATGACCGGCACGCCGAGTTCGACGCACCGCTCGGCCGTGCGCAGCAGGTGATCGAGGCTCTGGCGCGACACGCCGGGCATGGAGGCGACGGCGTCCAGACGGTTCTCGCCCTCGTGGATGAAGACCGGCAGGATGAGGTCGTTGACGCTCAGTGAATGCTCGCGCACCAGGGCGCGGGTGAAGGCGTCGCGACGCAGGCGGCGCGGGCGCGCCGCGGGGAAGGCGGGGGGGGTAAAAGCGGAGCGGGACACGTCGAATCCTCAGGCTGCGGGGGGTGCGGCCCGGCGCGTGATGGTTGACACATCCCGACGTCATTTATTGCTGACGTCACCGCTCAAGCGCGCTAAACTGGTTCGCGAATGATAGCCGCAAGGTGGTCGTTCCCTGCTTTTCCTCCCTGAGCAGGAGCCTTAGCGTGATGACAGCGATAAGGCTTTCTCGGCCCCGGTCTTGAACCGGGGCTTTTTTTCATCTGTACGAAAGCGCTGTGCCGCTTCGCGACCCAG
The DNA here is from genome assembly GCA_966111775.1 of uncultured Comamonadaceae bacterium. Taxonomy (GTDB): domain Bacteria; phylum Pseudomonadota; class Gammaproteobacteria; order Burkholderiales; family Burkholderiaceae_C; genus Pelomonas. The sequence goes on along the minus strand of CBHWBD010000055.1, from coordinate 14,609 downwards.
CCTGCGCTGTCGCGCAGCGCACCTTGCGGCGCGGTTTTCGTCCATCTGCAAGCCCGCATGCTGAACGCAGCGGGCTTGACTGCCTCCTCTCAGGCTGGCTGCCCATAATGCTTGCATGCTCTGGGTCAAAGCCTTCCACATCGTCTTCGTCGCCGCCTGGTTTGCCGGCCTGTTCTATCTGCCGCGCATCTTCGTCAACCTGGCCATGGTGCCGGCCGACAGCCACGCCGAGCGCGAGCGCCTGCTGCTGATGGCGCACAAGCTGCACCGCTTCAGCAGCATCCTGATGGGCGTGGCCCTGCTGCTGGGCGTCTGGGTCTGGCTGGGTTTCGGCGCCAGCCGCTTTGCCGGCAGCCACTGGCTGCACGCCAAGCTGCTGCTGGTCGTCGGCGTCATCGGCTACCACCACATGAACCGCCGCCTGCTGCGCAACTTCGAGGCGCTGTCCAACAAGCGCAGCCACCGCTGGTTTCGCGTCTACAACGAGACCTCGGTACTGCTCTTCGCCGCCATCGTCGTGCTGGTGACGGTCAAGCCGTTCTGACGAGCTCAGCCGTGCGCCGCCGCCAAAGTTCCGCGACCTGGCTGCTGCTGGCCCATATCGGCCTGGTCATCTACGCCAGCCTCTACCCCTTCTGGCCCTGGCGCTGGCCGCCGGGCATGGGCCTGCCCTGGCTGTTCAGCCTGCCCTGGCCGGGGCGCTTCTGGGCCTTCGACGTCGAGGCGAATCTGATCGGCTACATCCCGCTGGGCCTGCTCGGCTTCGCCGCGGCCATGCGCTCCGGCTGGGGCCTGCGCGGCGGCCTGCTGCTGGGGCTGCTGCCGGGGCCGCTGCTGTCCTTCACCATGGAGTCGCTGCAGTTCTTCGTGCCGGGTCGCGTGCCGTCGCTGTCGGACCTGGCGTTGAACTCGGCGGGCAGCACCCTGGGCGCCGCCCTGGGCCTGGTGCTCAGCGGCCTCGGGGGCCTGGAGCGCTGGGAGGATGTGCGCGACCACTGGTTCGGCGCCAGCAGCGCACCGGCCCTGGCCCTGCTGGCGCTGTGGCCGCTGGCCCTGCTCTACCCGACGCCGCTGCCTTTCGGCATCGGCCAGTGGCTGCCCTGGTGGCGGGAGATGCTGCTGGACGCCCTCGCTGGCACGCCCTGGGCGCTGAACTGGGGCGATGCCGTCACCATCGAGCAGGAGCTGCCCCCGGGCCTGGAGGCGCTGGCGATTGCGCTGGGCCTGCTGGCGCCGGTGCTGCTGATGATCACGGTCGCGCGGCCGGGGCTGCGTCGCCTGGCCCTGGCCGGTGGTGCCGTGCTGCTGGGCCTGCTGGGTACGGCGACGTCGACGGCGATGGCCTTCGGGCCCGACCATGCCTGGGCCTGGCTCAGCGAGGCCACGCGGCCCGGTGTGGGCCTGGGCATCGTGCTCGGCCTGCTGGCCTGCCTGCTGCCGTCGCGTGTCGCGGCGGCCCTGGGCTTGTTCGCCTTGTGCGCGCTGATCGGCCTCATCAGCCTGGCCCCCAGCGATCCCTATCTGGCCTTGAACATGCAGGCCTGGGAGCAGGGACGCTTCGTCAACCTCTACGGGCTGACGCGCTGGGTCGCCTGGACGTGGCCTTTCGTTGCACTCCTCTGGCTGACGGCGCGGCTGGTGCAGAAACCCCAGTGAGACAATCTCCGGCGATGAGTTACTACGAGCGCCACGTCTTCTTCTGCCTGAACCAGCGCACCAATGGCGAGGCCAGTTGTGCCGACCATGACGCACAAGGCGCCTTCGACCACTGCAAGTCCCGCGTCAAGCAGCTCGGCCTGGCCGGCAAGGGTGGCGTGCGGATCAACAAGGCAGGTTGTCTGGACCGCTGCGCCGGCGGGCCGGTCGCCGTCGTCTACCCGGAAGCCATCTGGTATTCCTGGGTCGACAAGAGCGACATCGACGAGATCGTCGAGAGCCATCTGCGCGATGGCCAGGTCGTCGAACGCCTGGTGCTGCCGGATTCCGTCGGCCGATGAATTCCCAGACCGAAAAACGCCTGGTCGCCGGTCCGGCCGGCCAGATCGAAGTGGCCATCGACCTGCCACCCGAGGGGGTTGCACCCGTCGGTACCGCCTTGATCTGCCATCCCAACCCGACCCAGGGCGGGACCATGGACAACAAGGTCGTTCAGACCCTGGCGCGCGCCTTCGTCCACCTCGGCTGGCGCGCCGTGCGCTTCAACTTCCGCGGCATCGGCAGGTCCGAGGGCGGCTGGGACGAAGGCCGCGGCGAAGTCGATGACGCGCTGGCCGTGCTGGATGCCGTGCGCACGCCCGGTGAGGCCCTGGTCCTGTCGGGCTTTTCCTTTGGCGGCTATGTGGCCTCGCGGGCCGCCCAGCGCCTGACGGAGCCGGCCCGGCGCCTCGTCCTCGTCGGCCCTGCCACCAGCCGTTTCGACACCGCCCCCGTGCCGGCCGACACCGTGGTCATCCATGGCGAGGTCGACGAGGTGGTGCCCCTTTCGGCCGTGCTCGACTGGGCACGTCCGCAGAGCCTGCCGGTCATCGTCGTGCCCGGCGTCGGCCATTTCTTCCATGGGCAGCTGCCGCTGCTCAAGTCGCTGGTGGTGCGTGCCTTCGACCCCACAAAGGTCTGAGGGCTGCGCCTGAACCCGTTCCGATGAAAAGACTGCTTGCGTTCCTCCTTGCCGCGCTCTCGCTGACCGCCCAGGCCCAGGCGCCCCAGCCGCCCGAACTCGCGGCGCGCAACTATGTGCTGATCGACCTGACCACGCACAAGACCCTGGCCGAGCGCGATGCCGACACGGCCCAGGACCCGGCCTCGCTGACCAAGCTGATGACGGCCTATGTTGTCTTCAACGCGCTGCGTGACAAGAAGCTGACGCTGGAGCAGACCCTGCCGGTGTCCAAGCGCGCCTGGGACGAGCGCAAGGGCGATCCCTCGCTGATGTTCATCGACACGACGATGACGCCCAAGGTCGACGAGCTGCTGCACGGTTTGATCATCCAGAGCGGCAACGACGCCGCCGTGGCGCTGGCCGAAGGTGCGGCCGGCTCGGTCGAGAACTTCGTGCAGCTGATGAACCGCCAGGCCCAGGCCTGGGGCCTGAAGAACACCGAGTTCAAGAACGTGACCGGCATGAGCGAGCCGGGCCACAAGAGCAGCGCCCGCGACATCGCGACGGTGGCCGCTCACATCATCACGGACTTCCCCGAGTACTACGCCTACTACTCGCAGCGCGACTACACCTTCAACAAGATCCGCCAGGACAACCGCAACCTGCTGCTGCGCCGCGACCCGACGGTGGACGGCATGAAGACCGGCTTCACCGAGACGGCCGGCTACTGCCTGGTGGCCAGCGCCAACCGCGACTTCCCCAACGGCAAGCGCCGCCTGCTGGCCGTCGTCATGGGCACGGCCTCCAAGGAAGCCCGCGCCAGCGAAAGCCAGAAGCTGCTGAACTGGGGCTACACGGCCTTCGACGCGGTCAAGATCTTCGACGCCGGCAAGGCGATTGCCACCGTGGCAGTCTGGAAGGGCGAGGCCAAGGAAGCCAAGCTGGGTGCTGCCGATGCCATCTATGTCGCCGTGCCGCACGGCGATGCCACCAAGCTGCAGACCCAGGTCGAGCGCACCGAGCCACTGGTGGCGCCGCTGAACAAGGGCCAGCGCGTTGGCACCCTGCGCGTGACGACCGCGGCCGGCGCGCCCGTGGCCGAAGTGCCGCTGATCGTGCAGGAAGCCGTGCCCGGCGCCGGTCTGCTCGGCCGCGCCTGGGATTCCCTGCGCCTGTGGATCAAGTGAGGTCGCCACGATGAACCTGCCACCCGACATCCCGCCCGAACAGTCGCTGATCGAATACCCCTCGCAGTTTCCCATCAAGGTGATGGGCGCCCATGTCGAGGGCTTCGTCGAGGCCGTTGCCCACGTGGCGCGTCAATTCGATCCGGGCTTCGACGCCTCGACCATCGAGCAGCGCCCGAGCAAGGGCGGCAACTATCTGGGCCTGACCATCACCATCACGGCCACCAGCCGCGAGCAGCTCGACGAGATCTACCGAACGCTGACCACGCATCCGATGGTCAAGGTCGTGCTCTGATCAGCTGGACGCTTCTGCGTCCTGCATCGCCTTGAGCTTGACCTTGGCAGCGTCGTCACCGTTCTTGGCGGCCACGTCGTACCAGTAGCGCGCCAGGCGCGCGTCGGCCTCAACGCCCGACCCCGTCTCGAACATCGACGCGACGATGTACTGGGCGCCGACGTCGCCCGCCTTGGCGGCCTCCAGATACCAGCGATGCGCCTGGGCCAGATCCTGGCCGCGGCCGCGGCCGAGGAAGTAGCAGGTCGCGGTGGCCAGGGCGCCATCGCCACTGCCGTGCTCCGCGGCACGCTCGAACCAGCCGCAGGCCGCCCCGGGGTCGAGCCTGCCGTGGCGGCCCTGCTCGATCATTTCGCCCAGCGCGTTCTCGGCCAGCGCCGATTGCTGCGCCGCCGCGCGCTGCAGCAACTGCCAGGCCTTGGCGTCGCTGGCGGCGGGCAGCTCGCGGCGCAGATTCATCATGGCCAGGTTGAACTGGCCCAGGGCCTCGCCGCGTTTGGCGGATTCGGCGAAGCCCTTGGCTGCGGCCTTCAGGTCGCCCTCGTCGTAGGCCGTCAGCGCGTCGGACAGGGAGGTGGCCTGCGCCAGCGAGGCAGAAAGCAGCAGGGCAGCAATCAGTGGAGTCTTCATCGGGTCGAGTCGGCTTGGATCAGCGAAGGCTTACAGCGCCTGCCTATGATGCCCGCATGATCGTCAAGACTCTGGGGCGGGTGGAATACCTGCCCACGCTGGAGGCCATGCGGGTCTTCACGGCGGCACGCGATGTCAACACGCCTGACGAGCTCTGGCTGTGTGAGCACCCGCCCACTTTCACGCAAGGCCTGGCCGGCAAACCCGAGCACCTGCTGCTGCCGGGCGACATTCCCGTCGTCGCCACCGAGCGTGGCGGCCAGGTGACCTACCACGGCCCCGGCCAGATCACGGCCTATCCGCTCGTGGACCTGCGGCGCCTGGGCATCTTCGTCAAGGAATACGTCTTCCGTCTGGAGACGGCCCTGATCCAGACCCTGGACAGCTATGGGGTGACCGGCCTGCGCGTCGGCGGCGCGCCGGGCATCTATGTGCGTCCCGGCGACCCCGGCAGCCACGCGGCACTCACGGGTCCGATGCAGGGATTCGCGGGTCTGGCCAAGATCGCCGCCCTTGGCATCAAGGTCAGCCGCCACTGCACCTATCACGGCCTCGCGCTGAACGTCGCGATGGACCTGGAACCCTTCCAGCGCATCAACCCGTGCGGATACGAAGGGCTGGAAACCACGTCTCTCGATAAACTCGGGGTTTTCACCGACTGGCCGACCGCGGCCGGCCGGCTCGCCGAGCGACTCTCGGCCCAATTGCAGCCTTGACGGCCCGACCATGTCCGATACGACGACCTACGACCCGACGATCAAGCAAAAAGCCGAGGCCAAGACCTCGCGCATTCCCATCAAGATCGTGCCGGCCGAGGTGCTGAAGAAGCCCGATTGGATCCGCGTCAAGGCCGGTTCGCCGACCACCCGCTTCTACGAGATCAAGCAGATCCTGCGCGAGCACAAACTGCACACGGTCTGTGAGGAAGCCAGCTGCCCCAACATCGGCGAATGCTTCGGCAAGGGCACGGCCACCTTCATGATCATGGGTGACAAGTGCACCCGCCGCTGCCCCTTCTGCGACGTCGGCCACGGCCGGCCCGATCCGCTGGACGCCGACGAGCCGCTGAACCTGGCCAAGACGATCGCCGCGCTGAAGCTCAAATACGTCGTCATCACCAGCGTCGATCGCGACGACCTGAAGGATGGTGGCGCCGGTCACTTTGCCGAGTGCATCACCAAGGTCCGCGAGCTCAGCCCGTCGACGCAGATCGAGGTGCTGGTGCCCGACTTCCGCGGCCGCGCCGACCGCGCGCTCGACATCCTGAAGGCCGCGCCGCCGGACGTGATGAACCACAACCTCGAGACCGCGCCGCGCCTGTACAAGGAAGCGCGCCCGGGCTCCGACTACGAGTTCAGCCTCAACCTGCTGAAGCGCTTCAAGGAAGAGGTGCCCGGCGTGCCGACCAAGAGCGGCATCATGGTCGGCCTGGGCGAGACCGACGAGGAAATCCTGCAGGTCATGCGCGACATGCGCGCCCACAACATCGACATGCTGACCATCGGCCAGTACCTCGCGCCGTCCGGCCACCATCTGCCGGTGCGCCGCTACGTGCACCCCGACACCTTCAAGATGTTCGAGGCCGAGGCCTACAAGATGGGCTTCACCCACGCCGCCGTCGGTGCCATGGTGCGCAGCAGCTATCACGCGGACCAGCAGGCCCATGGCGTGCTGAATCCGACCGCGGTCTGATCAGGACGGGCGCTGCGGCCGCGGCTGCGGCGCCATCGGCGGCGGCTCGGGCGAATCGTTCAAGCGCAGGAACTTGAAGCCCGCCAGCTGCGGCTTGTTCTGCCCGGCCTGGCGCGCGTCGCGTTCGGCCATGCGGGCGATGAAGCCCTGCAGCGTCTCCTCGCGCACCTGCGGTTCGGCCGAGTGCAGCAGATGGCGGGAACCATCCGCGCCGGTGACGATGAGGCCGACATGCGAGGCCCAGGACTCGCCGCCGCGGCTGGAGATCACGTTGACGAAATCGCCGTCCTGCAACTGCGCCTCGATGGCCACGACATCCTGCTTGGCGATGTAGACATCGTCGAAGTTCTGGACCGGGACATCGCGCCGGACCTTGAATTGCTTCTTCAGGAAGGCCTGGCGGTCGATGCGCTGGCGGTAGGCCTGGGTGGGTGCGCCCAGCGTGGCGCTGACGTCGGTCACCAGCCAGCGGTTGGCGAGATTCCAGTCGGCCTCGGTGTAGTGGTTGCGCGTGGCCACGCCGATGACGCCGTCGCGGTAGCGGATGCGCTGCAGCACCCAGAAGAACTCCTCCCAGGACGCGCTCAGCGCCATCGCATAGGTGTGCTCGGCGAAGACGACGCAGTCGCTCTTGCTGAGGTCGAACAGCGGCTGGGCGTCGTAGTGCTCGTAGGGGAACTCGCCAAGCAGGAAGAGCTCGTAGGGCTGGCCGATGTTCTTGCGCGCCAGGGCCGTGATGCGCCGGCGCAGATTCGGCTGGTCGAGCTGTTCGAAGGCCAGGAAGCGATCGACCTCGGCGGGCTGCATCTTGTAGAGCGGCTTGTTGAGCAGGTCGGCCAGCTCGGCGGGGCTCAGTCCTGCCTTGCTCGCGTTCGCCAACTGAGCGGCCGTGGGCTCGAGGCGCGGCGGTTCGGGCGGCGGGGGCGGCTGATGGGCGCAGGCCGCAAGCAGCAGCGAAAGAGTGAGGGGACCGAGCGTCTTGTGCACAGACCCAGTGTCAGCCAAGCCTCGCCGCGGCGGGCATGACACATCGTCGAGCACCCATAACGGGCGCTCTGCAGCCTCAGGTTTCGGCCAGCAACTGCTCGATGAGGCCGTGCAGGGCGGCGAAGTCGGGTTCGCCGACAAAGCGCTTGACGATCTCGCCGTGCTTGTTGATGAGGAAGGTCGTCGGCGTCATCTGCACCGAGCCGAAGGCCTGGGCGACCGTGCCGGTGTTGTCGATGGCCACGCCGAAGGGCAGCTTGCGCGTCTCGGCGTACTTGGCGACGAAGGCCGGCGGGTCGTAGCTCATGGCCACGGCCACCGTGTCCAGGCCACGGGCCTTGAACTTGTCGTGGGTGGCGACGATCTGCGGCATTTCCTTCACGCAGGTGGCGCAGCTGGTGGCCCAAAAGTTCACCAGCATGACCTTGCCGTTCCAGTCGCGCGAACTGGCCTTCTGGCCATTCAGCAGCACGTAATCGACGGCTGGGGCCTGCTCGCGGGCGCAACCGGTCAGCGCGGCGGCGCAGATCAGGGCGGAGGCAACGGCTAGGGAGCGGCGGGACAGCATGACCGGGATTCTAGAGAACCCGTCAAATCCTCTTGGCCAACTCGAACATCAGCAGCGAGGGCAGGGCGTCCGGCAGGTGGCGGCGCGAGATGCGGGCCACGCCGTCGCCGGTGGCGGTGGACAGCTGGGTGCGGTGCTCGCCGTCGAACATCTCGACGAAGGCGAAGTCCGGCGCGTCGCGCATGACGCCGGCGATGAGCTGCAGCAGCGGCTCGCTCATCTGGGCGGCGTCGAACAGCATGGCATGGGGCAGTCCTTCGCGGCAGAACTGCTCGGCCTCCGCCACGCTGCCGACCACGTCGACCAGCATGCCCATATGCCGCACGGCGGCCTGGGCCTCGGTGCGCATGTCGCGATGAGCCGACACGATCAGCAGTTGGCAGCCCGCCAGCGGTCGGGAGTTGCCCGCCATGCGTTCGGCTTCGGCTTCCAGCTTGGCGTGGGTGCTGTCCGGTGGCGGCGCCTCGTCGGGCGCCAACTGGGTGAATTCCAGCGTCAGCAAGGTGATGCCGGCCTCCTGCTCGCGCAGCGGCAGCACGCCCAGGGTGATGGCGGTCTGCTCCAGCAGGCGCCAGGCGAGGGAGTCCAGGCCAGGCGTCGGCGCATGTGCGTCGGCGTCGTCGGCCAGCAACTCCAGTGAGCGGTGGGCGAAGCGGCAGCTCAGCCGGGCCTTGACCGGCCAGGGCGTCAGGTCCAGACGCAGGTCGACCGAGGAATGCGTGTTGGCCAGGGCCCAGTCCATCAGCGCGTTCAGCAGGCCGAAGAGCAGGGCGCCATCGGCCCAGATCTCGACCGGCTTCAGCGACTGGCGCACCTGCACGCCGCGGGCCTGGGTCTCGCGGCTGCGCTGAGCCAGCACGCTGCGCAGCATCTGCGTGAGGTGCTGGCGCTCGCGGTTCAGGCGCAGGCGGCCGGAGGCCAGGCGGGACAACTGCTGGCCCAGCATGCCGGCCGTGCGGGCGTCTTCCACGCTGCGGCGCAGCAGGCGCAGGCCGCGGCGGTCGATCTGGCCGGTGGTGGCGAGGTTCTGGATCTGCTCCAGCGCCGCGCTCAGCGGCCCGGCAATCTCGGCGCCCAATTGCTGGACGATGTCGGCCCACTGCACCGGCGTCGGCTCAGGCGTGACATCGTTTGCGGCATTGACTGGCGCTGATGAAGGCGGTGTGGACATGACCCCGTGGCTGCGGATCCGAGGCGGATGGTTCTAGGTTGTTGGCCCGTCTCGGTGCGTGGTCGCATGCTGGGCATAGGGCGCTCCGGCCTCCATCCCGCGACCAGGGGGAAACCCTTGGTTCGGGGGTGGGTTAGCCCTTGGGCTGACCCAAACCAGCTGTGAGGCGGGTGGGTTAGCCCTCACGAGATCACGCCGGCTGCACGCCAGTTCGTGATTTCCTCCTCACTACAGCCGGCTTCTCGCAGCAACTCATCGCTGTGTTGCCCCAACAGCGGCGGTGCGTGGCGATAGGCCACCGGCGTGGCCGACAGCTTCATGGGGCTGGCGATGAGGCGCAGGTCGGGTGTCAGGGGATGGGGCATGGGGACCACGGCGCCGCGAGCTTGCGCCTGCGGGTCGGCCAGCGCCTCCCCAATAGAGTTGATCGAGCCGCAGGGCACCTTGGCGGCCTCCAGGGCCGCCAGCCAGGCGTTGCGCGGGCGCTGGCGGATGGCTTCCTCCAGCTGGGGCACCAGGAGGGCGCGATTGCGCACCCGTTCCGAGTTGGTCGCGAAGCGCGGGTCGGCTGCCCAGTCCGGGCGGCCGGCGATGTCGCAGAACTTGGCGAACTGGCGGTCGTTGCCGACGGCCAGGATCAGATAGCCGTCGCTGGCCTCGAAGACCTGGTAGGGCACGATGTTCTGGTGGGCGTTGCCCATGCGGCCCGGCGCCTTGCCGCTGCAGAGGTAGTTGCTGCCCAGGTTGGCCAGCATGGCGAGCTGGGTATCCAGCAGGGCCATGTCGATGAGCTGGCCCTGGCCGGTGGCGTCGCGGTGGCGCAGGGCGGCCAGGATGGCGACGGTGGCATACATGCCGGTGAAAAGGTCCGAGACGGCCACGCCGACCTTCTGCGGGCCGCCGCCGGGCAGGTCGTCGCGCTCGCCGGTCACGCTCATCAACCCACCCATGCCCTGCACGGCGTAGTCGTAGCCGGCGCGCTCGGCGTAGGGGCCGGTCTGGCCGAAGCCGGTGATGGAGCAGATGACCAGGCCGGGATGCTCGGCCAGCAGGCTCTGGGCGTCCAGGCCGTAGCGGGCCAGGTCGCCGACCTTGAAGTTCTCGACCAGCACGTCCACCTGGCCGGCCAGCTTGCGCACGATGGCCTGGCCTTCGGGGGTGGCGAGGTCGACGGCCAGGGAGCGCTTGTTGCGGTTGGCGCCGAGGAAATAGGCGGCTTCGGTCGTGTCCTGACCGTCGGCGTCCTTCAGATAGGGCGGGCCCCAGGCGCGGGTGTCGTCGCCGCTGCCGGGCCGTTCGATCTTGATGACATCGGCGCCGAGGTCGGCCCGGGTCTGGGTGCACCAGGGGCCGGCCAGGACGCGGGAGAGGTCCAGCACCCGGACGCCGGTAAGCGCCTGTGGGGCCGGGGAAGAGGGGCTTTTCTGCATCGCGGAATTGTCGCGGGGCCACTGTCGATAATTCGCCCATGCCCTGCCGACCGACCGCCGGATTTGCCCTAATGCTGACGCTGCTGGCGGCCTGCCAGCCGACGCTGAACTGGCGCGAGGCCCGCCCGGCCGGCTCGGGCGCCGTGGCGCTTTTCCCCTGCAAGCCCGAGGTCGACCAGCGCCAGGGCATGGGCCTGGCCCAATGCGAGGCGGCGGGCAAGCGCTTCGCGTTGTCCTGGGCCGACCTGCCCGACCCCACCCAATTGAGCCCGGCCCTGAAAGCCATGCCGCAGGCGCTGGCGAGCAAGCTGAGTCAGCCGCTGCCGCCGGGCCAGGCCCTGCAGGTGCCGGGCATGACGCCGCTGCCCGAAGCCGCCGAGTACCGCTTGGCCGCCGCGGCGGGCGTCACCCATGTCGCCGTGTTTGCCCGCGGAGGGCGGGTCTACCAGGCCGTCATGACGGCCGAGCAAGACGACAAGGCCGCCTGGGAGAACTTCCGCGCCGGGCTGGCCCTCGAGGCCGCCCGCTAACATGCCGACATGCCCAACCTGCTTGTGATCGCCCACGCGCCGCTGGCCTCCGCCCTGCGTCAAGTGGCCGAGCACACCTTCCCCGACTGCGCGCCGACGCTGACGGTGCTGGACGTTGACACCGGCATGTGTGCCGATGACGTCGAGACTGCCGCCCGCGCGCTGATGGACAAGGCCGACCAGCCCGAGTGGCTGGTGCTGACCGATGTCTTCGGCGCGACGCCCAGCAACGGCGCCCAGCGCCTGGCGGGAGAGCAGGTGCAGGTGCTCAGCGGTGTCAGCGTGCCCATGCTTTGGCGCACGCTCTGCTACGCCGGCCAGAAGCCGCTGGCGGAACTGGCACGGCGCGCCATGCAGGGCGCCATCACCGGCATCGTCGCCACGCCTCCCTTGCCCCCCGACGAATGATCAAGTCCACCCTCACCATCAGCAACAAGCTGGGTCTTCACGCACGCGCCTCGGCCAAGCTGACCAAGCTGGCCGGCAGCTTCAAGTGCGAGGTCTATATGAGCCGCAACGGGCGGCGTGTGAACGCCAAGAGCATCATGGGCGTCATGATGCTGGCCGCCGGTATCGGCGCGACTGTCGAACTGGAGACCGACGGCGAGGACGAACAGGCCGCCCAGGACCAGATCACCGCCCTCGTCAACGACAAGTTCGGCGAAGGTCAGTAATCAGGCGCCGGCCAGGCGGCGAAAGCGCGATGGCAGATCGGCCGTGCGCAGCAGCAGCGGCAGGTCGGCTGTATTGAAGTCGGGGTCCCAGGCGGGCTCGCCCATCAGCCTGGCGCCGCAGCGCAGATAGCCGCGGATCAGCGCGGGCGCCTCGACGACGAGATCCTGGCGCAGATGGGCTATGGGCAGCGGCAGGCGCGGACGCACCTGGCAGTCGATCGGCGCGAGGTGCTGCGCTGCAATCTGCTTCCACAGGCTGGCCGCGAAATGGCCGCCATCGCGCATGCTGACGCTGGCGCAGCCGATGACGGTGTCCAGGCCATTGCGGGCCATGAATTCGGCCAGCGCACCCCATAGCGCAATGATGGCGCCGCCGCTGCGGTGGTCGGCATGCACGCAGGAGCGGCCGATCTCAGCAACGCGGGAGCGCAGGCTGCGCAGGCGGGTCAGATCGAACTCGGTGTCGCTGTAGAGGCCGCCGGCACGCTTGGCAGCGGCAGGGGTCAGCACGCGGTAGGTGCCGATGACGGGGCCGGGTTCGCCGTCCTCACCTTCGGTGCGCACCAGCAAGTGTTCGCAATAGGCGTCGAAGAGGTCGACGTCCAGGCCGACCGGAGCGCCCTTGGGCGTGGGCAGGCGGGCGCCCATCTCGACGGCGAAGACCTGATAGCGCAGCGCCTGGGCTTCGCGCACCTCTGCTTCGCAGCGGGCCCAGCTGACGCCGAGGCGGATTGAAGAAGAGGAGCGCTCCGGGCGCTTCAGGGTGGGGGCATGCGACAGCGCATGCGAGACGATCAGACTGCGGTTCATGGAGCGCCATGCTGGGCCGGCGGTTTGACGGGCCGGTGAAGCCCCTATGAAAAAACCATGACGCGGACGGCTCTCCGCTCAGGCTACATTGGGGATTGATCTGCGGAGGGTGCTGATGAGTTTCCAGGTGTTCGGCATTGCGGTCTCGCGCGGCGTCGCCATCGGGCGGGCCGTGCTGGTCGCCTCCAGTCGCGTCGACGTGGCCCACTACTTTGTGGCGCCCGGTGAGGTTGAGGCCGAGATTGCACGCTTGCTGCGCGCACGCGACGCGGTCGTGCTGGAGCTGGAGACGCTGAGGGACGAGTTGCCCGAGGACGCGCCGCATGAACTGGCCGCGCTGCTCGATGTGCACCTGATGCTGCTGCACGACGAGGCCCTGACCGGCAGCGCCAGCCAATGGATCGTGGACCGGCACTACAACGCCGAATGGGCCCTGTCTGCCCAGCTCGAAGTGCTGGCCCGCCAGTTCGACGAGATGGAGGACGACTATCTGCGCGAGCGCAAGGCGGACCTGGAGCAAGTCGTCGAACGCGTGCTGCGCGCGCTGGCCGAGGAGCAGGGGGACGCGCCGACGCCGGTCACGCCGCGCGACTTCGCTGGCGAGGACCCGCTGCTGTTGGTGGCCGCCGACATCGCGCCGGCCGACATGATCCAGTTCAAGCGCAGCGTCTTCCGCGGCTTCATCACCGACATTGGCGGCAAGACCTCGCACACCGCCATCGTTGCGCGCAGCATGGACATCCCGGCGGTGGTCGGCACCCGGGAAGCCTCGCGCCTCATCATGCAGGACGATTGGGTCATCATCGATGGCGACGCAGGTACCGTCATCGTCAACCCATCACCCATCGTGCTGGAGGAATACCGCTTCCGCCAGCGCCAGAGCGAGTTGGAGCGTGCGCGTTTGGCCCGGCTGCGCCATACGCCGGCCGTCACGCTGGATGGCGAGCATATTGAACTGCACGCCAATATCGAGATGCCGGCTGATGCCGAAGCGGCTGTCGCGTCCGGCGCGACGGGTGTCGGCCTGTTCCGCAGCGAGTTCCTCTTCATGAACCGCGACGGCGAGCTGCCGAGCGAGGAGGAGCAGTTCGTCGCCTATAAGGCTGCGGTCGAGGCGATGAAGGGGATGCCGGTCACCATCCGCACCGTCGACGTCGGCGCTGACAAGCCGCTGGACCGCTTGACCGTCAACGAGTTGCGTCATGAGCACGTGCTCAACCCCGCCATGGGCCTGCGCGCCATCCGCTGGAGCCTGGCCGAGCCCAGCATGTTCCGCCAGCAGTTGCGCGCCATCTATAGAGCCAGCGCCCACGGCAAGGTCAGATTGCTGATTCCCATGGTGGCGCACCTCAGCGAGGTCAAGGCCATCCTGGAGATGGTCAGGAAGGTCCAGCAGCAGCTGACGGACGCAGGGCATGCGTACACGCGCGTCGAGCTGGGCGTCATGATCGAGATCCCCGCAGCCGCCGTGATGCTGCCGCTGCTGCTGCGCCATGTCGATTTCGTCTCCATCGGCACCAATGACCTGATCCAGTACACCCTGGCCATCGACCGCGCCGATGAGGCGGTCGCCCATCTCTACGATCCCTGGCACCCGGCGGTGCTGCAGTTGATCAGCCAATCCATTGCCCAAGCGCGCGCAGCGGGCAAGGGCGTCAGCGTCTGTGGCGAAATGGCGGGGGATCCGGTCTTCACGGAGCTGCTGCTGGCGATGGGTCTGCGCAGCTTCTCCATGCATCCCTCACAGATCCCTGCCGTCAAGCAGCGCATCCTGCGTGCCGATGTGCAGCGCTTGGCCGCTGCGCTGCCGGGCATCTTGGAGAGTGACGATCCGCAAGGGGCTGCCGAGAAAGAGCTGATTGGCGCTCGAGGCACGACGGCCGTTCACTGAGCAACAGAAACTGGCGGCGCGCGAGCCGCCTATATAGATGCGGTGGCGGACTGGGGCTGAGTCGGGCGCGGCGGTTGATCAAGCGCCGCGCGGCGGAGCAAACAACGCCGCGGGTGCGCACTTCGTGCGGTCGCCACATTTCCGA
>CBHWBD010000054.1:0-27379 GCA_966111775.1 uncultured Comamonadaceae bacterium | reverse complement strand
AAGGCCAGGGCCTGCATGGCGTCGCCGGCCAGCATGGCCTGGTCTTCGCCATAGGAGACGTGGGTGGTCGGCTTGACGCGGCGCATCACGTCGTCGTCCATGCAGGGCATGTCGTCGTGCACCAGCGAATAGGCATGGATGAGCTCGACCGAGCAGGCCGCCCGCATGGCGGCGAAGCTGTCGCCGCCCACGGCCGCGCAGCTGGCCAGCACCAGCAGGGGGCGCAGGCGCTTGCCGCCGCCCAGCACCGCATAGCGCATGGCCTCGCCCAGGCCGGCCGGTGCGCCGGCCGGGACGAGATCGTCGAGAGCCGCTTCGAAGGCCGTCAGCGACGCCTGCACCCAGCGGTCAAAGTCCTGTGCATTCAAGATTCGGGGCCCTCCCAGGCCTTCAGTTCGGCACCATCCAGCAGCCTAACCTGCTGTTCGACTGCCGTCAGCCGGCCGCGGCACAGTGCCAGCAGCTCGGCGCCGCGCTTGTAGCTGTGCAGGAGCTGGTCCAGCGGCAGCTGCTGCCCCTCCATGGCCGCCACCAGTCGCTCCAGCTCGTCGAGCGCCTGCTCGTAGCTGAGGTCGGCATCGCCGTCGGTCGCGGCGGCCTTGGTGCGGGGAGAGGTCTTGGTCATTTCAAAGCGCGAAACGCTGATTGTAGTCAGCGGGTTTTGCCATTCCCGCACAAGCCCGCCGTGTCTTCCGTCCGCAGCCAGCCGGGCATGGGTAGAATCCCGGACCTCTCGCCCGAGCGCGCGCCCGCGCGACTCCCGATCTCCACCACACAAGCAACCTGGCCGACTCGGCAACCCCGAGATGCGCCGGAGGGACGCAGCACCCCTACTCCGCCTGAAAGACCCGCCTGGATCATGTCCGACCTGAGCCTTCCCGTCTCGGCGCTGAAACGCAGCCAGACCCAGCTCCCGGTGAGCGCCTATTTCGATACCGATCTGTTCCAGCGCGAGCAGGCCAGCATCTTTCAGCGAGGGCCCCGCTACGTCGGCCATGCACTGGCCGTCCCTGAAATCGGTGACCACTACGCCTTGCCCCAGGAAGGCGAAGGCCGCGCCCTGGTGCGTTCGGCCCAGGGGATCGAGCTGATTTCCAACGTCTGCCGGCATCGCCAGGCCGTCATGCTGCGCGGGCGCGGCAACACCCAGGCCAATATCGTCTGCCCCTTGCACCGCTGGACCTATTCCCACCAGGGCGAGTTGATCGGTGCCCCGCATTTCGACCACGACCCCTGCCTGAACCTGAACCGCTACCCGCTGCGGGAATGGAACGGCCTGCTGTTCGAGGACAACGGCCACGACGTCGCCGCCGAACTGGCCAGGCTGGGCACGCGCGCCCAGCTCGACTTCTCCGGCTATGTGCTCGACAAGGTCCAGGTCCACGAGTGCAACTACAACTGGAAGACCTTCATCGAGGTCTACCTCGAGGACTACCACGTCGGCCCCTTCCACCCCGGCCTCGGCGCCTTCGTCAGCTGTGACGACCTGGCCTGGGAATTCGGCAAGCACCACTCGGTGCAGACGGTGGGCGTGCACCAGGGGCTGGAGCGCCCCGGCTCGCCCGTCTACCAGCGCTGGCACGACGAGCTGCTGAAGTACCGCGAGGGCCGCCCGCCCGAGGCCGGCGCCATCTGGCTGACCTACTACCCCCACATCATGGTCGAGTGGTACCCGCATGTGCTGGTCGTGTCCACGCTGCACCCGGTATCGCCCGAGAAGACGGTCAACCTCGTCGAGTTCTACTACCCCGAGGAAATCGCCGCCTTCGAGCGCGACTTCGTCGAGGCCCACCAGGCCGCCTACATGGAAACCTGCGTGGAAGACGACGAGATCGCCGAGCGCATGGACGCCGGCCGCAAGGCCCTGATGATGCGCGGCGACAACGAGACCGGGCCCTATCAAAGCCCGATGGAAGACGGCATGCAGCACTTCCACGAGTGGTACCGGCAGCAGATGGACTACACCGGCTGATGCCCGCGCCCCTGCTCATGGTGGCGGCGACGCTGCTGTTCGCCACCATGGGTGTCTGCGTCAAGCTGGCCAGCGAGTTCTACGCGGCCAGCGAGATCGTCATGTACCGCGGCCTGGTCGGGTCGATCATGATGGCCCTGCTGTCGCACCGCGCCGGCATCAGCCTCAAGACCCGCCTGCCCGGCATGCATCTGTGGCGCAGCATCTCCGGCGTCACGTCCCTCTGCCTGTGGTTCTACGCCATCGGCAAGCTGCCGCTGGCCACGGCCATGACGCTGAACTACATGTCCTCGGTCTGGATGGCCCTCTTCCTGCTCGGCGGCGCCGTGCTGATGGGGGCCCAGCGCCTGGACTGGCGGCTGATGGCCTCGGTGCTGCTGGGCTTCGTCGGCGTGGCGCTGATCCTGCGCCCGACGCTGGACCAGCAGCAGCTCTGGCACGGCCTGGCCGGCCTGCTGTCCGGCATGATCGCCGCGATGGCCTATCTGCAGGTCACGGCCCTCGGCCGCGTCGGCGAGCCCGAGCTGCGCGTCGTCTTCTACTTCTCGGTCGGCGGCTGCGTGGCCGGCGCCCTCATCACGGCAATAGCCGAAGGCGGCCTGCACAGCCACACGCTGTGGGGCGCCAGCCTGCTGCTGGCGGTCGGCGTGCTGGCCACCACGGCCCAGGTCTGCCTGACGCGCGCCTATTCCATCGGCCGGCCGCTGGTGAACGCCTGTCTGCAATACCTGGGCATCGTGTTCTCCTTCGTCTACGGCATGCTGCTGTTCAAGGACCCGCTGACCTGGCATGCCTTCTTCGGCATGCTGCTCATCATCGGTGCCGGCATCGGCGCGACGCTGCTGCGCGGCAAGGTCGCCCCGCCCGCGAAAGACAGTCAGTTCAACCCTGCTGATTCATGAAGCCCTTCACCACCCTGATCTCCCCCGCCGAACTGCGAGCCCTGCAGGACCCGCTGGTCATCGAGTGCAGCTTCGACCTCGCCGACACCGATGCCGGCGAACGCGCCTATGCCGCCGGCCATATCCCCGGGGCCTTCTATCTGCACCTGGACCGCGACCTCTGCGGCGACAAGACAGGCCCTGATGGCGCCTTCCGCGGCCGCCACCCCCTGCCCGAACGCGAGACTTTCGCCGCGCTGATGCGCCGCCTGGGCCTCACCGCCGGTCGCCAGGTCGTGGCCTACGACCGCCAGGGCGGCCCCTACGGCGCCCATCTGTGGTGGATGCTGCGCTGGCTGGGCCACCCGCAAGTCGCCGTGCTGAACGGCGCCTGGGACGGCGAGATGACAGCCGAGTTGCCCACCGCCACGGCCAGCGACTGGCAGCCCGGTGAGCCCCTGGTCGGCCAGATCGATGCCGCCACCCTGCTGAAGAAGCTCGGCACCGTCCGCCTCATCGACGCCCGTGCCGCCGAGCGCTTCCGCGGCGAGGTCGAGCCCCTGGACAAGGCCGCCGGCCACATCCCCGGCGCCAGCAACCGCTTCTTCAAGGACAACCTCGGCGCCGACGGCCGCTTCAAGCCGGCGGAGCAACTGCGCGCCGAGCTGCAGCCCCTGGCCGCCGATGTCGTCGTGCATCAGTGCGGCTCGGGCGTCACCGCATGTCACAACCTGCTCGCCATGGCCTATGCCGGCCTCGGCGAAGGCGTGCTCTACCCCGGCTCCTGGAGCGAATGGTCGTCCGACCCGGCTCGCCCCATCGCCAAGGGCTGACGCACAAAGGCTTGATCTCCGACAAGCATTCCGGCCCCCGATGCGCCACACTGTGGTTCCCCGCAACGACTGGAGGACCGAATGTTCAAGCGCATCCTCGTCCCCACTGACGGCTCCGACATCACCGCCCACGCGGTGGACACCGCCATCCAGCTCGCCAAGGTGCATGGCGCCCAGCTGCTGACGCTGAGCGTCATGGAGCCCTTCCCCTACAGCGCGGTCTCCGAGATCCAGCCCGTGCCGCCGCAGGAATTCATCGACGCCCAGTTGCGCGTCGCCACCCAGCGCGTCGAGGCCGTCAGCGCGTCCGCCGCGGCGCAAGGCCTTTCATGCAAGGCCAGCACCGTCGAGGCCCTGCACGCCTGGGAAGCCATCGTCGACCACGCCAAGGCCGAGAACGTCGACCTCATCGTCATGGCCTCGCACGGCCGCAAGGGCTTCGCCGCCCTGCTGCTCGGCAGCGAGGCGCAGAAGGTGCTGACCCACATCGAAACGCCGGTGCTCATCGTCAAATGATGCCGGCTGGGCCCGGCGCGCCCTCGCGGCGCACCGGTCCTGCGGCAGGTCGCGGTGGGCTTGGCGGGTGCCGGATCAGTTCCGGACCGCGACCACCAGCGTGTCGGCCTCCACACCGTCCCACGTCGGCATCGCACCATCGAAAGACGCCGGCACGGGCTCGGCGTTTGCCACCACCTCGGGAGGCAGGGCGGCCACGACCGCTGCGCAGCACAGCACAACACCCAGGGCGGCAAGCAAGGTGTCGAACAGGGCGACGAAGAACTCGAGGGCGGGCAGGCTTTTCATGGAAGGCTTTCGACGAGGCGCTCGCAAGCGGCGCGGATGGAAAGCCGTCACTGTCGTCAGCGCAGGTATCACCCCCGTTTCCCACCGCGACCGCTGCGTTTCAAATGTTCTGCAGGGCAGCGTGAATGAAAGAAGTCCTTGTGCTTCAGTTGCGCGACGCCTTCATCAAGCCGCGCCCACCGGCGCCACCCTGGCTGAAGACGAACGCACGCCCATCACCGCCACCGCCGCCACCAGGCAGGCCCCGCCCGCGACGAACAGCGCCGGCGAATAGGACAGCATCACCGAGCGCGTGAAGCCGGCGCCGAAGGCCGCCGTGGCCGCGCCGAGCTGGTGGAAGGCGAACACCCAGCCGAACACCAGCCCCGCACGCGCCGGCCCGAAGACCTGCGCCGCCAGCTTGACGGTGGGCGGCACGGTGGCGATCCAGTCCAGGCCATAGAAGATGGCGAAGGTGGAGAGGCCGGCGACGGTGAAATCCGAATACGGCAGCCAGAACAGCGACAGGCCGCGCAGGCCGTAGTACCAGAACAGCAGCTTGCGGTTGTCGAAGCGATCCGACAGCCAGCCCGACAGCGTCGTGCCGACAAGGTCGAACACCCCCATCATGGCCAGCACTGAAGCCGCTGGCACCGGCCCCAGGCCGCGGTCGCCGCACAGCGAGATGAAGTGGGTCTGCACCAGGCCGTTGGTGCTCAGGCCGCAGATGAAGAAGCTGCCGGCCAGCACCCAGAAGGCCGGCACCCGGGCGGCACTGGCCAGGGTCTCGAAGGGCAGCTTCCAGGTCGGCTTGGGGCCGGCGGCCGCAGCGGGCATGTCGGCGGTGACGCCGTAGGGCAGCAGGCCCAGGTCGCCGGGTGAGTTGCGCACCAACAGCATCACCAGCGTGGCCACGAGCGCCGTGGCGATGACGACCGGCCACAGCGCCGAACGCCAACCGTGGTTTTCGATCAGCCAGGTGGCCAGCGGCAGGAAGACGAGCTGCCCCGTCGCGCTGCTGCCCGCCAGCAGGCCCATGACCAGGCCCTTGCGCTCGACGAACCAGCGGTTCACGACGGTGGCGCCCAGCACCATGGCCGTCATGCCCGTGCCCAGGCCCAGCACCACGCCCCACAGCACAAAGGCCTGCGTCAGGTTGTGCATGAACATGCCCAGCAGCAGCGTGCCACCGATGGTCAGCGACGCCAGCGTGACGACATGGCGCACGCCGAAGCGCATCAGCAGCACGGCCGCGAACGGGCCCAGCAGCCCGAACAGCGCAAAGCGCGTCGCGAACACCGACGACAGCTCCGTCGTGCTCCAGCCGAACTCCTTGGTCAACGGCTGCAGCAGCGCACCGGGCAAGCCCAGCGCCGCCGACGTGACCAGCATGGCCAGAAAGGTCAGCGCGGCCACCACCCAGGCGTAGTGGATGCCGCGGCGCTGCAGCCACTGGGAAAGACGGGAAGCCAACATCACATCACCTCGGCAAGTTTTGATTGCGATTGATCTCAAAACACAATGGTATCAGTCATAATCAAAAACATGCAATCACCCTGCCCTGCTCAAGCCTTTGCAGGAGCGATGAAGCCATGAAGGTCACCAAGGAACAGTCCGAACTCAACCGCCTGGCGCTGCTGGACGCGGCGGCCAAGTTGTTCAAGCAGCACGGCATCGACGGCGTCGGCGTGGCCGACATCTGCAAGGCCGCCGGCCTGACGCATGGCGCGCTGTACAAGCATTTCGCCGACAAGCAGGACCTGGCCGCCCAGGCCTTCGCCCACAGCTTCCGCAAGGGTTTCGACTGGACCACCAAGGCCGGCAGCGGCAAGGCGCCCACGCTGGCCACCTACCTCGACCAATACCTGAGCCGCCGCGTGCGCGACGACCAGGCCGCCGGCTGCCCCGTCGTCACCTCGGCCTGCGACACCGGCCGCCAGAGCGAGGCCGTGAGCCAGAGCTACACGGCCGGCTTCCTGGAGCTGCGCGACGGCCTGCAGGCCGTGCTCGATCCGCAGGGCATGGACCCATCCAAGGCCACCCTGGCCGTGGCCGCCCTCATCGGCGCCATGGCCCTCTCGCGCGGCGTCGCCAAGACCGACACCGCCCTGGCCAACGAGGTGCTGAAGCAGGTGCGCGAGCAGATCGAGAAGCTGGCGGATTGAAACCGCGTTGCCCGGCCCGACCTATGCCCGCAAGCGGCGCCACGCAGTGCGCCAACCCGCGGCTCTCGCACTGAATTCAAGATCACCATGATCCTCGTCTGCCCCCAATGCGGCACCCGCAACCGCGTGCCGAATGAACGCCTCGCCGACGACCCGACCTGCGGCCACTGCGGCGGGCCCGTCGCGCCGCGCAAGCCCGTGGCCCTGGGCGATGCCGACCTCGGCCCCTATCTGCAGGGTACCGAGGCTCCGGTGCTGGTTGACTTCTGGGCCGCCTGGTGCGGCCCCTGCCGCAGCTACGCGCCGCACTTCGAGCAGCTCGCCAGCGCCCGGCCCGACATCCGCTTCGTCAAGGTGGACAGCGATGCGGCTCAGCGCAGCAGCGCCAGCCTGCAGATTCGCAGCATTCCGACGACGGTGCTGTTTGTGGGTGGACGTGAGGTGGCGCGACAGAGCGGCGCCATGACGGCGGTGCAACTGGGCGCCTGGGTGGATGGCGCGCTGCGCTAACGCGGCGATCTTTGGCTGGCAGTGGGGTCGGCGAGGATGCGCACGACGCTGTAAATGCCAGTCTTGGCGGCGTTGCAGCACAACCCGGTCTTGAACGCTTCGTAGACCGGCTCAGTGCCACCGACCACACGCCCAAGCCCGTTATCGGCGCGTGCATGCACAAGATAGCGATTCTGATCTTCGGCGTGCTGCGTTCAAGTCGCCAGTTGGATCCGAGCCTGGTTGGGCCGCTCGATTTTCAAGACGGTAGCGGACGGTGTAGACCTTGCCGTCGCTGATGCTGTTGTCTTCCGGGCTCAGGTCGGTGGTGACGGTGTCCAGCCGGCCGCTGACATAGGCGTAGCGGGTGACGCCGCGCGTCCTGACCTGGTTCTGTGCATCCAGATAGCTGGTGGACACCTGCTGAAGTTCGGTGCCGGCATAGGTCAGCGTGAGCGTCTCGCTGGCCGCCGTGGCGCCGGCCTTGTAGGTAGCCAGCGTCGAGATCAGGCCCGACGCGCCGTAATCGACCCGGACGAAGTTCCCGTCCGCGTCGGTGATCTGGCGCAAGCGGTAGCTCCCGGCGCCATAGAGCTCGTACAACTCCTTGACCCCGGTATCGCCATCGGTCCAGGTCCAGTTGGCGCCGTCAAAGCTCAGGGTGTCGTACTGGCCGGCCCCGTCGGTGCAGACGTAGCGCACGCCGTTGCAGGTAAAGACGGATTCGCTGCCGTCGGCTTCGACGCGCCGGATGGTGCTGCCGACGGTATTGACCGTGCTGGTCAGCCCGCCGACCCGCCGGTAGTAGCCCAGGCGCCAGCCATCACCGTTGTCGCCATCCCAGCCGCCCTGGCTGTTGTAGGTGCGCAGCAGGTCGACGTCCGGGCCTATGCCCACCAGGTATTCATCGCGATCCTGAACGATGAGATTGCCGTTGGCGGCGTTGACCGTGACGCGCTCACCGGCGCGACCCGTCGACGCACTGCCCAGTTCGCCGCCGCTGCCGAGTACATCCCTGGAGCTGTTGACCAAGCCCGTGCCGCTGCCCGTGACCACTGCGACCATGTCTTCTCTCCCCGGCAATCCGTGTTGCTGGGTTGATCCAGGGATTCAGGGCAGGGTTTAGCGGTCCTTGCGAATGGCGTCATTCATTTTGAGGAAGCAGCTGCCGCCTGAAGAAGCCTACCGTCGCGCCCACCCACAACGCTGTCGCCGCCGGCCGGTCGAAGCCTTCGGGGTCGCACAGCAGATCGCACTCCAGCCGACCCAGCTTGTCCGCCGGCGGCGGCGGGGCCAGCAAGGCGCCGTGGCCCGCGCCCTTCAGTTCCACCAACCGCTCGCAACCCTGGCAGGCGGCCAGGATGGCATCGCTGTGAAAGCGCGGCGCCAGCCAGCGGTCGCCGTCGGCGGTGATCAGGGCCAGGGGCACGCGCGGCTGGGCCAGGGTGGCGGGGTCGAAGTCGGCCGCGGCGGGCACGGCGGCGACGATGGCGGCCAGGCGCGGGTCGGTGTAGGTCTGCGGCGCGTCGTCGCCACGGAACTTCCAGCTCAGCACGCGGCGGGCCAGCCAGAGCTTGAAACCATCCAGCGCGCCGCCGTTCAGGCCGGTGGCCAGGCCGACGCAGGCCGGGAAGTCTTCGGCCAGATGCTGCTCGCAGGCGGCGCGAAAGCGCTCGGGCGACCAGGCGCCGCCGGCCAGGGTCAGCATGGTGTGGCCGCCGGCGGACATGCCAAAGCCGCCGACACGGTCCAGCTTCAGGTGGGCGAAGCGCGGGTCGGCGGCCACGCGGTCGATGGCGTGGCTGATCTCGGCGGGGCGCTGCTTCCAGCTCTCGGGGCCGGGGCGGCCGGGGTCGGTCCAGTTGTCGCCGCGGTGCAGGGGCAGCACGACGGTGAAGCCGGCCTCGACCAAAGCCTTGGCCAGCGTCGTGTGCACCCAGGGGCCGCCGCCGGAGCCGTGGGAGATGGCGACGAGGCGGCCGTTGCCGGCGGCGGGCGGCGCGTCGGGCGCCAGCATCAGTTGCAGGTCGCCGCGGGTCTCGGGCCGTCCGGTGGCGGCGGTGGGATAGAACAGGGTGACGGCGTCGCCTTGGTCGTCGGCGGGCAGGATCAGCGTGCCGACGCTGGCGGCCTGGGCGGCCTGAACGGTGACAGTCAGGACCAGGCTGGCGAGCAAGGTTTGCAAGAACTTCATGACGGCTCCTCTTGGGTTGGGAGCCCTCAGGTTCAGCCGCGCCGCCCGCTGCGTCTGGCCGAAACCTCGGTTTTGCAGGTTTCGGCCCTGCTTTCTAGGAATCGGCCAGCAATTTCTGCTGGCGGAACTCGGTGGGCGTCAGGCCGGTGTCGGCCTTGAAGGCGCGGTTGAAGGGTCCGATGGAGCCGAAGCCGACGTCCAGCGCGATGCTCAGCACCGGCAGGCCGCGCTCGGCCGGGTCGGCCAGGCGGCGCTTGGCTTCTTCCAGCCGCAGGCCGTTCACATAGGCGTTGAAGTTGCGATGGCCCAGGCCCTGGTTGATGACGCGACGCAGCCGGTACTCGGGCGTGCCCAGTTGCTCGGCCAGGCCGGCCAGGCTCAGGCCCTCCTGCGCATAGCCGCGGCCGTCGCCCATCAGCTTGGCGAGGGCGGCGGCGACAGCCTTGTCCTGCGG
This sequence comes from uncultured Comamonadaceae bacterium, assembly GCA_966111775.1. GTDB lineage: Bacteria > Pseudomonadota > Gammaproteobacteria > Burkholderiales > Burkholderiaceae_C > Pelomonas. The sequence continues at coordinate 17,608 of CBHWBD010000054.1, read as the reverse complement.
GTCTTCGGCCGGCGGCGCGGGCGCTGGCACCACTGCCGCGGGCTCGCCCCACAGGCCATGGGCGCGCGGCGCGAGCAGCTGGCCGGCGATGACGGCGGTCAGGGTCAGCAGCAGGGCGACGTCGACCAGGGCCGCGCCGGCACTCAGGCTGCCGTCGTCCGAGCTGACGCGCAGGGCCACCAGCATGAGGGCATAGGCCACGCCACCGCCCACGACGACGCCGCGCAGCCGGCGCCGCTGCTCGATCAGGTCGACCCGCCAGGGACCGACGACGGCGGCAATGCCCAGCAAGGCGAAGACGATGGGGATGGCGCGCATCAGCACCCAGCCCTGCCACCAGGCATTCCATTGGCAGACGGTGGCGCCGAACAGGGCCACCGCCGCCCACAGCCCGCCATGCCAGGCGCGCAGCCTGAAGCCGTCCTCGAAGACGGCGCGGGCGAACAGCCAGAACAGCACCGCCGAGCCCAGCGAGATGCCGATGCCGGGCGCCTGCGGCTGGCAGCGCAACTGGTGCTCGACCCAGGGCGAGGCCGACAGGGTCTGGACGACGAGGGAGAGGGTCAGCGCGATGCCGATGCGCACCAGCTCGGCGTGCCGCGGATGGCGCCAGTGCGGGCGCAGCGCGGCAATGACGAGGGCCAGCAGCGCGATCAGCGCGCCGCGCAGGCCCGCGTCAATGAGTGCCATGCAGCAGCTGCGACACCGCGAAGGCCACGCCCAGGCCGACGGCCAGCCAGGCCACCTGGGCGAAGGTCTCGCGCCAGGCCAGGCGCTGCTGCAGCTGGGGCAGCAGGTCGGCCACCGAGATGTAGATGAAGCTGCTGGAGGCCAGCACCAGCAGATAGGGCAGCACGCCGTCGAAGCTGCCGATCAGGAAATAGCCCAGCACGCCGCCGACCACCGAGGCCATGCCCGAGATGGCGTTGAACAGCAGGGCCTTGCCCCGTGACAGGCCCGCGTTCAGCAGCACGATGTAGTCGCCGACTTCCTGCGGGATCTCGTGGGCCACGATGGCCAGCGCCGTGGCGAAGCCCAGGCGGGTGTCGGCCAGGAAGGCAGCCGCGATGATGGCGCCGTCGCAGAAGTTGTGGATGCTGTCGCCCACCAGCACGGTCAGGCCGCCGCGGCCGGCCTGCTCGGCGTCGAAGTGGTGGTGATGGTGGTGGCCGTCGCCCTCGTGGTGGTGGACGTGGCGGTAGAGCTCGACCTTCTCCAGCAGCCAGAAGAACAGCAGGCCGCCCAGCAGCACGGCGAACAGGGTCTGGGGCTGGGCCGTGCGGCTCTCGAAGGCCTCGGGCAGCACGTTCAGCAGCGACGTGCCCAGCAGGATGCCGGCCGACAGGCTGACGAGGCTCTTCACGAGGCGGGTCAGCACGCCGATGGTCAGGCTCGCCGCAACGAGCACCGACAGCAGGCCGCCCGCGAAGGTGGCGAGCACGATGTAGAGAAGGGTCATGGATGGCAGCAAAAGCAACGGGCCACAGCCATGGACTGCGGCCCGAACCCGGTCAGCGTAGCAGAGCTGTCAAACCCCGTTCTTCTTGAACCAGGCCAGGCAGCGCGCCCAGGCGTCGTCGGCGGCCGCCTTGCGGTAGCTGGGGCGGTAGTCGGCATAGAAGCCGTGCGGCGTGTCGGGGTAGACGACGAACTCGCATTTCGAGTTGCCGGCGGCCTTCAGCGCGGCTTCGAGCTGGGTCAGGGTGTCGACGGGAATGCCGCCGTCGGCCGCGCCGTACAGGGCCAGCACCGGTGCCTTGATGCTGGCGGCCAGCTCGATGATGGTCTTGTCGCCCGGGTGGTAGCTGCGTGCCACCGGGCCATACCAGGCCGCGGCAGCCGTCAGCCTGGGGTTGTGCGCCGCATAGCGCCAGGTCGTGCCGCCGCCCCAGCAGAAGCCGGTGATGGCCAGCCTGCTCGTGTCGCCGCCGTTGGCCGCGGCCCAGGCGACGGCGGCGTCCAGGTCGCCGTTGACCTGGGCGCCGGAAGCCTTGGCGACGACCTCGGAAACGAGCTTGGGGATGTCGGTATAGGCGCCGGCATCGCCGTGGCGCACGAAGAGCTCGGGCGCGATGGCCAGATAGCCCTGCTTGGCAAAACGCCGGCAGACGTCGGCGATGTGCTCGTGCACGCCGAAGATCTCGCTGGCCACCAGCACCACGGGCAGGTTCTTCTTGCCCGCCGGCATCGCGCGGTAGGCCGGCATCTGGAAGTCGCCCACGGGGATGGTGACGGGGCCCGCCTCCAGGCCAGCGGTGTCGGTCGTGATGGTCTGCGCCGTCACCGGCAGCACGGCGGCCGCGAAGCCGCTGCCCACCGTCGTCTGCACAAAGCTGCGGCGGCTGAAGTCGCGGGACGGCGCGAGGCTGTCGATCTCGTCTTTCAACATGGGGGCTCCCGGATGGGGTGGTTACGAAGGGGCGTCAAATTTTGCCCCGACAATCTGCCGCCATGACGACGCGCCCCGACACAGCCGGCCAGATCTGGGCCTCCATCGACATCGGCTCCAACAGCTTCCGCCTGGAGCTGGCTCGCCTGGCCGGCGAGCGTTACCAGCGCGTCAGCTACATCAAGGAAAGCGTGCGCCTGGGCGCCGGCCTGGACGACCAGGGCATGCTGACCGAAGAGGCCATGCAGCGCGGCCTGACGTGCCTGAAGGGCTTCGGCGAGCAGCTCGTCGGCATCCCGGCCGAGCGCATCCGCGCCGTGGCCACGCAGACCCTGCGCGAGGCGCGCAACCGCAACGCCTTCCTGGCCCGCGCCCAGGCGGTACTCGGCCACCCCGTCGAAGTCATCGCCGGCCGTGAAGAAGCCCGGCTGATCTTTGCCGGTGTGGCGCGCCTGCAGCCCTCGGACAAGCCGCGCCTGGTCATCGACATCGGCGGCCGCTCCACCGAGATGATCCTGGGCAAGGGCCGCAAGCCGCTGCTGGCCGAATCCTTCGGCGTCGGCAGCGTCGGCCTGTCGCTGCGCTTCTTCGCCGACGGCCGCTACACGCCCGAATCCTTCCGCGCCGCCCAGGTGGCCGCCGGTGCCGAGCTGGAAGAAGCGCTGACGCTGTTCCGCCCCGAACTGTGGAAGGAAGCCCTCGGCTCCTCCGGCACGGTGGGCGCGGTGTCGCAGATCCTTGCCGCCAGCGGCAAGACCGATGGCCGCATCACGCCCGAGGCGCTGCGCTGGTGCATCGAGCAATGCCTGGCCGCCGGCTCGCAGGACAAGCTGCAGCTGCCCGGCCTCAAGGATGACCGCCGCCCCGTGGTGGCGGGCGGCCTGTGCATCCTCTACACCTTGCTCAACCAGTTCGGCATTACCGAGCTGCTGCCCACCAAGGGCGCGCTGCGCCAGGGCGTCATCTTCGACCTCGTCGAACGCCTGCAGCCCAGTGGCGCGCGCGACCCGCGGGCCGGCTCGGTCGCCGAGCTGCAGGAGCGCTTCGGTGTGGACAGGCCCCAGGCCGAGCGCGTGGCCGGTCTGGCCGACCAGCTCTACCACCAGCTCGCGCCCAAGCCCTCGGCCGAGCTGCTGCGTGAACTGCGCTGGGCCGCGGCCCTGCACGAGCTGGGCATGCTGGTGTCCCACCACGACCACCACCGCCACAGCGCCTACGTCATCGCCCACGTCGACGCGGCGGGCTTCTCCACCAACCAGCTGCAGCGCATCGCGGCCCTGGCCCTGGGCCAGCGCGGCGGCCTGCGCAAGCTCGAAGCCCAGCTCAACGACCCCAGCCTGCTGGAGCAGCTCGTCGCGCTGCGCCTGGCCGTCATCCTCTGCCATGCGCGGTCGCCGGTCGCTGCCGCGGTTCCGCGGCTGGAGCGCGAGGGCCACAAGCTGACGCTGCACGTGCCCAAGGCCTGGTCGGGTGAGCAGGCGCGCACGCGCTTTTTGCTGAAGGAAGAGGCCGAGGCCTGGGCCCGCACCGGGCTGCTGACGCTGTCGATAAGCTGACAGAAGCCCCCCGGGAAGGGTGAGCGTGTAAAGCAATGCTTCTGAGTGCTTCGTCGTCCGGAATGACGGCGTAGTTCGAGCTTTGCCCGGCGGGTGGCGAACCTAGGCTTGTCGGCCAGTCGAGACGGAACTTGAGCGCTCGGCACGGAGTCACTCATGTCCAGCATTACCGGCCTGACCCCCGACGAGATTTCCCAACTCGGCACGGCCACCATCGCCGCCCTCAAACCCGCCGACTGGCAGGCCTTCAGCGCCCCGCAGATGGCGGCGCTGACCAGCGCCCAGGTCGCCGTCATTCCCGCCTCGGGCTGGAGCGCCATCACGCCTGCCCAGGTGGCCGCCCTCGACAGCGACGGTGCCGCCGGCCTCAACGGCCACAGCCTGCCCCTGCTCAGCAGCGAGCAGTTCGCCGCTCTCGTTCCCGACCAGCTCGCCGCCCTGCCCACCCAGGGCCTGCATGCCCTGACCAGCCGCCAGGCACCGGCCCTGAATGCCGCGGTGCTGGACGCCCTCGATGTCTCGCAGGTGCAGGCCATCGCCACCGCCGCCCTGACGGCCATGGGCACCGACCAGATCGCCGCCCTCGGCAGCCCCGAGATCAGCCAGCTCAGCGCCGCGCAACTGCACGCCCTGCTGACCAACCAGGTCGCGGCCCTGTCGACCGGCAGCGTCGCCGGCCTCGCCTCCGACCAGGTCGCGGCGCTGACCCCGACCCAGCTGGGCGGCATGACCAACGCGCAGCTGCAGGCCCTGACGCCCGACCAGGCCAGCCAATTGGCCAGCACACAGACCGCCGGCCTGCACGGCAACCAGCTCGCCGCCCTGGGCAGCGACCAGCTCCAGGCCCTGGACAGCCAGGCCTTCGCCGGCCTCACCGCCAAGGCCCTGGCAGGCCTGAGTTCCGACCAGCTCGGCCTGCTGTCCGGCGACCAGCTGTCCGCCCTCGGCACGGCCACCGTCAACGGCCTGGCCACCAGCCAGCTGCAGGCCCTCAGCCTGGACCAGTTGCAGGCGCTGACGGCGACCCAGGTCGCCGCCTTCAGCAATGCCCAGCTCGCCGCGCTCGGCAGCGACCAGCTGCAGGCCCTCAGCACGCAGCAGCTGCACGGGCTGTCGGCCAACCAGCTGGCCCACCTCAGCCTGGCCGCCCTCGAGGCGCTGACGCCGGAACAGCTCGCCAGCCTCACGTCGGCGCAGTCGCCGGGCCTGACCGCGCAGGCGCTGGCCGGCTTCACCGACACCCAGGTCGCCGCCCTCGGCAGCCAGGCCCTGCACGGCCTCAGCAACGCCCAGCTCGCCGCGCTGACGCCCGACCAGATCGCGTCGCTGACGCCCGGCCAGCTCCAGGGCCTGAGCAGCGTGCAGATGCGCGGCCTGTCCGACGCCAGCCTGGGCGCCCTCGGCAGCGAGCAGTGGGCCGCCATCGGCGCACCCCAGCTCAACGGCCTCAACACCCACCAGATGCAGCTGCTGGGCAGCGACCAGCTCGCCGCGCTGTCCACCAGCGCCCTGCACGGCCTCGATGCCACGGCCGTGCTGGGCCTGCGTGCCGACCAGCTCGCCGCCCTCTCGCCCACGCAATGGCAGGCCATGAGCACCCAGGCCCTGCATGCGCTCAAGCCCACCCAGCTGAGCGGGCTGGACGCCGAGCAGGTGCAGGCCCTGAGCACCACCCAGCTCGCCGCGCTGACCACGGCCCAGTTCGCCGCCTTGCATGTCGAGCAGATCGGCGCGCTGCTGCCGGCCCAGCTGGCCGGCCTGTCCAGCGCCCAGATCGGCACGCTCAGTCGTGACGCCTTGGCCGCCTTCAGCCCCGAGCAGATCGCCGCTCTCGGCCCTCGCCAGGTGCCCGGCCTGACCAGCGGCCAGATCGCCAGCCTCAGCGTGGACGCGGTCGCGGCCCTGTCCACTGCCGCCCTGCACGCCCTCGGCACCGCGCAGGCGGCCGGCCTCAGCGCGGCCGACATGCAGGTGCTCAGCCAGGGCCAGTTCCAGGCCCTGACCAGCGCGCAGTTCCACGGCCTGAACGACGGCGCCGTGCAGGCCCTGACCGACAGCGAGATGTCCTATCTCAGCGCCAGCCAACTGAACGCGCTGAACGCCCATCAACTGCAGCTGCTGCAGGCCGAGCAGCTCGGTGCGCTGAGCACGGCGACGCTGGCGGGCCTGAGCAGCACGGCCGCCGCGGCGCTGACGCCGGCGCAGCTCGGGGCCCTCGACGTCGAGCAGCTGCACAGCCTGGGCACGCCGGCCCTGCATGGCCTGACGACGGCCGCGCTGGCGGCTCTCAGCCCCGGCATGTTCGCGGCCTTCAGCGCCACCCAGGTCGCCGCGCTGAGCCCGGCGCAATGGCAGGCCCTGAACGCCGGCCACATCCAGAGCCTGGGCAGCGCCCAGGTCGCCAGCATGACGTCGGCGCAGTTCGCGCAGCTGAGCACCAGCGCCATCGCCACGCTCAACCCCGACCAGCTCGCCGTGCTGAGCGCCAGGCAGATGGCTGGCGCCACGCCCGCCCAGATCGCGGCGCTGGATCCCGCCCAGCTGCACTTCCTGGCGCCGACCGCCCTCGCCGCCCTGGGCAACCGCCAGCTCGCGGCGCTGAGCGTCGCCGACGTGCAGGAACTCAGCGGCAGCCAGATCGCCGCTCTCAGCGGCGCCCAGCTCAAGGCCTTGTCGACCAGCGCCTTCGCCGCGCTGACGGTGGACCAGCTCGGCGCGCTGACGGGCGCCCAGGCCAACGCCTTCAGCGCCCAGACCCTGGCCCTGCTGAGCCCCACGCAGCTGGCGGCGCTGAGCACGGCCGCCATCCACGGCCTCGGCGCCGCCGCCGTGATGGCGCTGACGACCGACCAGATCCAGAGCCTGCACCCCGAGCAGATCCATGCCCTGTCGGCCACGGCCGCCGCCAATCTGCAGGCCGCCCAGCTGGCGGCCATGTCGGCCGACCAGATCGTCGCCCTCGGCGCCGGCAATGTCGCCGCACTGGCGCTGAACCAGGTCGCCGGTCTGGGCGCGGCGACGCTGGCCAATTTCAGCGATGCCGAGATCGCCGCGCTGAGCCCGGGCCAGTTCGCCCGCCTCAGCACCGCCGCGCTGGCCGCACTCACCGAGGAGCAGATCGGCGCCCTGGGGGCCCGCCAGACCGCGAGCATGACCCCCACGCAGTTCCAGTCGCTGTCGGGCACGCAGCTGGCCGCCCTGGGTTCCAGCGCGATGTCCGGCCTGCCCGCCGCGCTGATCGCCAGCATCACGCCCGAGCAGGCCACCGCCCTGACCACGCCGCAGCTGCAGGGCCTCAGCGCCACGCAGCTGCATGCGCTGAACGATGCCACGCTGCGCGCGCTGACGCCGGACCAGATCAGCGTGCTCAACAGCGGCCAGATCAACAACCTCGGCACCCACCAGATCCAGCAGCTCGGCGGCGACCAGATCGCGGCGCTGGGCAGCGGCGTGCTGCGCAGCCTCAGCGCTGCCAATGCCGCGGCGTTGACGCCGGCCCAGATGGCCCTGCTGACCACCGACCAGCTGCAGGCCATGGGCTCGCAGGCCGCCCACGTGCTGCTGCCGGCCCAGCTGCAGGCGCTGAGCCCGGCCCAGGTGACGGCCATCGGCCCCACGGCGCTGGCGGCGCTGAGCTCCACGCAGTTCAACAGCCTGGGCGCGACCGGTCTGCAGGCCCTGGACGCCACGCAGCTGGCGGCCCTCAGCACCGTCGAGATGCGCGGCCTGGGGCTCACCGGCCTGGCGCAGTTCAGCGACCTGCAATGGAACGAGATCCGCAGCGCGCAGATGGCCGGCCTGAGCAGCCAGCAGGTGGCGGCACTGACGGCCAGCGAGGTCGCGGCCCTGGACGCCAGCGTCATCGGCGCCATGAGCACCCAGCAATGGGCCGCCTTGAACCCGGCCCAGCTGCAAGGCCTGGGCACGGCCGCCCTGCACGCGCTGAGCCGCAGCGAAGTGGCGAGCATGTCGGCCACGCAACTGGCGGCACTGTCCACGCTGCAGGTCTCGACGCTGAACGGCACGCAGGTCGCAGGCCTGAGCAGCGCCCAGCTGCACGGGCTGACGGCTGAGCAGGTGACTTCACTGTCCACCTCCGCCGTGCATGCCCTGACCAGCCAGCAGTTCGACGGCTTCTCCGTTTCCCAGCTGGCGGCGCTGTCGACCGCGCAACTGGCCAACCTCGGCGCCGGCGCCCTGGCCGGCCTGAGCGCGACCCAGCTGCAGACCCTGGGCACGACCCAGCTGCAGGCCCTGCCGGCAACTTCCCTGCAGGCGCTGACGTCGACCCAGCTGCTGCAGCTGGGCAGCGATCAATGGCAGTCCCTGACCAGCCACCAGATCTCGGCCATCCCGGCCGCCGACTGGCCGGCACTGAGCGCCCCGCTGGCGCTGCTGGGCACGGCCCAGCTGGCCGGGCTGACGATGAACCAGGTGCAGCAGTTCAGCAGCGCCGACTTCCAGGTCCTCAGCGGCGCGCAGATCGCCGCCCTGCCCTCGGCCACCATCGTGGCCCTGAGCGCGACCGAGATGGCGGCGCTGAGCACCACCCAGATCGCCGCGCTGAGCACCGCGCAGATGGCCGGCATGAACGGCGGTCAGCTCGCCGCCATGAGCAACGACCAGCTGCACAGCCTGGGCACGGCCCAGCTGAGCGCGCTGTCCGGCGCGGCCATCGCCGCCCTCAGCACCGACCAGCTCGCCCTGCTGGGCACCGCCGGCCTGGCCGCCTTCAACGGCAATGTGTTCGCGTCCATGAGCAGCGATGCACTGGCCCTGCTGACCGCCACGCCCGTGGCCGGCCTGAGCACCGACCAGATCGCCGCGCTGACGGCCAGCCAGGCGCCGGGCCTCGGCCTCGCGGAGCTGGCGTCGCTGACGCCGCAACAGGTCGCCGCGCTGAACCCGGCCGCCCTGCACGCCCTGACCACGACGCAGTTCGAGGCCCTGCACGGCAACCAGTTCAGCGGCCTGACCAGCGCACAGATCGCGGCCCTGCCCGTTGCAGACGTCAACCTGCTCGCCACCGACGCTCTGCATCTGCTCTCGGCCGCCCAGATCCAGGCCCTGGACAGCAGCCAGACGCTGGCCCTGAGCGTGCAGCAGCTGCAGGCCATCGCGCCCGACAGCCTGGCCGGCATGACGGTCACGGCCCTGCACGCGGTCTCGCTGGCCGGCATCGCCGCGCTGTCGGCGGCGCAGATCGGTGCCCTGACCAATGCGCAGATCGCCGCCCTGGACCCGACGCAGATCGCCTCCATCTCGCCCCAGGGCCTGCTGGCGCTGAACGCCGACCAGATCGCCCGCATGAGCAGCGCCCAGCTGCAGACGCTGTCGCCCGACCAGCTGGCCGTGCTGCAGCCCCAGCAGCTGGCGGCCTTCGGCACCCCCGTCATCGCCAGCCTGACCGGCACCCAGCTCGCCGCGCTGAGCCCGTCGCAGTTCGCCAGCCTGAATCCCCAGCAGCTGGCGGCGATCTCGCCCTACCACCTCAGCGGCCTGGCCACGTCCATCATCGGCACGCTGGACAGCGAGCAGGTCGGCGGCCTGACCGTGGCCCAGGTGCTGTCGCTGACGCCGACGCAGTTCGGCGCCATCGCCGACACGGCCATGTCGGGTCTGGCGCCCGATGCCCTGCATGCGATGTCGGTGGCCCAGTTCAGCCAGCTGCGGCCCGACCAGGTCGCCATGCTGACCGGTCAGCAGTTCGGCGCGCTGACGCAGTCCGAGATCGCGACGCTGACGCCGGCCCATATCGCCGCGCTGCAGCCCAGCCAGTTGCTGGGCATGACCCTCAACCAGGCCGAGGCCCTCAGCCCCACACAGCTGGCCGCCCTGCAGCCGCTGCAGCTGTCGGCCTTCAGCCCCCAGGTCATGGCCAGCCTCAGCGCCACCCAGCTGCAGGCCCTGGACCCCAGCCAGTTCGCCAGCCTCGGCCCCGACCAGCTCGCCGCCATCTCACCCTACGAACTCAGCAGCCTGTCCAGCGCCGTCATCGCGACGCTGGACGGCGAGCAGGTCAGCGGCCTCAGCGTCGCCCAGGTGCTGTCGATGAGCGCCAGCCAGCTGGCCGCCCTGGCCGACGCCGCCATGCCGGGGCTGGACCCGAACGCCCTGCACGCGATGTCGGTGAACCAGTTCAGCCAGCTGCGGCCCGACCAGGTCGCCATGCTGAGCGCCCAGCAGTTCGGCGCGCTGACGCCCACCGAGGTCGCCGTGCTGACGCCGGCCCACATGGCCGCGCTGGAGCCGTGGCAGATCACGGCGCTGACGGCCTCGCAGCTGGCCATGCTGGGCACCGACCAGGTCGCCGCGCTGACGCCGGGCAGCTTCGGCCGCCTCAGTGCCCTGCAGATCCCTTCACTCGGCGCCGCCGAGGCCGGCGCGCTGAGCGGCAGCCAGATCAATGCGATGACGACCGATGCGCTGCAGGCCTTCACGCCCCAGCAGATCTCGGCCATGACGACGGCCGAGCTGTCGGGCATCGACATGAACCATGTCGCCGCCTTCACGGCCGCGCAACGCTCGGCCATGTCGGCCGACCAGCTCAACGCCCTGGCCGGCGCCTCGCCGCTGGTACTGGACCTCGGCGGCCTGGGCGTGCAGACGGTGGACGCAGCCCACGGCATCAGCTTCGACATCAATGCCACCGGCCAGGCCCAGCATATCGGCTGGGTGGGCGCGGGCAGCGGCCTGCTGGCCCTGGACCGCAACGGCAACGGCCGCATCGACGACGGCAGCGAACTGTTCGGCACCGCCACGCGGCTGCCCGACGGCCAGCTGGCCGAGAACGGCTTCCAGGCCCTGGCCCAGCTGGACAGCAACCACGACGGCAAGCTGACGGCAGCCGACGCGGAGTTCGACCATCTCAAGGTCTGGGTGGGCAGCAGCTCGCAGTCGGGCGGCCAGCTGGAAGGCCTGGCGGACCTGGGCATCGTCGAGCTGGACCTGAGCGCCGCGCACACCAACACGCTGCAGAACGGCAACCTGATCGGCCTGGACGCCAGCTACACGACCCAGGACGGCAGCCACCATCAACTGGACGACGTCTGGTTCGGCCAGGCCGGAAGCCAGACGAGTGCCCAGCCGCTGCCGGCCCTGTCCGACCTGCTGCAGGGGCCGTCGACAGCGCTGCTGGACGGCGCCAGCAACGTCCACGCGCCGCTCACCGGGACACATGACCCGCTGGTTCACCTGACCCATCTCGACCAGCAGCTTCGCGAGTTCGACGAAAGGCAAAGACACATCCTCAACAACGCCTGGTGAAGCGTCCTGGGGATATCTAGCCACCGTCCGGCCAAGGACACTGCTGCCAAGGCCTGACACCACCGTCGGTGAGCATGCAGGCCCCCCATCAGGAGACGCCCTCATGCTCAAGACCTATACCGGCAGCTGTCACTGCAAGGCCGTGCGCTTCGAAGTCGACCTCGACCTCGCCGCCGGCACCGGCCGCTGCAACTGCTCCATCTGCTTCAAGACGCGCAACTGGAGCGCCAGCGTCAAGCCCGAGGCCTTCCGCCTGCTATCGGGCGAAGACGCGCAGAGCGACTACCAGTTCGGCAGCAACAGCATCCACAACCTGTTCTGCAAGACCTGTGGCGTCAGGGCCTATGGCCACGGCCACATCGAGGAAATGGGCGGTCCCTTCGTGTCGGTCAAGGTCACCGCCTTGGACGACGTGCCGGCCGAGGAACTGGTCGCGGCACCCATCCAGTACTACGACGGCCTGCACAACAACTGGTGGCACAAACCGGAAGAGACCAGGCACCTCTGACTACAGCGCGTCGGGGCCTTGGACGGCATGCAGAGTGACCTCGGGCGCGCCATCGCGCTGGCGCCAGCGCAGCCACCACACAGCGCCCTTCTTGACGGCCCAGTCCTGCTCGACGCCGGCCAGCAGATGCGCTGCCAGCTGGCCCAGCGTGGGCTGATGGCCGCAGAGCAGCACCGGTTCGCTGGACCTGGGCCAGCGTGAAGCCTCGACGAGCGCCGCGAGGGGCGCGTCCGGCGCAATCGACGGAACGACGCGCACCTCGCGGCCCAGGGCCTCGGCCGTCTGGCGGCAGCGCAGGGCCGGGCTGACCAGCACGCGCGTCGTCGCGGCCAGGCGGTGGTTGAGCCAGGCGGCCATGCGCCGCGCCTGGCGCTCGCCCTTGGGCGTCAGCGCGCGCTGCAGGTCGTCCTGGCCCGGCGCGGCGATCTCGGCTTCGGCATGGCGCCAGAGGATCAGGTCCATCGCGGGTTCACCCCTCGGAATAGCGCCGCATCAGGGCCTGCTGGGCGCTGACGCCGCTGTCGCTGATGCGCGCCGAGCGGCCGTCGGGGCCGAGCTGCCAGGCATCCATGGTGTCATGCAGATAGGGCTGCAAGGCTTCGTCGATGACGCGCTGGCGCAGTCGGGCGTCCAGCACCGGCCAGGCCACCTCGATGCGGCGGAACATGTTGCGGCTCATCCAGTCGGCGCTGGACAGGAAGAGGGCCTCCCCCTCGTCGCCTTCGGCCCAGCGGAAATACAGCACCCGCGTGTGTTCCAGGAAGCGGCCGACGACGGAGCGCACGACGATGTTGTCGCTGACGCCCGGCAGGCCCGGCGGCAGCATGCAGGCGCCGCGCACGATGAGGTCGACCCGGGCGCCGGCCTGGGCCGTGCGCAGCAGGCCGTGGATGAGCTCGGCATCGGTCAGCGCATTGATCTTCACGACGATGCGTGCGCCCTTGTAGCCGGCCAATGCCGCGGCCTCCACCTGGGCCAGCAGCTCCAGCATGCGGCTGTGCATATTGAAGGGCGCGAGCAGCATGCGCCGCAGCGCCTTGAACTTGCCCAGCGACGCGAGCTGGCGGAACACCGAGTCGGCATCGGCCGTCAGGTCGGAGTCGGCCGTCAGCAGGCCGAGGTCGGTGTAAAGCCGCGCCGTCTTGGGGTTGTAGTTGCCGGTCGAGATGTGGGCGTAGCGGCGCAGCTTGCCGTTCTCGCGCCGCGTGATCATCAAGAGCTTGGCGTGGGTCTTGTAGCCGACGATGCCGTAGACGACCTGGGCGCCGACAGCCTCCAGGCGCTCGGCCCAGTTGATGTTGGCCTCTTCATCGAAGCGCGCCTTCAGCTCCACGACGGCCATGACCTCCTTGCCGCGCCGCGACGCCTCGATCAACAGGTCCATCAGCTCGGACTTGGCGCCGGTGCGATAGATGGTCTGCTTGATGGCCAGCACGTCGGGGTCCAGCACCGCCTCGCGCAGCATCTGCACGACCGGCTCGAAGCTCTCGAAGGGATGGTGCAGCAGCACATCGCCCTTCTTCAGCTTGTCGAAGATGGACTTGTGGCGTGGCAGCCGCCCCGTCGGCCAGGCCGGCTCGAAGGGCCTGAAGCGCAGGCCGGGCGCATCGGTCTGGTCGATGAGTTCGTTCAGCCGCACCAGATTCACCGGCCCGTTGACGCGGTACAGCGCCGCATTCGGCAGGCCGAACTGCTCCAGCAGGAACTCCGACAGCTCGGCCGGGCAGGTGTTGACGACTTCCAGCCGCACCGCGCGGCCGAAGTGGCGTGTCGTCAGGCCCGAGCGCAGCGCATGACGCAGGTTGGCGATCTCTTCTTCGTCCACTTCCAGGTCGGAGTCACGCGTGACGCGGAACTGCGAGAAGGCCTCGACCTTGCGGCCGGGAAAAAGCTCTTCCAGGTGGGCGCGGATGACGCTGGTCAGCAGCACGAAGGCCTGGCGGCCGTCGCTGAGGTTGGCAGGCAGCTTGATGACGCGCGGCAGCACGCGCGGCACCTTGACAATGGCGATGCGGTTGTCGCGGCCGAAGGCGTCCTTGCCCGACAGCCGCGCGATGAAGTGCAGCGACTTGTTGGCCACCTGCGGAAAGGGGTGGGCCGGGTCCAGGCCGACGGGCACCAGCAGCGGCTTGACCTCGCGCTCGAAGTACTTGGCCACCCACTGCCGCTGCGGCCCGTCGCGGTCGGCGTGGTTGAGGATGACGATGCGCTGCTTGAGCAACAACGGCGTCAGCTGCTCGTTGAAGATCAGGTATTGCTCGTCGATCAGCGTGTGGGCGGCGCGGCCGACGCGGTCGACGTCCTGGCCCGTCACCGTGCTGAGCGGGTCGCGCGCGGCCTCCAGCATGTCGGCGAAGCGAACCTCGAAGAACTCGTCGAGGTTGCTGGACACGATGCAGACATAGCGCAGGCGCTCCAGCAGGGGCACGTCCTCACGCTGGGCCTGGGCGAGCACGCGGCGGTTGAACTCGAGGATGGCCTGTTCGCGGTTGAGGAGCTTCAGCGGAGTCGGGTCGGTCATGAAGAAAAGTGTATGAAGCTTGTGTGACAACGCGTTGAAAGCCCCCCGGGATAATCCCGGCCATGCACCTGATGATCCCCCATGCCGCCGCCCTCGACGACGCCGCGCGGCATGCCTTCTCCAACCTGGCCCTGCCCAATCTGGGCAAACAGCTGGCCCGGCTCAGCCCCGCCGAAACCTGGGGCAGTGATGAATACGCGCCCCAGCCGCCGCATCACCTGGCCCTCGCGACCCTGCGCGGCCAGGCCGAGCCCAGCGCTGCGGCATGGGCCCTGGACGCCAGCCCGGAACTGTCCTGGGCGTTGATGACCCCGGTGCACCTGGCCGTCGGCACCGACGGCGTCGACGTGCTGCCACCCGCAGCCCTGCAGCTTTCGGAATCCGATGCGGCCCGCTTCGTCGCCCTGCTGAAAGAGCTCTGGCCCGAAGCCGAAGGCTGGCAGTGGCGGCTGCTGGATTCGACGCGCTGGGCCATCGGCCACGCCACCGCGCTGGACGGCCTGAGTGCCGCCAGCATCGAGCGCGCCGCCGGCCGGCCCATCGAGCCCTGGCTGCCCGAGGCCCGCACGCTGCGCCGCTGGCAGAACGAGGCCCAGATGCTGATGCATGGCCATGCGCTCAACGAGGAGCGCGAGGCGCGCGGCGAGCACGTCGTCAACTCGGTCTGGATTGGCGACATCGGCCGCAGCAACGGACAGCCGACCGACGTGACGATCGACGCGCGACTGACCGCACCGCTGCTGAATGGCGATCTCGCCGCCTGGGCCGAGGCCTGGCAGCGACTGGACGCCGGCCCGCTGGCCCAGGAGCTGACCAGCCTGACCCTCAGCGGCGAGCGCTTCGCGCGTCGCTTCGCCGCCCAGCCCCTCGGCCTGATCGAGAAGCTGAAGCGCCGCTTCCAGACGCCCGCTGTGGCCGCCGTGATGGAGGCGCTGTGAATTCACCGCAACTGATCGAACGCGACGTCAATCCGCGCACCGCCTGGACCCTGGAGCAGGCCGGCATCGTGCCGCTGCTGGCCCGCCTGCTCGCCGCGCGTGGCGTGCGTGAAGCCGCCGAGCTGGACGAGAACCTCAACCAGTTGCTGCCGCCCACCGGCCCGAATGGACTGAAGGGCCTGACCGAAGCGGCACAGCTGCTGGCCGATGCCATCCAATCCGGCGAGCGCCTCGTCATCGTGGCCGACTACGACTGCGATGGCGCCACCGCCTGCGCCGTCATGCTGCGCGGCCTGCGCCAGCTCGGCGCCAAGCCCGAACAGCTCGGCTATGTGGTGCCCGACCGCGCCGTGCACGGCTATGGCCTGACGCCCACCATCGTCGACCTCGCGCTGGAGCAGAAGCCCAGCCTGCTGGTGACGGTCGACAACGGCATCGCCAGCATCGCCGGCGTTGCGCACGCCCGCGCCCGCGGCCTCAAGGTGCTGGTGACCGACCACCATCTGCCGGCCCAGATCGACGACGCCATCGTCACGCCCGAGGCGAATGCCATCGTCAACCCCAACCAGCCCGGCTGCAACTTCGCCAGCAAGTCGCTAGCCGGCGTCGGCGTGGCCTTCTATGTGCTGCTGGGCCTGCGCGCCGAACTGCGCGCCCGCGGCGCTCTGCCCTCGCCCGAGCCGCGGCTGGACGGCCTGCTCGACCTGGTGGCCCTGGGCACCGTGGCCGACGTCGTCAAGCTCGACGCCAACAACCGCCGCCTGGTGGCGCAGGGCCTGAAGCGCATGCGCGCCGGCCGCGCCCAGCCGGGCGTGATGGCGCTGTTCAGCGCCTCCAAGCGCGATGCGTCCAAGGCCCAGGGCTTCGACCTCGGCTTTGCTCTGGGCCCGCGCATCAACGCCGCCGGACGTCTGGCCGACATGACCCTGGGCATCGAGACATTGACGACCGACGACGCCGAGCGCGCCATGCAGCTCGCCACCCAGCTCGACACCATCAATCGCGAACGCCGCGAGATCGAGAGCGGCATGCGCGAGATGGCCGAGGCACGGCTGGATGCACTCGTCGAGGCCTTGTCAGGCGCCCTGCCCCCGGCGGTGGCTCTGTTCGATGCCGACTTCCACGAAGGCGTCGTCGGCATCGTCGCCTCGCGCATCAAGGACCGCGTGCACCGCCCCACCTTCGTGTTCGCACGCGGCGCCGATGGCCAGCTCAAGGGCTCGGGGCGCTCCATCCCGGGCTTTCATCTGCGCGACGCGCTGGACCTCGTCAGCAAGCGCGAGCCCGATCTGCTGGCCAAGTTCGGCGGCCACGCGATGGCCGCAGGTGCGACGCTGGCGGTCGATGACGTCCACCGCTTCGCGCTGGCCTTCGCGCGCGTCGCCGAGGAATGGCTGACCGAGCAGGACCTGACCCGCACCCTGCGCCACGACGGCGCCCTGCCGCCTGAAGCCGCCACCGCCGAGACGGCACGGCTGCTGGACGCCCAGGTCTGGGGCCAGGGCTTCGAGCCGCCCCTCTTCTGCGACCGCTTCGAGCTGGTCTCGCAGCGCCTCGTGGGCGAGAAGCACCTCAAGCTGCGCCTGCGCCGCGCCGGCCAGCTCATCGACGGCATCTGGTTCAACCATGTGGACATGCTGCCCGAGCGCGTCACGCTGGCCTACCGGCTCAGCCTCGACGAATGGCAGGGCCAGCAGCGCGTCCAATATGTGATTGAGGCAGCTTCTGTGTGAAGGAGTTGGCAAGCCCCCGTGGCCTGCCGCCCCAAGTCACCTGACTGTCACGAGCTGTTTCAAGAATCCGCGGCGGTAGCGCTCCCGGATGTCTCGGGGGCGCCGGCCGTTCCCCGGAGCCCCCCATGCGCGATTCCGCGCCCGATCCTCTCGCCCTCGCCCTCGATCGACTGATCGAGCAGCGCAGTTTCGACATCCACTTCCAGCCTCTCGTCGCGATCGACCGCGCCGAGATCTTCGGTTTCGAAGCCCTGACCCGGGGCCCGGCCGACGGCCCCCTGCATTCGCCCCTGGTGCTGTTCGAAGCCGCGGCCCGCCTCGGCCGCCTTGTCGAGCTGGAACACCTCATCGTGCAGCGCGCCATCCAGCGCTTCAAGCAGCTCGGCCTGCCGGGTCAGCTCTTCCTGAACGTCACGGCCGACACCTTGCTCGGCGCACGAGAACATGCCGGCCGCCTGGCCGCTCAGCTGGCCGAATTGGGCCTGCCGACCTCGCGCGTCGTCATCGAGCTGACCGAGACCCGCCCCATCGAGGACCTGGCCCAGCTCGACGATGCGCTGCAAGCCCTGCGCGAGCGCGGCTTTCGCGTCGCGCTGGACGACCTCGGCGAGGGCTTCGCCTCGCTGCGCCGCTGGATGGAGATGCGGCCCGACTTCGTCAAGATCGACCGCCACTTCATCGACGGCATCGCCCAGGA
>CBHWBD010000053.1:0-27487 GCA_966111775.1 uncultured Comamonadaceae bacterium | reverse complement strand
TGGGCCTCATCACCTTCATCAGTTCATGGAACAACTTCATGAACCCGCTGATCGTCATGCGCACGGCCGAGAACTACACGCTGCCGCTGGCCCTGCGCAGCCTCTTCAGCACCACCAGCACCGAATGGGGCGCGCTGATGGCCGGCTCGGCCATCGCGACCCTGCCCCTGCTCGTCCTCTTCGTCATCTCGTCGCGCCAGCTCATCGCGGGCCTGACCGCCGGCGCCGTCAAGTAAAGCAAAAACAATGTCCCAAGCTCCCCTGCATCGCCAGTTCCCGCCCAACTTCGTCTGGGGCGTGGCCACCAGCAGCTTCCAGATCGAAGGCGCCGCCCACGTGGACGGCAAGGGCGAATCCATCTGGGACCGTTTCTGCAAGCAGCCCGGCGCCATCGCTGACGCCAGCAACGGCGAAGTGGCATGCGACCACTTCCACCGCCTGGAGAGCGACCTCGACCTGATCGCGTCCCTGGGCGTCAACTGCTACCGCTTCTCCATCGCCTGGCCGCGCGTGCAGGCCCTGGGCCATGGCGAGTTCAACCCCAAGGGCCTGGACTTCTACGAGCGGCTGGTCGACGGGCTCAAGAAGCGCGGCATCCAGGCCTTCGCGACGCTGAACCACTGGGACCTGCCGCAGGGCCTGCAGGACCGCGGCGGCTGGAACGACCGCGACACCGTGCACCGCTTCGTCGACTACGCCCGTCATGTGAACGCGCGCCTGGGCGACCGCCTGGACGGCCTGACGACGCACAACGAGCCCTGGGTCATCGCCGTGCTGGGCAACGAGCAGGGCAATTTCGCGCCCGGCATCAAGAGCCGCAAGATCGCCACCCAGGTCTGCCACCACCTGCTGCTCAGCCACGGCCTGGCCCTGCAGGCCCTGCGTGCCGATGGCGCCAGGAGCCAGCTCGGCATCGTTCTCAACCTGTCGTCCACCGTGCCGGCCACGGCCATGCCCGAGGACATCGCCGCCGCGGCGCTGGCCGACGCCCGCGGCCGCCGCTGGTACGCCGACCCGCTGTTCAAGGGCAGCTACCCCGAGGAGGTGCTGGCCGAACTCGGCGCCGACGCCCCCGTCGTCCACCCCGGCGACATGGAATCCATCGCCCAGCCCATGGACTACCTGGGCGTCAACTACTACACCCGCAGCGTCGTGTCGGCCAGCGGCGCCGACTGGAAGCCCGAGGAGCGCGGCCTGCCGGTGTCCGACATGGGCTGGGAGATCTATGCCCAGGGCCTGGACGACCTGCTGTGCCTGCTGCACCGCGACTACCCCGGCCTGCCGCCCGTCTACGTGACCGAGAACGGCGGTGCCTTCAAGGACCAGACCGTTGTCAACGGCCGCGTGCAGGACGACGACCGCATCGCCTATCTGCGCGACCACATCGCCGCCGTGGCCAGCGCCATGCAGCAGGGCGTGCCCATGGCCGGCTACATGGTCTGGAGCCTGATGGACAACTTCGAATGGGCCAGCGGCTATCTGAAGCGTTTCGGCATCGTGCATGTCGACTACGAGACGCAGGCCCGCACGCCCAAGGCCAGCGCCGAGTGGTATCGGAACTTCCTCCAGGACTGGCGCGGCTGAACAAGACTTTCAAAGAAGACGGAGACAAGCATGAACAAGATCAAACCGGCCCCCAGCCCCTGGCGCCACGCCCTGCCTGCCATCGCCGCCGTGCTGACCGCCTGTGGTGGTGGTGGCGGTTCGGCTGCGGCCGCGCCGGCGGCGCCCACGCCTGCACCGGCCCCCGCGCCCACGCCTGCACCGACTCCAGCTCCGGCGCCTGCACCGACTCCCGCGCCGTCCAACAAGTGGACCCTGACCTGGAGCGATGAGTTCGACGACGCCGCTGGCACCGTGCCCAAGGCCGCCAACTGGAGTTATGACCTCGGCAACGCCGAGAACGGCGGCTGGGGCAACCACGAGTACGAGTACTACACGTCTAACGCCCGCAATGCGCAGACCGATGGCAACGGCATGCTCGTCATCACCGCCGAGAAGGCCGTCAACCCCGGCCCCTGCTGGAACAACAAGCCCTGCGACTACACCTCGGCGCGCATCCACACCAACGGCAAGGTCGGCTTCACCTACGGCAAGGTCGAGGCGCGCATGAAGCTGCCCGCCGGCACCGGCATCTGGCCGGCCTTCTGGGCCCTGGGCACCGATCTCGCGACGGCCGGCTGGCCCAAGTCGGGCGAGATCGACATCATGGAGTTCATCGGCAAAACGCCGAACACCACCTACGGCACCCTGCACGGCCCCGGCTACTCGGGCGCCTCGGGGCTAGGCAAGCCCTATGACTTCGGCAAGCCGGTGGCGGATGACTTCCACACCTACACCGTCATCAAGCGGCCCAACGAGATCATCTGGCAGGTCGACGGCGTCGACTTCCACCGCCTGACGCCTTCGTCCCTGCCGGCCGGCGGCACCTGGGTCTTCGAGAAGCCCTATTTCGTCATCCTCAACCTGGCCGTCGGCGGCGACTGGCCGGGTGCGCCGGATGCGACGACGCCCATGCCGGCCAAGATGCTGGTCGACTGGGTGCGCATCTACAAGGAAGACTGATCGCTGCGTGACCGCCGTTCCGTGCGGACGGCGGCAGAGCTGCAAGCCTCACGCCATCCAACGCAACGCCTCGGTTGACCATGCAACGCCTGATCTCCGCTCTGTCCCTGACCTTCGGCCTGCTCTGCGCAGCGTCCCCGGCGCATGCCGCCGAAGTGAAGACCTCGTATGGCAGCTTCAAGGTGCCCGACGGCGTCAGCGAAGTGAATCGGGAGGAAAAGCCCGACAAGACCGGCAGGCCCGCGGGCATGGCGGTGTATTCGCGCACCGACGATCCCAAGGCCGTTTTCATCGTCGTGTGGAGCTTTGCCGAGCCCGACCCGGCCAGGCCCTATGACGCGCTTGATGGCGCCGTCAAGATCGGCAACCCCTTCGACAAGAAGCTGACCCGCGATGCGGCGAAGCCCGTCACCCTTGGCGGTGTCGAGGGTGGCCGCTACGAAGGCAGGCTGCCCAACGGCCTGCGCGCCGTCAGCTATGTGGCCGTCAACAGCGGCTACCGCCTCATCGTGCTGCTCAAGGGCCCGAACGACAGCCCCTACAAGGAAACCATGGATGCCTTTGCCAAGGGCGTCGAGGGCTTCGCATGGGCGCTGCCCGGGGAGGCTTCCACGAAGGCCGTCGAGGCGCTCGTCAAGGCCGCCTCGGCGCCTCAGTAGGCCTCAATCGCGCCGGAAGGCGATCTCGACTTCAGCGGTGCGTGCCTGCGGCAGCGGCGCGAACTGCCATTGCAGGATGGCTTCGGTCGCCGGCCTGGCCAGCCGTCGCGGCACGCCGGCGACCGCTTCTGCCCGGCTGACCGTGCCGTCGGCCTCGACCGTCAGCCTCACCCTGACATGCCGGTCACCCGCGCCCAGCGTGGCCTGGAGGGCGGGCGTGAGGGTCGGAGCCACGAAGTTCTGCATACGCAGCGGCGCCTCTTCGGGTTCCTCCGTCTCGGCTTCTGCCTCCGGCGTCGGCGCAGTGCCGGCGGGCTCGTCCACTTGAACCGAAGCCGCCGGGGCGGGCTGCGGCATGGCCGCGGGCGTTTGCGCAGCGCTCATGCCGACGACGGCTTCCGCGGCCGGTGCCGTGGCGGCGAGCGGTGCAGGCGCGGCGAAGGTGTGGGGCAGCACGCGCTGCGCCGGTGGTGCAGGCGGCCGCGCCGGCTTGCTGCCGGCTTCCACCGTCGGCTTGCTGCGGATGGTGTGGAACCTGATGACGTCGAACACCCGATCCGCTTCGCGTTGAGCGCGCTCCGCGGCGGTCAACGGCGGCTGGGGCGTCTGGGCTGCGACCAGCAGGGGCATCGTCAAGGCCAGCGCGGCCAGCAGTCTGGAAAGGGCGGTGCGTTCGGGCATGGCGTTGTTTGTCGTCAGGCCCGCGGCCTGCCATCCAGAGGGCCGACGATTGCAACAGGTCTTCGTGACAGTTGCGGGAGCAGGGCTCTGGCATCCCCAAGTTCACGGGCCGCGCCGGGCAGAAAGAGCCGCAGTTCGTGAGAGCATGCCCGGCCGTTCCGACGACCTTGCATGTTCCGGCTCCCTTTGTTCCGCCTCGCTAACCTCTCCTTTGCCTGCATCGCGCTGTCGCTTTGCATCGCCGCACAAGCGCAACAGCCGGTGCCGCCCGCCGCCGAGGCTTCCGAGCTGCGCAGCAACGACGCGCTGCTGACGCTGGAGCACCAGACCGTCAAGGTGCCAGGCGACCGCCCCATCGATCTGATGGGCCTGCATGCTTACCAGAAGGTGCTCGACGGCGTGTACCTGGGCGGCGGCTTCTATGCGCCTCTCGTCCGGGGGGCCTATGGTGGCTTCGTGGCGGCGGACCTGGGTGTGCACCTCAGGCGGCCGCTGGCCGGGCCGCTGTTCGCAATGGCCGGCCTGTCGGCAGGCGGCGGCGGCGGCGGGCGCAGCGTCGAGCACAGCAAGCTGCTGTCGGGCAGCGGCGGCTTCGCCAAGGGCTATGTCGGCTTGGGCTATGACTTCGGCGATTTCACGCTGGGCGCGAACGTCTCGCGGCTGAAGTTCCGCCATTCCCTCATCGACGGCACCCAGGCCAATCTGATGCTGGAAGTGCCCTTCAGCTATCTGACCGGGCCGTTTGCACGCCAGGGCGAGCCGCTGTCGGCCGCGGACGACCGCAGCGCCAGCGCGGACATGGGCGAGAACATGCTGACGCTGTCCCTGGACAACTACCACCAGCGTTCGCCCCAGGGTTCCAACAAGGGCACGATCGGCGTGGCCGATCTGCAGGTCGCCCATTTCTTCGCCAGCGACAGCTACTGGTTCGCGGCCCTGGGCATGGGCTATCACGGCCTGCCGCTGTACAACCAGCTGCTGGGCGGCGTCGGCCAGCGCTGGCGCGTCGTGCGCGACTTCACGCTCTACGGTCAACTCGGCCTGGGCTCGGGCGGCTATTCGTCGGAGGTCATCGACACCGCCTCCGGCCTGCTGGTCTATCCCAAGCTGTCGGCCGAATACGCGCTGACGCGCGACCTCGGCCTGTCGCTGTCGACGGGCTATCTGAGCGCCCCCAAAGGCAGTTCGCGCAACCAGACCTGGGGCCTGAGCCTGACCCACCACCTGCGCTCCGGCGGCAGCAGCGAGGGCGCCAGCCCTGCGCACTACGAAGGCCTGCGCCTGTCGGTGCTGCATCAGACCGATCTGCATCTCAGCTACCGCGGTGTGGACCGCCCCGCCTTGCAGATGCTCGGCCTGCAGCTCGACGTGCCGGTGGGCCAGCGCTGGTACCTGCCGCTGCAGGCCTCGGCAGCCTACAACGCCTATCTGGGCTATCCGGGCTATGCCGAGATCCTGGGCGGCCTGGGCGTGCAGACCTTGACCGGCCCGGGCGAGCGTCTGCAAGGCTTTGCCCAGCTGCTGGCCGGCGCCAATGTGCACGGCAAGTCCGCCAAGGCCAGTGCGGGTGTGCGCTGGCTGCTGGATGAGCGCCTGGCGCTGAACTTCAGCGTCGGCCGCATCGAGGCCCGCAGCGCAGGTGGCGGGCAGTTCAAGGCCGACAACGTGGCCTTGGGGCTGGACTACCGCTTCTCGGTGCCGACGCGTTGAGCGGTGGTCGCCTTCAGCTGCCGCGCGCAACCCGGCGCCGCGAGGCCAGGGGCCCCAGCACGGCGAGGCCGGCCAGCCACAGCGCGGCGGTCTCGGGTTCCGGCACGGCGATGGTGAAGGCGATGTCCATCATGGCCACCGGCAGCTTGCCGATGAACTGCGCGGCACCGGTGCCCAGGTTGACCGTGTAGAACTCCGAGTCGAAGCTGCTCGAGGCCGCGTCGTCCAGCGACAGATGGGCCTTGCCCGAGCCGCTGATGTCGAAACCGACGTTGAGGTTGTCCCAGGCAGCCACACCGGTGCCGCCGACGAGGAAGACGGTGCCTGAGTTGAGCGCCCGTGACGGGCGCAAAAAAAGGGGCCGAAGCCCCTTTGCAGGGTGGATCAGGGCGGCGCTCAGGCGCGTCGGCGGGCTGCACCGGCAGCCAGCAGGCCCAGGCCCACGAGGGCCAGAGAGGCGGGTTCGGGCACTTGACCCGTCGGGTTGTCAGGGGTGGCTGCCACGGCGATGCGGAACACCAGCCATTCGCCAGCGTCGCAACCGCCGATGGTGGGATCGTTGCTGTTGCAGTTGCCACCGGCGTACCAGACCCAGCGCGCCGCGCCGTCGATGCCGGCCATGGGGCCCCAGGGGCCCGCGCCGTTGGCGCCGCCGGCGGTGAAGTTGGTCCAGCCGTTCGAGGGGTTGCCGCCGCCATTGGCATCCTGGATCTCGGCGGACAGCAGGGCCAGCGAGGCCGCGGTGCCGTCGTATGGGGCGCTGTTTCCCAGGCCGGTGGACATGACCTGCCACTGGGGATCGTTGCTGTAGAACTTGTAGTTTTTGGTCAGGTTCTCGAACTGGCCCAGAAAGCCCTGGGCCGCCGAGTGGTCCGAAGCCGTCACCACGTACAGATAGTCGCCGGCGTTCAGGTTGAAGTTGTAGGTCTCGACCGTGGGCCAGTTGCCGTCAGAACCGACGAAGGTGGTGGCGCCGTTCCCGTTGCCCACAAACAGGGCGTAGGAGTTGTCGACCGTCATGCTGACCTTGATGGCGTCAGCCTGGACGACGCCGGTGGCCATGAGGCTTGCCGCTGCGATGCAGGCCGCACCCCATTGCTTGATCTTGTTCATCTTGCTTCCTGTTCGGTGCACTCGACGCGAGTGCCTTCCCAGCTGGCACGCAATTGATGTGCCACCGCCAGGAACGCCGAAAGATCAACGACTTGCGCGCGCGGCCTACGGGCGATGTCAAGTTCGTCGACATCCCTAGGATGACGCCTTGCCAGGGTCAAGTCCCGATGCGGTCCCCTGCCGCGTCGAACCACATGGTCTTCGCCACGTCGAAGCCGAAGCTCACCCGGGCGCCGTCCTCGACTTCCGGCTGACCCGGCAGCACGGCCGACAGGGTGGTGCCGCCCGAGTTCATCCACACCACATGCTGGTTGCCCAGCGGCTCGACGAGCTGGATCTCGGCGCCGAAGGGCTGGTCGGCGCCCAGGCGCACGTTCTCGGGCCGCACCGCCAGCGTCAGCACCTCACCCTGCGGGCGCGAGGCCAGGGCCGTGGGCAGGGGCAGGTTCAGGGCCGGCGACACGAACAGGCCGCCCTCGCCGACCTGGCCTTCGATGCGGTTGATGGAAGGCGAGCCGACGAAGCCGGCCACGCGCAGGTTCTTGGGCCTGTCGTAGACCTCGGCCGGCGTGCCCACCTGCTGGATGACGCCCTGGTGCATGACGACGATGCGCGTCGCCAGCGTCATGGCCTCGACCTGGTCGTGGGTCACGTAGATCATGGTGTTGCCCAGGCGCTGGTGCAGGGTCTTCAGCTCGCGGCGCAGGTCGGTGCGCAGCTTGGCGTCGAGGTTGGACAGGGGCTCGTCCAGCAGCAGCACCTTGGCCTCGCGCACCACCGCGCGGCCGATGGCGACGCGCTGGCGCTGGCCGCCCGACAACTGGCCGGGACGGCGCTCCAGCAAGGGGCCGAGCTGCAGCATGTCGGCCGCGGCGGCCACGCGCTTTTCCAGCTCGGCCTTGGGCGTCTTGGCCATCTTCAGCGGGAAGGCCAGGTTCTCCTTCACCGTCATGGTCGGGTACAGCGCATAGCTCTGGAACACCATGCCGACGCCGCGCTGGCTGGGCTCGGCCCGCGTCATGTCCTGGTCGCCGATGCTGATGCTGCCGCCGCTGACGGGGTTGAGGCCGGCGATGGTGTGCAGCAGCGTGGACTTGCCGCAGCCCGAGGGGCCGAGCAGCACGAGGAACTCGCCGCTGTTGACGTCGAGGTCGAGGTTCTTGATGACGTCGTGCGTGCCGAAACGGATGCTGAGGTCCTGGATGTGAACGCGGGTCAAGGGAGTCTCCTGTCTTGCAATAGTTTGGCGAGGGTCTGCTGCACCGTCTGCACGGGAATGTCGCGGTTCCAGTAGTCGCTGACGGCACGTTCGAGCGCCGTCAACTGCTCGGGCGCGAGCAGCAATTCGGTGTTGCCCACCAGCCGGCCGGCGTCGCGCAGGGCGGCGGCGCCGGCCTGGGCGCAGGTATCCAGGGTGCGGGTGTCGAGGTCGGTGCGCACCGGCACCGAGCCCTTGCGGGCGCTGAAGGCAAGCTGGGTGGCGGGCGCCGTCGCCGTGCGGGCGAGCAGGCGTTGGGCGGGCAGGGCGCCGCCGTCCCTGTCCTTGGGAAAGACCAGCACGTCGCCGCTGACGATATAGGGTGAGCGCGGGATCAGACCCGGCGTGCAGCCGAAGTCGCGGCCCGGCTGCTGGCCAGCCTGCGTGAACTCGCCCTTGGACCAATCGCCCATGAACTGCAGGCCGGCGCGGCCGCTGACGAGCAGGGCGGTGGTGTCGGCCCAGCTGCGCCCCGGCGAGGCCGGGTCCACATAACGGCGCAGCTTCTTGTAGTTCAGCAACACCTGGCGCAGCGCTTCGCCTTGCACGGCTGCCACGTCGCGGTCGCGCAGCACGGCGAGATAAAGGTCGCGCCCGCCCTGGTTGGCCAGCAGGGCGATGAAGAGGTTGAGGTCCTGCCAGGGCTGGCCGCCATGGGCCAGCGGGATCAGGCCGGCGGCCTGCAGCTTGTCCAGCGTGGCGAAGAGCTCGTCCATGCTGCGCGGCTCGGCCTTGACGCCGGCCTTGGCCAGGGCCGCCTTGGAGCTCCACAGCCACACCGGCATGTGGATGCTGACGGGGGCGGCGTAGACGTGTCCGTCCACCTTGACGGCATCCAGCAGCACGGCCGGCAGCACCTCGGCCCAGCGGCCCTGGGCGGCCACGTCGTCGATGGCGTTGAGCCGGCCTTCGCGGGCCAGGCGCACCAGTACGCTGGAGGGGTTGAACTGCGCCGCGAGCGGCGGGTTGCCGGCGGCAATACGCCCCAGCACGACGGTGCGGGCCTGCTCCGAAGCGCCGACGCCCAGCTCGCGCCACTGGCCGCCCGCGCCGCGGTAGGCCTCGGCGAGGGCCTGCTTGGCGGCGATCTCGCCGGGCGAGGTCCACCAGTGCACGACGTCGGCCGGCGTCCCGGCCTGGGCCGCGGCGGCCAGCAGGGCAGGGGCGAGAGCGCGCAACATCCCGTCATCATTACGTGAAGTTAATAAACTTAATAGCGTATTAACCATAAGGCCGGCTCCCGTTAAAGTCGCCGCGATGAACCTGCTGCTCGCCGAAGACGACCCCCTGCTGGCCGACGCCCTGCAGCAGCAGTTGCTGAATGCCTCGTTCAAGGTCGAGTGGGCCGAGAACGGCGCCGTGGCCGAGTACCTGCTGCGCAAGCAGGATTTCGACGTCGCCATCCTCGACCTCGGCCTGCCGCTGGTGGACGGCCTGACCGTGCTCAAACGCGTGCGTGAGGCGGGCCGCACCCTGCCCATCCTCGTGCTGACGGCCCTGGATGCGCTGGAACACCGCGTCGCCGGCCTGCAGGCGGGTGCCGACGACTACCTGACCAAGCCCTTCGACTTTCCGGAGCTGGAGGCGCGCCTGCATGCGCTGATGCGGCGCGGCCGCCCGGCCTCGCAGAGCCAGCAACTGCGCCGCCTCAGCCTGGACCGCACGGCGCGCCGCGCCAGCATCGGCGGCGAGGCCCTGGAGCTGAGCCCTCGCGAATGGACGCTGCTGGACCTGCTGGTGGCCGAGCGCGACCGCGTCGTCACCAAGCAGCAGATCGTCGAGGCCTGGGGCGCCGATGAAGGCGGGTCCATCGAGGTCTATATCCACCGCCTGCGCAAGAAGCTCGAAGGCTCGGGCCTCGCCGTGCGCACGGTGCGCGGGCTGGGTTATCTGCTGGAAGCCACGTCGACACCGTGAGCAAGCCGGCCGGTCGTTCGCTGCACCGGCAACTGCTGCTGTGGCTGCTGCTGCCGCAGATCGTGCTGTGGCTGGTCGCCGCCTTTGGCGCCTATCGGTTGGCCAGCCGGCATGCCGATGAACTTGTCGACGCGACGCTGCTGCAGGCCGCCCGCGCCCTGGCCCGCCAGATCAAGCCGACCTCGAGCGGCCTCTTCGTCGACCTGCCGCGCTCGGCCCAGGACATCCTGGCCGCCGACCCCGAGGACCGCGTCATGTACATGGTCAGCTCGCCGCCGGGCCAGCTGCTGCTGGGCGACGCGCGTCTGCCGCAACCGCCGGGCACACCGGCGCTGAACGAGCCTGTCTTCTTCAACACCACGGTGCCCGAGGCCATGCGCGTCGTCTCGCTGGACCTGCACCTCGGCGCGGCCGGCGCGGCGGACTCGACGCTGCGCGTGCAGATCGCCCGCTCCAGCGCGCCGCGCGACCAGTTGGCGCGGCGCATGCTGCTCGACACGGCCTTGCCGCTGTCCCTGCTGATCGCGCTGATGAGTGCCATCGTCTGGGCCGGCATCCGCCGCGGCCTGAAGCCATTGGCCGAGTTGCAGCAGCAGGTCGAAGGCCGCCGTGCCGATGCGCTGGACCCTGTGCAGCTGCGCGCCGCACCGCCCGAGGTCAGCGCCCTGGCCGGTGCCGTCAATGAGCTGCTTGGCCAGGTGCAGCACAGCCTGGCCACGCAGCGCCGCTTCATCAGCGATGCGGCCCACCAGCTGCGCACGCCGCTGGCGGGGCTGAAGAGCCAGACCGAGCTCGCGCTGGAAGCCACGACAGACCCGGCCTTGCGCCAGCGCCTGGAGCGCGTGCACGAGAGCGCCGTGCGCGGCGCCCGCCTGGTGTCGCAGCTGCTGGTGCTGGCGCGCGCCGAGCCCGAGGCCGTCGCGGCCCAGGGGTGGGCGACGGTGGACTGCAGCCGCCTGGTTCACGAAGCCACCGCCGACTGGGTGCCGCGCGCACTGGCTGCGGGCTGCGACCTGGGCGTCGAGGTGGCGGACGAGAACTTGAGCGTGCAGGGCGTCGAGCTGCTGCTGCGTGAGGCCCTGGTCAACCTCATCGACAACGCCATTCGCTACGCCGGCGAGGGCGCCACCCTCACCGTCAAGCTGCGCCGCGCGGGCGATGATGTGTGGATCGACGTCGAGGACAACGGCCCGGGCCTCACACCCGAGATGCGCGAGCGCGCCTTCGAACGCTTCGTGCGTGGCGCGACGACGGGGGAGGGCTGCGGCCTGGGGCTGGCCATCGTGCGCGAGATCGCCGAGCGCCATGGCGGCAGTGCCCAACTGCTGCCTGCCGCGCCGCGCGGCTGCATCGCCCGGCTGACCTTGCCAGCGAGCTAGCCGGCCGCCTCCAGCAGCTCGGCCACGCGCGCGAGCGCTGCGTCGATGCCCTCCGGGTCGACGCGGCCGAAGCCCATCAGCAACCCGTCACGGCCCGCGCCAAAAGCCTGCAGCGGGTAGAGGCCCACGTCCACGCGGCGCGCCAGTGCGGCCAGCTGCGTCGCGTCCAGGGCGAGGCCGGGCGCGAGCAGCGCCGCCTGGTGGAAGCCAGCCTCGGCCGGCAGCAGGTGGAGCCAGCGTGAGAGCGAGCCCGAAAAGCCCCGCATCAGCCGCTCGCGCCTGTGCCCGTAGGCCGTCACGCAGCGGCGCAGATGCCTGCGGTAGGCGCCCTCGGCCATGAAGCGCGCCAGTGCGCTCTGCAGCAGGCTGGGGCCGTGAGCGTCGGCCAGGTGCTTGGCGTGCAGCAAGGCCTCGCGCAGCGCGGGCGGTGCGATGACATAGCCCAGGCGCAGCGACGGCGCCAGCGTCTTGGAAAAGCTGCCGACGGAGGCGACGCGGCCATCCGTGTCCAGGCCTTGCAGGCTGTCGCGCGGCTGGCCCTCGAAACGGAACTCGCTGTCGTAGTCGTCCTCGACGACAACGGCGCCGGTGCGTGCAGCCCAGGCCAGCAGTGCGCGCCGCCGCGCCGCACTCATGGCCACGCCCAGCGGGAACTGGTGGGCCGGCGTCGTGTAGACGAGGCGCGCGTCGCCCGGCAACTGCTCGACGACGAGCCCCTGCTCGTCCACCGGTACCGCCGCGATGCGGGCGCCCTGCGCCCGCAGCAGCCCCGTGATGGGCGGGTAGCCCGGCGACTCCATGGCCGCCACCTCGCCCGGCCCCACCAGCACACGCACCAGCAAATCGAACGCCTGCTGGGCGCCCTGGGTGACGATGACGTCCGCAGCCGTGCAGTGCACGCCGCGCGCATAGGCCAGATGCTCGGCAATGGCCTCGCGCAGCGCGTCCAGGCCGGCCGGTGGCGCATGCGCGCCGCCCTGGCCCATCTGGCGTTGGGCCGCGTGCAGGTGGCGGCGCCAGTCCTCATGCGGGAAGAGGGCGGGCTCGGGCGAGCCGCCGATGAAGTCCCAGCGCGCCAGCGGGTTGTCGGCAAAGCGCAGCAGCGGCACCGGCAGCGCCTGGAAGGCGGCGATGCGCTCGGCGCT
Source organism: uncultured Comamonadaceae bacterium (assembly GCA_966111775.1). Lineage (GTDB taxonomy): Bacteria > Pseudomonadota > Gammaproteobacteria > Burkholderiales > Burkholderiaceae_C > Pelomonas. The sequence continues at coordinate 15,060 of CBHWBD010000053.1, read as the reverse complement.
GGCCAGCCGCACGGCTGCGGGCGCCGGCCGCTCGGCTTCAGTGGCTGGCGGCGCGCACACGAAGCTGCCGCGGCCGGGGCGCGCCTCGATCAGCTGCTCCAGCGTCAAGCGCTCGTAGGCCTCGGCGACCGTCTGGCGTGCCAGGCGAAGCTGCTCAGCCAGCAGCCGCGTGGGCGGCAGCTGCGCGCCAGTGGCCAGGCGGCCGCTGCGGATCAGTGCGCGCAGTTGGCGCAGCAGCTGTTCGCCCAGCGGCTGGTCGCGGTCGATGACGATGTGCAGGTCCACTGGACTACCTGAAATGGACGGGATTGGACTGCTCGGCGCGGCGCGCGGCGATCACCATTCAGTCATCCCCTCAACCGCAAACGGAGCATCTCATGTCCACCCCGCGCATCGATTTCTACACCGCTTCTCCCGCCGCTCTGAAGGCCATGCTGGTCCTGGAAGGCAGCATCGCCAAGCTCGGCCTGGAGCCCAGTCTCATCGAGCTCGTGAAGATGCGCACCTCGCAGATCAACGGCTGTGCCTTCTGCCTGGACATGCACAGCCGTGACGCCCGCGAGGCCGGCGAGAGCGAACGTCGCCTGCACGTGCTGCCGGCCTGGCGCGAGACCGCGCTGTTCACGCCGCGCGAGCGCGCCGCCCTGGCCTGGACCGAAGCAATCACGCTGATCACCCAGGGCCATGCCAGCGACGCCGACTACGCCGCTGCGACGGCCGAGTTCAACGAGGCTGAGATGGTGAACCTGACGCTGGCCATCACGACCATCAACGCGTGGAACCGCTTCGCGATCGGCTTTCGGAAGGCGCTGCCGGCCTGATGCCGAGCAGCATGGCCGCCTGGACGGGCGCGCCGATGGCCTCGTCCAGCGTCATGCCGTCCAGCTCAGCCAGGAAGGCCTCCACCGCTTTCGCCAGCCGAAGCCTGAGCCGGCAAGCCGGGAAGACGGCGCAGCCGTGGGGCTGGCTGCCGTCGTGGCAGGCGACGACGGCGAAGTCCTCCTCCGCCACGCGCACGACCGCGCCGATGGAGATGTCCGCCGCCGGTCGCGCCAGGCGCATGCCACCCGCGCGGCCCCGCAGCGTCTCGATGAAACCCTGCCGGCCCAGCTCCTGCACGATCTTGGTCAGGTGGTGGCGCGAGATGCCGTAGGCCGCTGCGATCTCGTCGATGGTGGCCAGGCCTTCACCGTCGCGCTGCTTCAGCGCGAGGTACATCAGCACGCGCAGCGTGTAGTCGGTGTAGAGCGTCAGTCGCATCGCGGGTGGCCTTGTGCAGGGCGGGGCATTGTTGCCAGACCGGCGCCTGATAAATAAGATGCATATTAAATACATCTTTAAGTCGACGTGAGACCCCTAGCCCTGCCCATCTTTGGCCAGCCGACGCCGCGGCCGCCCACCGGCTGGCCGCCGCTGCGGCTGGCGTTCCGGCTCTTCTACCTGCTCGCCGCTCTGGCCGGTGCGGTGTTGATGCCGCTGTGGTGGGCCGTGTTCACCCGCCGCGTGGTACCGGCCACGGGCCTGTCCGGGCCGCTGTGGCATGGGCACGAGATGCTGTTCGGCTTCGTCGTGGCGGTGGTGCTGGGCTTCGTCTTCACGGCCGGCAAAACCTGGACGGGGTTGCAGACGCCGCGCGGCGTGCAGATCGCCTTCCTGGCGCTGCTGGCAGCCGGCGCTTGCTTTGTGGCGGCGTTCTGCATCTACTTGCGGCGTTACGCAGGCTGGCTGACGTCGCCCCGGGTCGACGGCCAGGACGGTTGAAATGGAGCCCCTCGTCCAAGGTCTACCTTGGCCAGTCTCCCGAGGGGACGGCTCGGGAGTGGCCCGGCGCCCGGCCCGGAAGACGCCGGTTTCATGCCAATGAGGAATGGACAACGGAAATGAGGCTTACATGAGCACCATCGCCATCCTGCTGTCGGCCTTCGTGTTGTCGGTCGTTGCGCTGCTGGTCTTCGTCTGGACGCAGCGCAGCGGCATGTTCGACAAGAGCGCCAAGGCGGCCGAGGTCATCTTCGCGGCGGGCGAGATCGGCAGCGCCGAGGATCCGGCTGCCGGCAAGGCACCCGCCGGTGCGAGTGACGAGCTGCTGCAGCGCGCCCGCGCCGATGCCTCCACGGCGCCCCTCGTGTTCTTCTTCTTTTGTTGCGCCTTCGCCTGGCTGCTGGTGGCGTCCGCCGCGGGACTGACGGCCTCCATCAAGCTGCATGAGCCCGATTGGCTGGTCGCCCAGCCCTGGCTGACCTTCGGCCGCATCCGCACCGTCCACCTGAATGCCGTGGCCTACGGCTGGGCACCGATGGCGGGCCTGGGCATCGCGCTCTTCGTCATCCCGCGGCTGCTGAAGACCGAGCTGGTCGGCGCCAAGTTCGCCTTCCTCGGCGCGGCGCTGTGGAACGCGGCGCTGGTCGCCGGTCTGGGCGCCATCGCCGTCGGCGTGAGCGACGGCCTGGAGTGGCTGGAGATTCCCTGGCAGGTCGACATCCTATTCGTCATCGGCGGCGCGCTGGTCGGTGTGCCGCTGGTGCTGACGCTGCTGAACCGCAAGGTGGACCACCTCTACGTGTCGGTCTGGTACATGGGCTGCGCATTGTTCTGGTTCCCGGTGCTCTTCCTCGTCGGCAACATGCCTGACCTGCACCACGGCGTGCAGCAGGCGGCCACCAACTGGTGGTTCGGCCACAACGTGCTGGGGCTGTTCTACACGCCGCTGGCGCTGGCCTCGGTCTACTACTTCCTGCCCAAGGTCATCGGCCGTCCGGTGCAGAGCTACAACCTGTCGCTGCTGGGCTTCTGGGGCCTGGCCTTCTTCTACGGCCAGGTCGGCGGCCACCATCTGATCGGCGGGCCGGTGCCGGGCTGGCTGGTCACGCTGTCCATCGTGCAGAGCATGATGATGATCGTGCCTGTGCTGGCCTTCACGGTGAACCAGCACCAGACGCTCAAGGGCCATCTCGGTGCGCTGCGCACCTCGCCCACGCTGCGCTTCATCGGCTTCGGCGGCCTGATGTACACGGCCAGCTCCATCCAGGGCTCGATCGAAGCGCTGCGCAGCGTCAACGTGGTGGCTCATTTCACGCACTTCACGGTGGCCCACGCCCACCTCGGGCTGTACGGCTTCGTGACGATGGTCTTCTTCGGCGCCATCTACTTCATCGTGCCGCGCGTGTCGGGCCGGGAGTGGCCGTCGCAGGGCCTGATCGCGCTGCACTTCTGGCTGGCGGCGCTGGGCATCGCGATCTACTTCGTGTCGCTCACCGTCGGTGGCTGGCTGCAGGGGCAGGCGATGCTGGACGCCAGCCGACCCTTCATGGACTCGGTGACGCTGACGCTGCCCTATCTGAAGGCGCGCAGCCTCGGCGGCGGTCTGATGGCGCTGGGCCACCTCGTCTTCGTCGTGCACTTCTGCATGCTGCTGGCGGGGCGCTCGGCAGGGCGCAATGAACCCACCTTGCTGAAGGCGATCTGACATGCACAGCGAAACCAAACTCCTCGCCGGCGGCATGGTCATGCTGAGCGTCGCCACCAGCGCCCTCGTCGTCATCCCTTACATGACCGTGCGCGACGTCAAGCCGCCAGACGGCCTCAAGCCCTACACCAGCGCCGAACTGCGCGGGCGCCAGGTCTACATCGCCAACGGCTGTGTCTATTGCCACTCGCAGCAGCCGCGCGCCAAGGGCTTCGCACCGGACACGGAACGCGGCTGGGGCCGCGCCAGCGTGGCGGGCGACTATGCCTACGACACGCCGCACCTGCTCGGCACCATGCGCACCGGCCCCGACCTCTTCAACATCGGCGCCCGCCAGCCCAGCGAGCAATGGCACCTGGGCCACCTCTACCAGCCGCGCGCCTATGTGCCGGGCAGCATCATGCCCAGCTACCCCTTCCTGTTCGAGGCCAAGCCCAAGCTGGAGGCGGGCGATGTGGAGGTGAAGCTGCCGCCGGGCTATGCGCCGCCGGGCCAGCTCGTCGTGGCCAGCCACGAGGCGCAGGACCTGGTCGCCTACCTGAAGGCGCTGAACCACAGCTATCCGGTCATCGCCCAGGAGGAGAAGCGGCCATGAGCGAACCCAACGTCTCCCCGCAGCAGCAGCGCGAGAACCCCGACCCGCACGAGCAGACCCGGCCTCTGCCCTGGCCCATGGTGGCGCTGGTCGCCCTGCTGTTCGCCTTCGGCATCGTCTACATCAGCCGCTCCGACATCGAGAGCCCAGCCGCCTGGGGCGACGGCCGGCAGCAGTCCGAGCTGGCCGGCGCCAAGCCGGCGGGCGGCGCCAAGGTGGACGGGGCGGCGCTGTACACGTCGCTTTGCGTGGCCTGCCACCAGGCCGGCGGCCAGGGCCTGCCCGGCGTCTTCCCGCCGCTGGCCGGCAGCGAGTGGGTGCTGGGCAAGGACGCGACGACGGCCGCCATCCTGCTGCACGGCATCAACGGCCCGCTGACCGTCAAGGGCGCGGCCTTCAACGGCGCCATGCCCGCCTTCAAGGACCAGCTCAGCGACGAACAGGTCGCCGCCGTGCTGACCCATGTGCGCTCGCAATGGGGCAACCAGGCCCCGGCCGTCAGCGCCGAAACGGTGGCCCTGGCGCGCGAGCAACACCGGGCCCGCACCGCATCGTTCGCGGGCGACAAGGAACTGCCTCCCCATGAGTGACCCTGCCATTGCCCTCGACCGCGCCGGCCTGCGCCGCCTCGTCGACGCCTTCTACGTTGACGTGCGCCGCGACGAGCTGCTCGGCCCCGTCTTCGCCTCGGCCATCCATGACTGGGAGCCCCATCTGCAGCGCATGACGGAGTTCTGGAGCACGGTGATGCTCGGCACGCGCAGCTTCAAGGGCAACGTCTACCAGAAGCATGTGGCCCTGGCCGAGACCTCGAACGTCAAGCCCGAACATTTCCTGCGCTGGATCACGCTGTGGCACCGCCACACCGATGCGATGTTCCCCGGCGAGACCGCCCTCGAGCTGCAGGAAACGGCCGAGGGCATTGGCCGCAACCTGTTCTACGGCTTCTTCCAGCAGTTCGCGCGCTTCGTCGTCAAAGACGGCGTGGCCGTGGAGTACGTCGCTCTGTGATGGGCCAACTGGCCGCGACGCTGGCCGCCTGTGCGCTCGGCGTGGCCGCGTTCGGCACCGGTGTGGCGCGGCTGACCGAAGGCTTCGAGACCTGGACCTTCGAGGCCCTGCGCCGCTCGGCGGCAGCGCGTGGCGAGTTGAGCCTGCCCGCCACGCCGCTGCGCGATTCGGCCGGCGCAGCCGCGGCCATGAAACCCGGCGCCGTCTACCTCGTGGACTTCATCTACACGCGTTGCGAGTCCGTCTGCCAGAGCCTGGGCGCCGAGTTCTTGCAGGCCCAGCAGGCCCTGCAGCCGGCCGACGGCGTACGCCTGCTGTCCATCTCCATCGACCCCGAGCACGACGGCACGCCGGAACTGGCCGGTTATGGCTTGCGGCATCGTGCCGATCCCGCGCGGTGGACGCTGGCGGCCCCGGTGTCGCTCACGGCCGGGCCTGATGCGCTGCGGGCGCTGGGCGTCGTCGCCGTGCCGGACGGCCTGGGCGGCTGGGTGCACAACGGCGCCATCCACGTCGTCGATGCCACCGGCCGCGTCCACCGCGTGTTCGACCATGCCGACTGGGCCGCCGCGCTGGCCGAGGCACGCCGCCTGGTGCCGCGTCCATGAACCCGCTGGCCCTCATCGAGAGCCGCATGAGCCTGCACATGCTGCTGGAGTTCCCCGCGCTGTTCGGCCTGGGCTGGTGGCTGGGCCGCCGCCTGCCATGGCCGGCGCTCGCGCGTATCGATGCGCAAGGCCTGCTTGGCGCGACCTTGGCGTCCTGCGTGTTCGCGTTCTGGATGATCCCGGCGGCGCTGGACCTGGCGCTGCTGTCGGTTGCCTTCGCCGCGGCCAAGTACGCGAGCTGGATCTCCGCCGGCGCGTTGCTGGCGTGGGGCCGCGAGCGGCTCTCGCCGGTCGTCGCCGCTTTCTTCCTCGGCAATGCCGCCTGGATGCTGGCGACCGCCGGCCTGCTCTACCGCGATGCCCAGACCCAGCTCTGCGTGAACTACCTGATCGACGACCAGCTCCTCACCGGCGCCGGCCTGCTGGCCTGGGCCGCCGCCCTCGGTGCCCTGGCGGCCTGGCGGCTCAGGCCGCTGCTTCAGTCGTAGGCGTCCACGCCGTCGACGAGGCGCTGGCACAGCCGCGCGTCCGTCAGCTGCTGCAGCCACCAGGCCAGCGCCCGGCCATCACCGTCGCGCCAGCCGACATAAAGCGTGTTGGGTTCGCGCGGCGCGGCCACCGTCTTCGCCACCAACTCGCCGCGCTTGAGCAGCGAGGCCACGCGCGCCTCGGGCAGCCAGCCCACGCCCAGGCCCGCGCGCTGGGCCTCGATCTTGGCGGCCATGCTGGGCACGGCCAGCGTGGCCTGGCCGGCGCCATGGCCATAGGCGCGGCCCTCGTTGCGGCGCGAGGTGTCGGCCACGACGATGGCGCGATGCGCCTGCATCTGCTCGGCGGTCAGCGCGCCCTTGACCTTGGCCAGCGGATGGCGCGGTGACACCGCATAGACCCAGCGCATCTGGCCCAGCTCGCGCCACTGCACGCTGATGCCGGCCGGCGGCTCGTTGGTGGCGCCGATGACGAGGTCGCCGCGGCCCTCGGCCAGGGCCTCCCAGGTGCCGCCCAGCACCTCGTGGGTCACGCGCAAGGACACGCCGGAGTCCAGCCTGTCGAAGTCCTGGATGACGGGCAGCAGGGTGCCGAACTCGAGCACCTCGTCGGTGACGATCCAGAGCCTGTCCTCCCAGCCCTTGGCCACTTGCGTGACGCGGCGCGTCAGGCGCTGCATGTCGTCGCGCAGCCGCACCGCCTCGCGCACCAGCAGGGCGCCGGCGGGCGTGAGTTGCAGGCGGTAGCGGCGGCGGTCGAAGAGCAGGGCGTCGAAGCGGCCCTCGATCTGGCGCAGCGTGTACGACACCGTGGACGGCGCCCTGCCCAGGCTGGCCGCGGCGCGCGACAGGCTGCCGCTTTCGCGGATGGCTTCCATCAACTGGATCTCGTCGTCGCTGAGCATGTTCGAAAACCTTGCACGAGTCGGCCAGCGTGGCCGGACGTCAAAAGAGGGCGCGCGGCCGAGTATCGAGTCCACGGCAAACCAGCCGCTCAACCCGACTCGAAAGGAACTGCATCATGTCTACCGCCCGCTTCGCCAACAAGACCGTCCTCGTCACCGGTGGCACCTCCGGCATCGGCCTGGCCGCCGCCCGCGCCTTCAAGGCCGAAGGCGCCCATGTCATCGTCACCGCCCGCCCGGGCAAGCCACACGACGCCGAAGGCTTCGAGCTGGTGGCCCTGGACGCCTCCGACGTGATCGGTGCCCGCGCCCTCGGTGCCCATCTCGCCGCCGCCGGTCGCACGCTGGATGCGGTCTTCGTCAACGCCGGCATGGCCGAGTTCGCGTCGCTGGCCGACGCGAGCGAAGACCTCTGGGACCGCACCTTCAACACCAATGCCAAGGGCGCCTTCTTCCTGATCCAGGCCCTGCGGCCGGTGCTGGCCAAGGGCGCATCCATCGTGCTGAACGGCTCCATCAATGCCCACATCGGCATGCCCAACTCGGCCATCTACGCCGCCAGCAAGGCCGCGCTGATCTCCATGGCCAAGACGCTGTCGGCCGAGCTGCTGCCGCAGGGTGCGCGCGTCAACGTCGTCAGCCCCGGCCCGGTAACCACGCCGCTGTACGGCAAGCTGGGCTTCGACGCCGACACGCTGAAGCAGGTCGCCGCGCAGATTCAAAGCCAGGTGCCGCTGGGCCGCTTCGGCACGGTCGAGGAGGTCGCGTCCACGGTGCTGCACCTGTCGGCGCCGGAATCGGCCTTCATCGTCGGCACGGAAATCATCGTCGACGGCGGCATGAGCCAACTTTGAGGAGATCACCATGAAGCGCTTCATCTCCGCCATCGCCACCCTGCTGCTCGCCGTCGGCGTGCAGGCTGCCACCCTCGTCGAAGACCGCAGCGCCACCGCCAACGGCGTGCAGCTGCACTATCTGCATGCCGGTGCCGGCGGCGAGACCCCCGTCGTGCTGCTGCATGGCTACACCGAGACCAGCCATATGTGGCGGCCGCTGATCGACAAGCTGGCCTGCCGCCGCATCGTCATCGCCCCCGACCTGCGTGGCGCCGGTGGCTCAGCCAAGCCCGACGGCGTCTACGACAAGAAGACGCTGGCCCAGGACGTGCACGCCCTCGTCAAGAGCCTGGGCCACCGCAAGGTCAAGGTCGTCGGCCACGACATCGGCCTGATGGTGGCCTATGCCTACGCGGCCCAGTACCCGGACGAGGTCGAGAGCATCGTGCTGATGGACGCCTTCCTGCCCGGGGTGGGCGACTGGAAGAACGTCTGGCTGCTGCGCGACCTGTGGCACTTCCACTTTCACGGCGAGACTGCGCTGCAGTTGGTGGCCGGCCGCGAACGCATCTACTTCGAGCATTTCTGGAACGACTTCGCGGCGGACAAGACGCGCTCGTTGTCCGAGGCCGACCGCCAGTTCTACACGGCGGCTTATGCCCAGCCGGGCGGCATGAAGGCGGGCTTCGGCTACTTCAAGGCTTTCGAGCAGGACGCGGCCGACTTCGCCGGCTTCGCGAAAACCAAGCTGCAGCAGCCGATGCTGGTGCTGACGGGCGAAAAGGCGTCCGGCACCTTCCTGATCGAGCAGGCCAGACTGGTCGATGCCAAGGTCGAGGGTGCCGTCATCCAAGGCTCAGGCCATTGGCTGATGGAAGAGGCGCCGGCACAAGTCATACCCAAGCTGGTGGACTTCCTGAACCGCAAGTGACCCCAGGCGGCGCGGGTTGCGACAATCGCAGTTCTGCCTGAATTGCGATTGCCATGACCACCCGTACCGTCTTCGGCGCCTGCCCCCACGACTGCCCCGACACCTGCGCGCTGCAGATCACCGTCGAGAACGAACGCGTCATCAAGGTGCAGGGCCGCGCCGAGCACCCCAACACCCACGGCGCGCTGTGCACCAAGGTCTCGCGCTACCCCGAGCGCACCTACCATGCCGAGCGCCTGCTGCATCCCCTCAAGCGCGTCAGCAAGAAGACCGAGGCGCCGCGGTTCGTGCGGGTGAGCTGGGCCGAGGCCATCGCCGACATCGCGGCCCGGCTGAGGGCGATCCAGGACCCCCAGGCCATCCAGCCCTACAGCTATGCCGGCACCATGGGCCTGATCCAGGGCGAGGCCATGGCCGGCCGGTTGTGGAATGCGCTGGGCGCTGCCCGCCTGGACCGCACCATCTGCGCTTCCGCCGGTGGCGCGGGCCTGGCGGCCACCTATGGCCACAAGCTGGGCATGCACACGCGGCACTTCGCCGGCGCCAAGCTGATCGTCATCTGGGGCAGCAACAGCATCACGTCCAATCTGCATTTCTGGACCTATGCCAACCAGGCCAAGCGCGAAGGCGCCAAGCTGATCTGCATCGACCCGCGCAAGACCGAGACGGCCGACAAATGCCACCAGCACATCGCCGTGCTGCCGGGCACCGATGGTGCCCTGGCTTTGGGGCTGATGCACGAGTTGATCCAGAACGGCTGGCTGGACCAGGCCTATATCGACAACTACGTGGACGGCTGGGACGAGCTGCGCGCCAAGGCCCTGGCCTGGCCGCCGGAGCGCGTCGCCGAGGTCTGCGGCATTGCTGCCTCCGAGGTGCGCGGCCTGGCACGCGACTACGGCACCACGAAGCCGGCGGCCATCCGCATGAATTACGGCCTGCAGCGCGTGCGCGGCGGCGGCAATGCGGTGCGCCTGATCGCACTGCTGCCCTGCCTGACCGGCGCCTGGCGCCATGAAAGCGGCGGCGTGCTGCTGTCGGCCTCGGGCTGGAACGCGCCCTTCAAGAATGCCCATCTGGAGCGCCCAGACCTGCTGGCCGGCCGCCAGCCCCGCATGGTCAACATGAGCACCATCGGGGACGCACTGCTGCAGGCCGATCCGCCCATCGAAGCCCTGATCGTCTACAACAGCAATCCGGTGGCGGTGGCGCCCGAGTCGCCCAAGGTGGTGAAGGGTTTCCAGCGCGAGGACTTGTTCACCGTCGTGCTCGAACATTTCATGACGGACACGGCCGACCTGGCGGACTATGTGCTGCCGGCCACCACCCAGCTCGAGCACCTGGACGTGCACACCTCCTACGGCCACACCGATGTGCTGATGAACCAGCCTGCCGTCGCGCCGCTGGGCGAGGCCAAGACCAACACCCAGATCTTCCGCGAGCTGGCCGCGGCCCTGGGCCTGACCGATCCCTGCTTCAGCGACAGCGACGAGGAACTCGCGGCGCAGGCCTTCACCTCGGACATCGACATGGCCCTGCTGCGCGAGCAGGGCTGGCAGGCCCTGCCCATCCCCGAGGCACCGTTCGCCGAAGGGGGCTTCCGCACGCCCAACGGCCGCGCCCAGGCCGCCGGTGCGGATTTCGTGCCCAACTACGAAAGCGCGCAGACCGCGCCCGAGCTGGCCGCGCGCTACCCCCTGGCCATGATCTCGCCGCCCGCGCGCAACTTCCTGAACAGCAGTTTTGTGAACGTGAAGAGCCTGCGCGATATCGAGAGCGAGCCGCTGATCGAGATGGATGCCGAAGACGCCGCCCGGCGCGGCCTTGCCGACGGCAGCCTGGTCGCCGCCTTCAATGACCGCGGCCGCTACGTCGCCAAGCTCAAGGTCAGCAAGCGAGCGCGGCCCGGTGTCGTCAACGGCCTGGGTGTGTGGTGGCGCAAGCTCGGCACCCAGGGCACCAATGTCAACGAGGTGACCCACCAGCGCCTGACCGACATGGGCAATGCGCCGGCCTTCTACGACTGCCTCGTGGAGGTGGAAGCAGCTTGATCCGTCGCCTGCTGCTGTCGGCCTCGCTGTTGCTTCTCGCCGGCTGTGGCGCCGTCGGCCACTGGAGCCAGGCCGCGGGCGGTCACCTGGGCATAGTGCGCGCCGCCAAGCCGGTGAGCGAGTGGCTGGCCGACCCGACCACGCCGCCCGAACTGGCCGAGCGCCTCAAGCTGTCGCAGCAGATGCGCGACTACGCCAGCGCCGAGCTGGCCCTGCCCGACAACAACAGCTACCGCCGCTATGCCGACCTGCACCGGCAGGCCGTGGTCTGGAACATCGTGGCAGCGCCGGAGTACAGCTTCACGCTGAAGACCTGGTGCTATCCCATCATGGGCTGTGCCGGCTATCAGGGCTGGTTCGACCGCGACGCCGCGTTGAGCCATGCCGAAGCGCTGAAGGCCGAGGGCTGGGAGGTGCAGGTGCAGCCCATTCCCGCCTATTCGACGCTGGGCTGGAGCCGCTGGTTCGGCGGCGACCCGCTGCTCAACACCTTCATCCGCTACCCCGAGGGCGAGCTGGCGGCCATGATCTTCCATGAGCTGACCCACCAGCGCGTCTACAGCAGCGACGACACCGGTTTCAACGAGGCCTATGCCACCGCGGTCGAGCTTCTGGGCGCCCGCCAATGGCTGGCCGGCAAGCCCGAGGCCCTGGCCGCCTTCGAGGCCGGCCGGGCACGGCGGGCGCGCTTCCTCGCGCTGGCGCGGGAAGGGCGCGACCGGCTCAAGGCTATCTACGCCGGCCCGCAGGCCACCCGCGCCGAGGCCAAGGCCGCCGTCATGGCCGAACTGCGCGAGCGAGCGCCCCAGGAGGCGCCCGGCTACGAGGCCTGGTTCCAGCGTGCCAACAACGCCAGCTTTGCCATCCTGTCGGCCTACGACGAACTGGTGCCGGCCTTCATGCGCCTGTTCGAGCGCGAGGGCCGCGACTGGGTGAAGTTTCACGCTGCCGTCGAGCGGCTGAAGCCGCTGGAGCGGGCGGAGCGCCGGGCTACATTGCAGGGCCTTGATGGAGGCCCTCATGACCCTGATCCTGCGCCGCGTCAAACCCGCTGACGCCGCGGCCATCGCCGAACAGTTTGCCGATCCGGACGTCTTCGGCGGCACCCTGCAACTGCCCTTCGCCAGCGAGGAGCTGTGGGCCCAGCGCATTGCCGGCATGAACCCGCCGGCAGCCGGCTCCAACGAACTCGTGCTGGCCGCCGTGCTGGATGACAAGACCGTCGGTCTCGCCGGCCTGCACCCCGTCGGCCCGGCCATCCGTCGGCGGCATGCGATGTCGCTGGGCATCACCGTCTCCAAGGCTGCCCAAGGCCGGGGCGTCGGCAACGCGCTGATGACGGCCCTGCTGGACTATGCCGACAACTGGGCGCAGGTCCTGCGCATCGAGCTGACCGTCTATCACGACAACCAGCGCGCCATCCGGCTCTACGAACGGCATGGCTTCGCGCCGGAAGGCCGGCTCAAGGCCTATGCGCTGCGCAATGGCGTGTACGAAGACGTGGTGACGATGGCGAGGCTGCATCCGAAGCAGCCGTTGGTGCAGGGCTCGGCCGACTGAGCCGGCGGGCCGTGGTTCACGGCAACGCCTGCCCCCGCGCCGTCACATACAGCCGATACCACTCGTCCCGGCTCAGCTGGATCCTGGTCGCATCACCGCAGGCCCGGATGCGCTCCACATTGCCGCTGCCGATGACGGGCTGGATGCTGGCCGGATGCCGCAACAGCCAGGCCAGCAGCACGGCGTTGGCCGTCGTGCGGTGGGTCTCGGCAATCTCATGCACGGCCTGGGCGGCCGGCGACGCGGCCGGGTCGTTGAAGCGGCCCTGGGCCAGCGAACCCCAGGCCTGCAGTTGCACGCCGTGGCGCTGGGCGTATTCCAGCGTACCGGCCCAGGCAACGCAGCCGGGGCGGGTGGCGGCCTGCGGGTCGTTGAAGGTGGTGCCGACGTCGAGGGCGTCCAGCTTGGCCAGGCTCAGCTCGAGCTGATTGGCGACGAGGGGCTCGGGCAGGGCCATCTGCAGCCAGCGCATCTGGCCGGCGTGCATGTTCGATACGCCCAGGTGGCCGACCTTGCCCGCCGCCTTGAGCCGGCCGAAGGCGCGAGCGATCTCGGCGGGCTCCATCAGCGCGTCGGGGCGGTGCAGCAGCAGGATGTCGATGCGCTCGACGGCCAGGCGCTGCAGGATGCCGTTGACGCTTTCCTCGATGTAGGCGGCGCTGAGGTCATAGCGGCCGACCTGGCTGTCGTCGGCGAAGCGGATGCCACATTTGCTCTGCAGCCGTATCCGGGCGCGCAGGCCGGGGTCGCGCTTGAGCAGTTCACCGAACACGGCCTCGGCCTTGCCGCGGCGGTAGATGTCAGCATGGTCGAAGAGCTTGACGCCGATCTCCAGCGCCGCCTCGACGGCCGCGTGGGCGTGGGCGACATCGGCCTCGGTGACGGGGCCGTCACCCCAGTCGCCACCCAGGGCCATGCAGCCGTAGACCAGCGGGCCGACGTCGATCAGGTGGGTATTCAGGGGCAGGGGACGGGTCATGTTCAGGCGATGGAGGTCGGTCCTGAATCATGCGCCAGCGGATGGCTGCTGCGCCAGCCGAACAGGCCGGCCAGCGCGGCGGCCAGGCCGGCAATGATGGCGGTGATGCTGGCGACGTGCAGCAGGCGACGGCGCTGGCGGGCGCTCAGCATGGCCTTGCGGGCCGGGTTGTGGGCCAGGTCGTGCACCAGCGTGATCTCGTGCTGGCGGTCTTCGAGGATGCGGCCCAGTTCGCTGCCGACCTCCAGGCGCCTGGCGAGCTCGCGCACCGCGTCCAGTTCGCGCTCGCGGATGCGCAGGCCGGGTGCCTTCAAGGGGCTGCCGATGGCACGGGCACGCAGGTACAGGGCCTTGGCGGCCAGGCGGTCGGGCTGGCAGCCCCAGCCGGCTTCCAGGCAGCTGGCGAGGTTGAAGGTGGCGTCGGCATGGCCCATGGCCGCGGCGGCGGTGTAGAGGGCCACGCCGCGCGTCGCGTCGGGGTCGCCGCCCCAGCCGGCGACCAGCATGCGGGCGAGGTGGAAGTTGGCCGTCAGGCTGCCGGCGGCGCAGGCGCGCTCCAGGCGTTCCCGGGCCAGCACGGGATCGCGCGGCAGGCCGGTGCCCTCGAGCTGGCAGAAGGCCAGCAGGGCCAGGCCCTCGGCGTCGCCCGCATCGGCGGCGACGCGGAACCAGTAGACGGCCTGCTCGTAGTCGGGCTCGGCGCCGCGGAAATGCAGCAGCCCCTCCATCAGCGGGTCGTGGACGAGCGGGTCGGGGTCGGCTAGGCGCATGGATCCTCCCTGGGCTGCGGATTCCAGGCTGCATGGCCCGGCCGCTTTTTCGGCGACGGAGTATGGAGGCAAATGAGCCTTCAGTGGAGACGCCGGCCTTCTCGCTTAGAGTGGGGTGCACGAGACAAAGGAGAGCTCCTGATGGCCGAGATCCGCATTCACCGTGACCACGCCCTCGGGTTGAAGAAGGCCCGCGAGATCGCCTGGAAGTGGGCCGAGCAGGTCGAAGCGAAGTTCGACATGGAATGCACGGTGCTCGAGGGCGAGTTCAGCGACACGGTGGAGTTCACGCGCAGCGGCGTGAAGGGTGAGTTGACGGTGGCACCCGACCATTTCGAGCTGGTGGCCCAGCTGGGCTTTCTGCTCGGCGCCTTCAAGAAGACCATCGAGTCCGAGATCGAGAAGGAACTGGACGCGCTGCTGGCCGAGAAGAAGGCCAAGGCGCCGGCCAAGAAAAAACCGGCCTGAGACCGGTTTTCGTTGATGGTGGACGTAGTGCCTTGCCGCAGGCCAAGCGCTGGGCCGCTCCCGAGCCGGCCTGCTCTGGTGATGCTCGTCGGTCAATCCGGCGAGACTGGGCGAGGGGCTGACTATTTCAGGGATTCGATGAGGTCGACGTACTGCTGCATCGCGTCGTCGTTGCTGGTGCCCTTCAGTTCGTTCCACGCATCCCACTTGGCGCGGCCGACCATGTCGGTGAAGCCGGGGCGCTTGCCGTCCACGTCGCCGGCGCTGCCCTGCTTGTAAAGCGCGTAGATCTTGAGCAGCGTCATGTTGTCGGGCCGCTCGGGCAGGTTCTTGGAATCGGCGACGGCGGCTTCGAATTGGTCTTTCAGGCTCACGGGGTTCTCCAGGCTGAT
>CBHWBD010000052.1:0-27578 GCA_966111775.1 uncultured Comamonadaceae bacterium | reverse complement strand
GCATGTTCACCAGCCGCGCCGAGTTCCGGCTGCAGCTGCGCGAGGACAACGCCGACCTGCGCCTGACCGAAACCGGCCGCCAGCTCGGCCTGGTGGACGACGAGCGCTGGACCGCCTTCAACCGCAAGCGCGACGCTGTTTCACGTGAAACCGAGAAGCTGAAGAGCACCTGGGTTCATCCCGGCGTGCTGCCGGCGGTGGATGCCGAACGCCTGGTCGGCAAGGCCCTGGAGCGCGAGTACAACCTGGCCGACCTGCTGCGCCGGCCCGGCGTCGTCTTCGACACCGTGGCCGAGGTCGCCGCCATTGCACGTCCCGAGGCCGGTGTTTCACGTGAAACGCTGAATGCCGAGTTGGGTGCCGAACTGGCAGCCCTCGTCACCGAGCAGGTCGAGATCAGCACCAAGTACGCCGGCTACATCAACAAGCAGGTCGACGACGTCGCCCGCGCCGCCCACTTCGAGCACCTGAAGCTGCCCGAGGACCTGGACTACGGCTTGGTCCATGCCCTCTCCTTCGAGGCACGCCAGAAGCTGAACAAGCACAAGCCGGAGACCCTGGGCCAGGCGTCGCGAATCTCCGGCATCACCCCGGCGGCCATCTCGCTGCTGCTGGTGCACCTGAAGAAGGGCAAGTTCAAGGGTTTCACGGAGGCTGAGGCGGCATGAGAGAACAACTCGAAGCCGCCGCCACCGAACTCGGTCTTGAACTCACGGACATCCAACTCGACCAGCTGCTGGCCTACCTGGCGCTGCTGCAGAAGTGGAACAAGGTCTACAACCTGACTGCCGTCCGTGATCCGGCGCAGATGCTGAGCCACCACTTGGTGGACAGCCTGTCCGTCATCGCACCGCTGAAGCGCCACGGCGCGCCGGCCCGGTTGATGGACGTGGGCGCCGGCGGCGGCCTGCCGGGCGTGGTCATCGCCATCTGCTTCCCCGGAACCGATGTCAGCTGCGTGGACGCCGTTGCCAAAAAGGCCACCTTCATCCAGCAGGTTGCGGCCGAGCTGAAGCTGCCCAATCTGCATGGCGTGCACAGCCGGGTCGAACAGTGGAAGACCGAACCCTTCGGCGTCATCACCTCCCGCGCGTTTGCGTCCCTTGTCGACTTCACCAGCTTGACCCGCCAGCATCTGGCGGAGAGCGCGGTCTGGATGGCCATGAAGGGCCAGCACCCGGCCGACGAGATCGCCGCGCTGCCGGCGGACGTGGACGTGTTTCACGTGGAACAACTGGCCGTCCCGGGCCTGGATGCCCAGCGCTGCATCATCTGGATGAAGCCGCGCTGAGGCGCTTTCGCGGGTCGCGCCCGAGGGTCGGCCCGCCCTCTCCCCGGTACGATGCCGGCAGTCCCGGAAACCTCAGTCATGGCCAAGATTTTCTGCATCGCCAACCAGAAGGGCGGCGTCGGCAAGACCACCACCACCGTCAACCTCGCCGCCGGCCTGGCGCAGATCGGCCAGCGGGTGCTGGTCGTCGACCTGGACCCGCAGGGCAACGCGACCATGGGTTCGGGCATCGACAAGCGCAAGCTGGAGCTGACCGTCTATGACGTGCTGTTGGAGTCCGCGACCCTGGCCGAGGCCAAGGCCCGTGCCGAGAAGGCCGGTTACGACGTTCTGGGCGCCAACCGCGAACTGGCCGGCGCGGAGGTGGATCTGGTCGCGCTCGAGCGCCGCGAGGCCCGGCTCAAGGCTGCCCTGGCCGAAGCCGGCAAGGACTACGACTTCATCCTCATCGACTGCCCGCCGTCACTGTCCATGCTGACGCTGAACGGCCTGTGCAGCGCCCACGGCGTCATCGTGCCGATGCAGTGCGAGTACTTCGCGCTGGAAGGTTTGACCGACCTGGTCAACACCATCAAGCAGATCCACGCCAACCTGAACGCGGACCTGGAGATCATCGGCCTGCTGCGCGTCATGTTCGACCCGCGCATCACGCTGCAGCAGCAGGTCAGCGACCAGCTCAAGGCCCACTTCGGCAACAAGGTCTTCGACACTGTCATCCCGCGCAACGTCCGACTGGCCGAGGCGCCCAGCTACGGCCTGCCGGGCGTCGTCTTCGACCCGGCATCCAAGGGCGCCCAGGCCTTCGTCGACTTCGCCAAGGAGATGGTGAAGCGGATCGAGACCATGCGGTAGGCATGCATTTCACCCTCTCCGTCCGGTCCAGCTTGATCACACAGGCCGTGGCTGCTGGCACGCTGATCGCCATGGGGCTCTTGCTGGACCTTGCGCACCCAGTGATCTGGATACCCATCGCGTTGTTCGAGGGGGCTCTGTCCGGCTGGCTCCGATCTCGCGCCATCAGGCAGTCCAGCTTCGCCGACCTGCGAGCGGCCAACAGCACGCTCGCTGTGGCGCGAATCCTTGAAGCAACGAGCGCCGGTCGATGGTCACTTTGGCTCACATGGGCAGCACTTGCCATTGCGTTGGTGCTGGTGATCGCGGGCCTGCCAT
Source organism: uncultured Comamonadaceae bacterium (assembly GCA_966111775.1). Taxonomy (GTDB): domain Bacteria; phylum Pseudomonadota; class Gammaproteobacteria; order Burkholderiales; family Burkholderiaceae_C; genus Pelomonas. Next base: position 25,117 of record CBHWBD010000052.1, on the reverse strand, counting down.
TCATCAACTGGGACGCCGTCATGGCCATGTGCGCGGCCTCTCTACTGGCGCATGAAATCGTCTGCCTCCCGACCTTGTGGGTCCTGAACAAGCCCATGTCCGCGTCATGACGTCAAAGCTTCGCCCAATGCGTGCGGACGACGCCGACGTCGTCGCCCACCTTCACGCCACCAGCTGGCGCAGCGCCTACCGCGGCATCGTGCCGGACGGCTTTCTCGACCACGAGGTCTTCGCCGACCGCCAGACCGTCTGGCGCGAGCGCCTGCAGGGGCCGGCCACGGCGCCCGCCTTCGGCATCGTGGCCGAGGACGAATCGGGCAGGATGATCGGCTTCGCCTACGTGCTGCCTGGCCATGACCCCGTCTGCGGCACCCTGGTCGACAACCTGCATGTCCACCCGGAGCTGAAAGGCGGCGGCATCGGCCGCCGGCTGCTGCAGGCCGTTGTCCGCGAACTGGGGCCGACCCACTCCCAGCCCCTGTACCTCTGGGTGCTGGAGCAGAACGAACCCGCCAAGCGCTTCTACGCCCGCATGGGGGCCGAGTTCATCGACCCCGGCACGACGCCGCCCTTTTGTGGCGTCTGCCTGCCCGAATGGCGCTGCATCTGGCGTGACCCTTCCGCATTGCTGGCCGACCATGCTTGATGCCCTCGCCCTCCGCGCCGAACACGCCGGCCTCGATGCCAGCGCCCCACCCCAGCAGGCCGACATCGACGGCTGGCTGATCCGGCTGTCGCCGGGCAAGGCCAAGCGCTCGCGCTGCATCAACGCGCTGCGCGCCGGGACCCTGCCGCTGGACGAATTGCTGGCGCGCTGCCAGCAGGCCTATGACGCCGCCGGCCTGCCGCTGGCCGTCCGTGTGACGCCCTGGAGCCAGCCCGGCAATCTCGACGAGCTGCTGGCCGCCAAGGGCTGGGGCAGCTTCGATGCGGCCGACGTCATGGTCATGGCCAGCCTCGTGCCCGAACCCGCGCCGGTCGCCCTCCAGGCCCTGGACGCGCCCACCTATGCCGCCACGGTCGGCGCGCTGCGCGGCTCGTCCCAGACCGCCATCGATGCTCACGCCGAGCGCATCGCTAACGCTCCAGTCACCTACCAGGGCTTCGCGCTGAACGACGCCGGCGGTGCCTTGCTCGCCTGCGGCCAGATGGTCGTCGACTGGGACATCGTCGGCCTCTACGACATCTTCTCGGCCGTGCCGCGCCAGGGCCATGCCGAGCGCCTGTGCCACGCGCTGCTCGCCCTGGCCCACGACCAGGGCGCCCGCCAGGCCTATCTGCAGGTGGGCAGCGACAACGCCGTCGCCCAGCGCCTGTACTCGCGCATGGGCTTCGTCTTCGCCTACCGCTACCACTACCGCAGCCCGGAAGCCGAGCTGGTGTGAAGCTGCGCCGGCTCGCCGCCACCGACCTGGCCGCCTTCCAGGCCTATCGCGGCGATCCGGAGGTCGGCCGCTGGCAAGGCTGGACGCCGCTGCCCGATGAGCAGGCCCTGGACTTCCTGAACGAGATGGCCGTCGTGCCCACCTTCGAGCCGGGCCAATGGACCCAGCTCGCCATCGCCGACGAGCCCAGCGACCAGCTGCTCGGCGACCTCGGCATCCACATCAGCGCCGATGGCCGCGAGGCCGAGTTCGGCTTCACGCTGGCCCGCACCGCCCAGGGCCGCGGCACTGCGACCGCGGCCGTGCGCGCGGCCATCGCCCTCGTCTTCGACCAAACGGCCGTCGAATACATCCACGCCCAGACCGATGCTCGCAACCTCGCTTGCATCCGCCTGCTGGAGCATCTGGGCGCCCACCTCGTCGAGCGCATCGCCACCGAATTCCGCGGCGAGGCCTGTGTCGAATTTCGTTACGAGTTGAGCCGCCGTCAGGGCTTCGCGTCCCACGTTTGCAGTTCATCAGGGTGAGGGTCTCGCGCGTTGCCTGCGTCAACATCGCGCCTCGCCACCCGCCGCCCTCCATGACGCCCCTCCGCGCCGCCCTCCTCGCTTCCCTGCTCCTCTGCACGGCGGCCTTTGCCGACGCCCCCAGGACCGACGTCGCCAAGAGCTCCGACCAGATGGCCGCGGCGCTGACCCAGCGCGGCATCGCCAACTTCGCGCCCTTGGCTTCCAACGCCGCCGAGGACGGCCGCGCCAGAAACCGCCGCGTCAAGAGGGTCCTGCAATAGCTCCCCAACCGAACGCCATGAAGACATTCGCTCGCCTGGCCACTGCCCTGCTCGTCGCCGTCACCCATGCCGCCGTGATGGCCGCCGACGCCCCCGTCGCCGATGTGCCGGGGGCCGTCGACCATCCCCTCATCAAGCGCTTCGCCGGCTCCTGGCTGGCCGGCCAGCGCACCTCCAACTGGGACGCCGCCGCCATTCCTCCCAGCGCCGAGTTGTCCAAGGCCGACAAGCGCCAGTTCAAGGACCCGATGCTCAACCTCGAGGGCAAGGTCACACAGACGGTCTACATCGCGCCACGCGGCAAGGCCAACCTGGAGGTCTGGCGCAACTACGAGCAGGCGCTGAACGCCGCCGGCTTCAAAAAGCGCTTCTCCTGCGAGCGCGACTGCTTCGACCTCTACTTCGCCTGGCTCAAGCAGAGCGACCCGACCAAGGGCTTCGTCTGGGCCAAGGGCTCGGTCGAGACGCCCACCAGCGGCCGCTACAGCCTGACCTCGGCCTTGTCCGCCGACGAAGGCCGCATGCTGGTCGGCACCCTGGGCAAGCCGGGCCAGGAAGCCACGGTGCTGATCTACAACTCGCTGGCCGCCAACGCGACGACGGGCCTGGTCGCCACCTATGTGCAGGTCGTCGAGCCCAAGGCCATGGAGACCGGTCAGGTCACGGTCGATCCCGCTGCCCTGCAGGCCGGCCTCGCCGCCGAGGGCCGCGTGACGTTGACGGGCCTGTTCTTCGACACCGGCAAGACCGAGCTCAAACCCGAGTCCAAGGCCCAGCTCGACGCCATGGCCGAGCTGCTGAAGAACCAGCCCGCGTTGAAGGCCTGGATCGTTGGCCACACCGACAACGTCGGCGGCTTCGAGGCCAACCAGGCGCTGAGCATGGAGCGCGCCCGCGCCGTCGTGCTGGCCCTGACCACCGCGCCCTACAAGGTCGATGCCAAGCGCCTCAGCGCCAAGGGCCTGGCATCGCTCGCCCCCGTGGCCGGCAATGGCGACGAGGCCGGGCGGGCACGGAACCGGCGTGTGGAGCTGGTGGCGCAGTAGGCCCGCTGAGTGCCGAGCGCGGCTGCGAAGCCGCTCAGGCCTGGATCGACAGCTGGTCGCCCAGGTAGTCGATCACGCGCTCATCGCGGAAGTAGTTGGTGTGGTGGGTGGTCGGGCCCACACCGAGGGCTTCGAAGGTGATGTTGCCGCCCTCGCCCAGGCGGAACATCGAGTCCACGTCCACCACCAGGTCGTTGGGGCCGGGGAAGACCATGTCGGCGGCGGCGTACTTGATCTGGTCGCCGACGTGGCTGAAGCGGCGCCAGAACTTCCAGATCGGCTGCGCACTCTCGTCGGGCTGGAAGGACGCGCCGATGCCGAACATCTTGGGCGTGCACAGCCAGGGGTCGGCGAACAGCTGGCGCACATCGCCGTTGTTCCTGACCAGCTGCTGTGTCGCCAGCCCCGGCACCAGTCCCACGGCGGCATCGACGATGGGTGTGGTGCTGCCGAGGTGCAGCACCTTGCCGAAGATCTTGGCCAGCAGCGACACGCCTTCGGCAAAAGGCACGATGCCCGTCGCCTGCCTGCTGACGGCCGACACCGCATCGGCGTAGCTGGCGATCATGTCGAGGGCGGCGCGCAGCTTGTCCGGCGCCGCCAGGCTGGTGCCCACCAGCGGCGAGGCCACGAAGACGACGCGCTCCACCGGCACGGCGCGCAGCCGCATCAACCAGCCCACCACCAGGCCGCCCCGGCTGTGGCAGACCACGTCGATGGGTGCGCTGACGTTCAGCAGGGCCCGATGCAGATCGAGGGCGTTGGACCAGGCCGCCACCGAGAGGGTGGCATGGCCGAAGGCCAGGATGGCGTCGTACTTCTGCTGCCAGCCGGCCAGCAGCTTGCGGCCGGCCTCGGTGGCCTGCAGCTCGTCGAACCACATCTGCGACTTGCTGAAGGTGCCATGCACCAGCAGCAGCACGCGGCCCTTGGCGATCTTGGGCTGGGGGTCGCTCACCAGATGGCCGTCCTGCCAGCGCTGCATGCCCTGGTCGGGCGTCAGCCAGTTGTCGGCATCGATCAACTTGTCGGTGACCGCATTGCTGCCGAAGTCGTTGAAGCGAAAGCTCTGCACGACATCGTCCGGCGCCACGCGCATGGACCGGTAGGAACGCCGCCCCGTGCCGCCGGGCGTGGTGGGCGGTGAGTAGACCCAGCGCAGCAGGCCGTCCTCGTCACGCACCAGCTCGACCTTGGCGCGGCCATCGGCGTCGCGCGTCGCCGCGCGCCGGCGGCGCTGGCCGATGGGCAGGGTGCTGAGCTGCGTGGGCGGCTCTTCGAGCGCCAGCCTGTCGCTCACATCGGCCCAGAGATTGCCGTTGCTCATGGCCTCTCCTCCACGATGGGCAGGGGCGTGATGCCCTTCATGCGCGCCGTCACGACGTCCAGCACGGAGTGGAAGTCGTCCGCTTCCGACAGCGCATCGATGCCCGCCTCCACGGCCTCCACGAAACCGCAATGCTCGGTCAGCCGCACCGTCTCGATGGGCACCAGGCGCCGCGCGCGGATCAGCTGCCTGACCTCGCGGTAGGGTGCATCGCCTATCGCCTGCCAGGCGTAGCGCTGCAGGCTGGCGGAAGAGTTGCGATCCGCCGCGCCGGCCATGGCGCCATGGGCACCCTCGCCGCTGACGGCCAGGTAGTCGGCCTGGAAGCTGTTGTGCCGCCAATAGCCCGGCAGCGCATGGCCGTTGAGCAGGAAGATGACCGGGTAGACGTCGATCAGCTCCAGGCAGGCGGCGAACAGCAGGGCCAGGTCGATGCAGGTGCCGGCCCGCCCGCCCAGGATGGCGCTGGGCGTGCGCAGTCGCTGCGAGTCGAGCTTGCTGCTGTAGGACGGCGGCGGGTTGATGTAGCCGAGCTTCCATTCGTGCAGCAGGGCGGCCCAGATCGCCTGCACCTGCAGGTCCACCTCGCGCAGCTGTTCTTCCTCGGTGCTGGGCGCGGCCTGGTAGCCCTCGAAGCCGGCGGCCGGGTTGTCGCGCAGGATGCGCACATAGCGCTGGGCCAGCTCCACCGCGCCGACGACGGCCGGATCGCGCGGCAGCACGAAGGAGGGCAGCCACTGGCCGTCCTTGTCGTTGTCGCGCCACTGGTCCACGGGCAGCAGGCGCAGGCGATGGCTGTCGCGCGTCAGCACCTGGTCGTTGTGGCTGAGCTGGACCATCAAGGTGCTGTTGACGGCTTCCTGCAGCGAGCGCATCAGCGCAGCCGTCAGCGGCACGTGCACTTCGTTGCTGAGGTCGAAGCGCGTCTCGCCGGCCGCGAAGCGCTTGCGCCAGCGAGCCTGCTCGGGGCCGAGCTGCAGCTCCACATCGATGCTGAGCCAGTCGTCGGGCTGGGCGCTGCCACGCTCCACGACGATCTGGCGGAACAGCCGCCCGTTGTTGTGCAGCACCGCGTAGTTGAGCTCTTCCTCGGGCACGGCCTGCAGCCGCGGCGGCGTGCCGGCGTCGCGCAGTTCGGCCGCAGCGGGCTCTCCCCGAGTGAGGGCGGCCTCGTTCAGCGGCGCGCCCATCCACAGCGTGACGCCGGTGGCCCGCGTGGCCCGGGGCTCCTTGCGCGCTCGCATCCAGGCGCTCTCGAAGGCCAGCGGCAGATTCCACACCGCCTGGTCGAGCTGGCTGTAGACCAGCTCGAAGAAGAAGTCCACCAGCTGGTTCTCGATCGCGTCCTGGAAGCCGACGGCCGACAGCGCCGCGCGCTCCGCCACGATCAGCGCCGCCGTGCGCGCGGCCGAGTTTTCGAGGCTCACCGAGACGAAATAGGCGCAATGCTCCCCGCCCGCCCGGAGCGCCTCGGCCAGCCGCTGCGCACCGATCACGGCCGCGCCGGCGGATTCGCCGGCCAGTAGCATGCCGTCGGGCACGCTGGCTTCCTTGGCCAGCACGTCTTCCAGGTGCATGGGGCCGAATTCGGCCTCCACCGTCTCGCCTTCCGGCACCAGGTCGCGCAGGGCCCTCAGGCCTTCCAGATTGTCGAAGCCGCTCAGGTGGATGAGGTCGGGCTTGAGCTGCTTCACCACATCGTGCAGTTGCTGCCAGCTCGGGTCCTGCAGCTCGATCAGGCGGATGCCGCCCAGGGCGCGCTTGAGTCGCTTGGTCTCGGCGCTGAAATCCCAGGTCTGCCGCAGGCCGCCGGGTGCGCTCTGCACGAAGAGCAGGCTGGGCTGCCGCGACTTTTCCCAGGTGACCGGCGCCCGGGACACCACCTCGCGCATCACGGTGACGCGGTGGTTGTCCACATTGCGATAGCGCCGCGTGGCCTTGGCCAGCAGGTATTCCCAGGGAAAGATGCGGCCCTGCCAGCCTTCGTGCTCGGACTCGTAGGGCATGCGCACGACGACGCGCGGCGCGCGGGCCAGGGCCTCCAGGTCGGCATCCTTCAGGCCAAAGCCCTTCAGCGTGCGGTGGGCCTGTTCCTCGCGACTGTTGCTGGCTTCGCTCGAACTGAGCCAGCGTTCACGCGCCCGCAGCACATAGGTCCAGCGCATGGCTTCGGTGTCGAGCCGGCACGCGGACACACCCTCCTCGGGCCTGCCGCCCAAGGCGATCGTGCGGCCCGGAATGACCAAAGAGATCCGGGCCAGAACAGGATCAGTGCCTGCAGTCTTCGACATCACGCCTCCCACCGAGAGGCGTCATCCTATGTCGCCCGGCGGCGCCTCAGCGCCCCGATTTCCGGTTCAGACCAGCCCCAGGCTTTCCTCGACGCCCAGGTGGACGTTCATGCTCTGCACGGCCGCGCCGCTGGCCCCCTTGCCGAGGTTGTCCAGGCGGCTCATCAAAAGCACCTGGGTATCGGAAGCGAACACGAAGAGGTCCACACGGTTGGTGTCGTTGCAGGCCTGCACATCGAAGAAGCCGGCTTCCAGCGTCGCGGCGTCGCGCAGCGGCTTCACGTTGATGAAGCGCTCGCCCTCGTAGTGGGCGGCCAGGGCGGCATGGACGGCTTCAGGCGTCGTGCCGGCCTTGAGCTGGCTCAGGTGCAGGGGCACGCTGACGGCCAGGCCCTTGTAGAAGCTGGCGACGATGGGCTGGAAGACCGGCGGCGTGGCCAGGCCGGTGTGGGCCGCCATCTCGGGCAAATGCTTGTGCTTGAGGCCCAGTCCATAGGGCCGCGGTGCCTGCAGAGGGGCCGGCAGCGGCTGCTGCTCGTACTCGGCGATCATGGACTTGCCGCCACCCGAGTAGCCGGTGATGGAGGTGGCGCTGACGGCCGCGTCGCGCGGCAGCAGGCCGGCGTCCACCAGCGGGCGCACCGCCAGGATGAAGGCGCTGGAATGGCAACCCGGGTTGGAGATGCGCTTGCTGGCCTGGATGGCACCCCGCTGGCCACGAGCCAGTTCCGGCAGGCCGAAGGCCCAGCCCGGCGCCGTGCGGTGGGCGGTGCTGGCGTCGATGAGGCAGGTGCGGTCGTTGTTGACCATGAAGGCCGCCTCTCGCGAAGCCGCGTCGGGCAGGCACAGAAAGGCCACGTCGGCGGCGTTCAGCAGGCGCGAACGCTCGGCCGGGTCCTTGCGCTTGTCGGCATCGATCTTCAGCACCTCGATGTCGGTGCGGGCCGCGAGGTACTCGTGAATCCGCAAGCCGGTGGTGCCTTCCTGGCCATCCACAAACACCTTGAACGTCATTGCCGCTGCTCCAAGCACTCAAAATCGAACCACCAAGGATAAGGGCAAACCATGAATCCCTCACGTGTACTGCTTCTCCCCGGCTGGCAAAACTCGGGCCCGGAGCACTGGCAAAGCCGCTGGGAGCGCCTGCACGGTGACGAGCGCGTCGAGCAGCACGACTGGGACTGGCCGCGCCGCGGCGACTGGATGGCGCGCCTGGACGAGGTGCTGCTGCAGGACGACGCCCCGGCCATCCTGGTGGCCCATTCCCTGGGCTGCCAGCTGGTGGCCGCCTGGGCCGAGCACTCCCGACATACCGACCGGGTCAAGGGCGCCCTGCTGGTGGCCCCGCCCGATACCGAGCGCGAGGACATGCCGCCCCAGCTGCACAACTGGCGCCCCATCCGCCGCCCGCGCCTGCCCTTTCCCAGCATCACCGTCATCAGCAGCGACGACCCCTTCGGCGCCGCCGAGCGCAGCACGCAGATGGCGGCCGACTGGGGCAGCAGCGTCGTCATCGCCGGGCCGCGGGGGCATCTGAACGCCGAGTCGGGCCTGGGGGACTGGCCGCAGGGGCGGGAACTGCTGGAAAGCCTGGCCAAGCGCTGAAGCGGCGACGGGCCGCTCCCGAGCCGCTTCACTCCCCCTCGGGGGGGCTGACGCAAAGCGGCAGGTTCGGGGGCGCCCATTCATCGACAATCCGCGCCCATGGTCACGAAGAAACCCAAAGGCCTCGGCCTCGGCCTGGAAGCCCTGCTCGGCCCCAAAGTCAGCGACGCCCCGGCGCCGGAGCGCGACGGCACGCCCAGCACGCTGAAGCTCGAACAGATGCAGGCCGGCAAATATCAGCCGCGCACGCGCATGGACGAGGGCTCGCTGTACGAGCTCGCCGAGTCGATCAAGGCGCAAGGGATCATGCAACCGATCCTGGTGCGGCCGATCACGCCCAACGGCGGCGTCGCCTACGAGATCATTGCCGGCGAACGCCGCTTCCGTGCCGCAAGACTTGCGGGCCTGCGCGAGGTGCCGGTGCTGGTCAAGGCGGTGCCGGACGAATCGGCCGCCGCGATGGCGCTGATCGAGAACATCCAGCGCGAAGACCTGAATCCGCTGGAAGAGGCCCACGGCCTGAAACGACTCACCGACGAGTTCGGCCTGACCCACGAACAGGCGGCCCAGGCCGTCGGTCGTTCACGCAGCGCCGCCAGCAATCTGCTGCGGCTTTTGAACCTTGCGGCGCCGGTGCAGAACATGCTGATGGCCGGCGACCTGGACATGGGCCATGCCCGTGCCCTGCTGCCGCTGGACGGCGCCGTGCAGATCACCGCCGCCAACGAAATCGCCGCCAAGAAGCTCAGTGTGCGCGAGGCCGAGAAGCTGGTCGCCAAGCAGCAGGGCGCTGCCCGCCAGGCACCGCTGCTGCGCGTGAAGAGCGACAAGAGCCGCGACGTGCTGCGGCTGGAAGAAGAGCTGGCCGATGCCCTCGGCGCCACCGTCGAGGTGCGCGTGAAGAAGCGAACCAAGCGCGGCGGCCAGAGCGGCGAGCTCGCCATCCACTTCGACTCGCTGGACGCCCTGTCCGGCATCCTCGACAAGCTGCGCGGCGGCTGACTCCGCTCGCGATATCGGCGGCTATTGCTTGCGGGCCGAGCGCCGGGCCGCTCCCTAGCCGGCCCGCTCTGGCGATGTGCTTGGCGGTCGACCCGCCAAGCATCGCCGTCCCCTCGGGGGCTGAGGTCGGACACATGGCGCCCAGTGGGCGGCATGTGCCTACCGAAGAGCTGCGGCCTTGGCTGCAGCGCGGTCTGCAAGACCGACCAGACTTGCCCGCGTATAGCGAGGCAAGACTGGGCGAGGGGTGCCATCTCTGCAATGCGGCGGCGTCCGACAAGACGCCCTCTTCCGGCGCCGCAACACTAGCGTGCGGCAGGGATGCTCATGCATCCGTGACGCATGTCCCGATCGCAACAGTTCTTCACCGCCAGCCGCTGTCTGCGCACAGCCACAAGGCCCCCATGTTTGTGTGGTTTGCCCGAAAAGTGCCAGGTCTTGCCCAAACTGCGGGCGTATGCTGGACCGGCACCCTGTCAACGGAAGAGCGAGCTGGTTTGTTGGTGGGCGTGTAGCGGCTTATTCTTCAGATAGATGAGTGACCGGCAGCGCCAAGCTGCTGATCAGCCAAGTGGAGAGTTCTGATGACGCCTTGCAGTTGAGGCGCGATCAGAACCCCCCAGTCCCCTCGGGCACGGATCGTGCCTGTGACTGCGTGGAGTTCAAACCGCAGGAGGTGGGCATGGACGTCATCAGTCATTTCGCAGCGCGATTCGAGCGCAGCAAGGTGGAAGAACTCTCGCTCGAGGACTACCTCGCGGAGTGCAAGAAAAACCCCCTGGCCTATGCCACGGCTGCCGAGCGCATGCTGCAGGCCATCGGCGAGCCGCAGATGCTCGACACGCGCAACGACCCGCGCCTGTCGCGCCTGTTCGCCAACAAGACCATCAAGATCTATCCGGCCTTTGCCGAGTTCTATGGCCTGGAAGAGGCCATCGAGCAGGTGGTGTCCTATTTCAGGCACGCCGCGCAGGGCCTGGAGGAAAAGAAGCAGATCCTCTACCTGCTCGGCCCCGTCGGCGGCGGCAAGAGTTCCATCGCCGAGCGGCTCAAGCAGCTGATGGAGCATGTGCCCTTCTATGCGCTGGCCGGCTCGCCGGTGAACGAATCGCCTCTCGGGCTCTTCGACCCGGTGGAAGACGGCCCGCTGCTGGAGCGCGACTACGGCATCCCGCGCCGCTATCTGAACCGCATCCTGTCGCCCTGGGCCGTCAAGCGCCTCGATGAATTCGGCGGCGACATCCGCAAGTTCAAGGTCGTCAAGCGCTACCCCAGCGTGCTCAAGCAATTGGGCGTGGCCAAGACCGAGCCGGGCGACGAGAACAACCAGGACATCTCCAGCCTGGTCGGCAAGGTCGACATCCGCAAGCTCGAGACCTATGCCCAGGACGATCCCGACGCCTACAGCTACTCCGGTGGCCTCTGCCTGGCCAACCAGGGCCTGCTGGAGTTCGTCGAGATGTTCAAGGCGCCCATCAAGGTGCTGCACCCGCTGCTGACCGCCACGCAGGAAAGCAACTACAAGGGCACCGAGGGCTTCGGCGCCATCCCCTTCGACGGCATCGTGCTGGCCCACAGCAATGAGAGCGAGTGGAAGACCTTCCGCAACAACAAGAACAACGAGGCCTTCCTGGACCGCGTCTACATCGTCAAGGTGCCCTACTGCCTGCGCGTCAGCGAGGAGGTCAAGATCTACGAGAAGCTGATCCGCGGCTCGTCGCTGGCCGAGGCCAAGTGCGCCCCCGGCACGCTGAAGATGATGAGCCAGTTCGCGGTGCTGACCCGGCTGAAGGAGCCGGAGAACTCGTCGCTGTATTCCAAGATGCAGATCTACGACGGCGAGAACCTGAAGGACACCGACCCGCGCGCCAAGAGCTACCAGGAATACCGCGACTACGCCGGCGTCGACGAAGGCATGAGCGGCATCAGCACGCGCTTCGCCTACAAGATCCTGTCCAAGGTCTTCAACTTCGACTCGTCGGAGGTGGCCGCCAACCCGGTGCACCTGATGTATGTGCTGGAGCAGCAGATCGAACGCGAGCAGTTCCCCAAGGAGACCGAAGAGAAGTTCGTCAGCTACATCAAGGAGCAGCTGTCGCCGCGCTACGCCGAGTTCATCGGCAAGGAGATCCAGACCGCCTATCTGGAAAGCTACAGCGAGTACGGCCAGAACATCTTCGATCGCTACGTGACCTACGCCGACTACTGGATCCAGGACCAGGAGTACCGCGACACCGATACCGGCGAGGTCTTCGACCGCGCGGCGCTGAACGCCGAGCTGGAGAAGATCGAGAAGCCGGCCGGCATCTCCAACCCCAAGGACTTCCGCAACGAGATCGTCAACTTCGTGCTGCGGGCGCGTGCCAACAACGCGGGCAAGAACCCGCTGTGGACCAGCTATGAGAAGCTGCGCACCGTCATCGAGAAGAAGATGTTCTCCAACACCGAGGAGCTGCTGCCCGTCATCAGCTTCAACGCAAAGGCCAGCGCCGAGGACGCCAAGAAGCACGAGAACTTCGTGCAGCGCATGGTGGACAAGGGCTACACGGCCAAGCAGGTGCGGCTGTTGTGCGAGTGGTATCTGCGCGTGAGGAAGAGTTCCTGAACTCGAAGGTCCATGAACACAGCCACAGAGACACAGAGGCACAGAGACATGCGTTGTCTGCCTGCTGCGCTCTTTCTCTGTGTCTCTGTGCCTCTGTGGCTTTGTTTGGATTGAACGATGTCGCTCCAACAGATCATCGATAGACGGCTGTCGGGCAAGAACAAGTCCATCGGCAACCGCGAGCGCTTTCTACGCCGCCACAAGGAGCAGATCCGCGAGGCGGTGAAGCGCGCCGTCGACGGCCGCGGCATCCGCGACATGGAGCGCGGCGAGGACGTGCACATTCCCAAGAAGGACTTGAGCGAGCCCGTCTTCGGCCATGGCGACGGCGGCTTGCGCGAGGTCGTGCGGCCGGGCAACCAGGAGTATGTAAAGGGCGATCGCATCGCCAAGCCCAAGGGCGGGCAGGGCGGTGGCAGCGGCAGCGGCGAGGCCAGCGACCAGGGCGAAGGCGAGGACGACTTCGTCTTCCACCTCAGCAAGGAAGAGTTCATGCAGGTCTTCTTCGAGGACCTGGCCCTGCCCAACCTGGCCCGCACCACGCTGGCCGACACGCCCGAGTGGCGCAGCCAGCGCGCCGGCTTCGTCTCCGACGGCACGCCCACCAATCTGCACGTCGTGCGTTCCATGCGCGGGGCCCTGGGGCGCCGTATCGCCCTGGGCATGGACAAGCGCCGCGAACTGCACGAGCTCGAAGCGCGCGAGCAGGAGCTGCTGAAGGAAGACCGCCCCGAGACGCCACGCCTGCTGCTCGAAACCCGCGAGCGCATCAAGCACCTGCGCGAGCGCATCGCCGCCATCCCCTTCCTCGACCCCATCGACCTGCGCTTCCGTGCCCGCACCCGCATCCCAGTGCCGACGACGCGGGCCGTCATGTTCTGCCTGATGGACGTGTCGGGCTCCATGGACGAAGGCCGCAAGGACCTTGCCAAGCGTTTCTTCATCCTGCTCTATCTCTTCCTGACGCGGCACTACGAGAAGATCGATGTCGTCTTCATCCGCCACCACACCCAGGCCCAGGAGGTGGACGAGCAGAACTTCTTCCACGCCACCGAGACCGGCGGCACCGTCGTCTCGTCGGCCCTGGTGCTGATGGAGCAGATCATCAAGGAGCGCTACTCGCCGACCGAGTGGAATATCTACGGCGCCCAGGCCAGCGACGGCGACAACTGGCACCACGACAGCGGCCGCTGCCGCGAGCTGCTGGCCGACAAGATCCTGCCGCTGTGCCGCTACTTCGCCTATGTGCAGGTTGCCGAGCCCGAGCAGAACCTCTGGGAGGAATACCAGAAGCTCGCCGAGGATGCGAAGCACTTCGCCATGCGCAAGGCCGTCGAGGCCTCGCAGATCTACCCGGTCTTCCGCGAGCTGTTCAAGAAGGAAGGGGCCGCGGCATGAGCAGTAAAGAGGACCGTCGCCACCACGAGCACGCCGCCGTCCCGCCACCGGGTGTGGCCGACCGCCGGCAGCGCCAGCCGCTGCAGCGCATGAAGCCGCTGGCCCAGCGGCCCGGCCAGCCCCTGCCCTCGCCCAACGACTGGAGCTTCGAGCTCATCGAGGAATACCACGCCGTCATCAAGAACACCGCCGAGCGCTTCGGCCTGGACACCTATGCCAACCAGCTCGAGGTCATCACCGCCGAGCAGATGATGGACGCCTATGCCTCGGTCGGCATGCCGGTGAACTACCGCCACTGGAGCTATGGCAAGGAGTTCATCGCCACCGAGCGCAGCTACAAGCGCGGCCAGATGGGCCTGGCCTACGAGATCGTCATCAACTCCGACCCCTGCATCGCCTACCTGATGGAGGAGAACACGTTGGCCATGCAGGCCCTCGTGATCGCCCACGCCTGCTACGGGCACAACAGCTTCTTCAAAGGGAACTACCTGTTCCGCATGTGGACGGATGCCTCGTCCATCATCGACTACCTCGTCTACGCCAAGAACTACGTCGCCGACTGCGAGGAGCGCTACGGCCTGGACGCCGTCGAGTCCCTGCTCGACTCCTGCCACGCGCTGATGAACCACGGCGTGGACCGCTACCGCCGTCCGGCCAAGCTATCCCTGGCCGAAGAACGCGCGCGGCTGAAGGACCGCGAGCAGCATGCCCAGCTGCAGATCAACGACCTCTGGCGCACCCTGCCCAAGAAGCCCGACCGCCCCGACGAGGCCGCCGAGAGCCGCCGCTTCCCCGACGAGCCGCAGGAGAACCTGCTCTACTTCATCGAGAAGAACGCGCCCCTGCTCGACCCCTGGCAGCGCGAGGTCGTGCGCATCGTGCGCAAGATCGCCCAGTACTTCTATCCGCAGCGCCAGACCCAGGTCATGAACGAGGGCTGGGCCACCTTCTGGCACCACAAACTGCTGAACCAGATGTACGACGACGGCTATCTGAGCGACGGCATGATGATCGAGTGGCTCAAGTCCCACACCAACGTCGTCTACCAGCACCCGGGCGCCAACCTGAATCCGTATGCGCTGGGCTTTGCGATGTACACCGACATCAAGCGCATCTGCGAGAACCCGACGGCCGAGGACCGCGACTGGTTCCCCGACATCGCCGGCAGCGACTGGCTGCCGACGCTCGACCACGCCATGCGCAACTTCAAGGACGAGAGCTTCATCGGCCAGTATCTGAGCCCGAAGATCATGCGCGACTTCCGCCTCTTCTCCATCCTCGACGACGAGGCCAAGAGCGAGTACGAGATCTCGGCCATCCACGACGAAGGCGGCTACCGCCATCTGCGCCAGGCCCTGTCGCGCCAGTACGACCTCTCCACCCGCGAGCCCAATATCCAGGTCTGGAACGTCAACCTGCGTGGTGACAGGTCCCTCACGCTGCGCCATGTGCAGCACCTCAACCGGCCGCTGCACGACAGCGCGCAAGAGGTGCTCAAGCACGTGGGCCGGCTGTGGGGCTTCGCCGTCAACCTCGAAAGCGTCAACGGCCGCGGCGACGTGACCAAGCGCTGGAACGTGCCGGCCCAGGCCGGCTGAGCGCCGGGCCTGCGGTCACTCAGGCCATCGGGCTCAATGCCCGAAATGGTTCCAGGCGTAGAGCAGGATGAGGGCGCCGACGACGGACAGGATGAGGCCCGCCGGATGCACGACGGCGCCGTCCGCGGGCTTGCTGAAAAGGCGTGCGATGAAGCCGCCGACGAACGAACCCGCAATGCCCAGCACGCCGGTCATCAGCATCCCCAGATGCTCGGACCCCGGCATGATGAATCGCGCAATCGCGCCGACGATGACGCCGACGATGAACATCCACAGCAGGTGCAGCATGAAGACCTCTCGAGTGATGGAACGAAGGCTGGCCGAGCCCGCATCACTCATGGCGAGCGGGCCGGGCGATCTTTAGGCAGGCCCTGTCCGCCGGCACCAAGGCGAACCCTTAGCGTCAGGCTTCCGACAAGTTCGAGGGCCCGTAGGTGCGGATCTCGATGAGGTGCTTGTTGGGGTCGTTGAAGTACAGCGTCGGGCCCGGGCCGCGCGCGCCCACCTCGCTGCCGGGTCCGGTATTGCTGCCGACCGAGTCAAAAGTCGGCCCATAGCCCAGGCCTGCGGCCTTGATGCGACCGAAGATGGCGTCGAACTCCGCCGGCGTCACCGCGAAGGCGTAGTGCTCGAAGCCCGGCGTGCCCCAGGGCGCCAGCTGCAGCTGGCAGTCGGGCCCAGCCTTGATGACGGTGAAGGGCCCGTCACGGCCGGCGTCGGCGAAGCCCATCACCTCGGTGTAGAAGCGCACGCTGTCGGCGAGGTCGTTGACCTTGAGGATGAGGTGGTCGAGCGTGGCCATGGGTTCACCTTGGGGTCGAGGGCGCCAGCCGCTTCAGCAGCCATACGGCCGACAGAAACACCGCGCAGGCGCCGAGCTGCAGGCTCGCCTGCGCGAGCGACGGCGGAAACACCAGCAAGAAGCCGTGGCCCTTGATCAAGGCCGCGAAGCTGGACACGGCGAAGGGCATGAAGAACAGCCGGAAGGTCTGCCACGAAGCCGCCACCTGTCCCCCCACGCTGAGCAGCAGGGCCACGCCGACGATGACGCTGATGCCGATGGAGTTCAGCCAGATCGCAGGTGTCGGATCGAAGTAGGCAACGACGGTGCAGACATACCAGATCAGATAGCACCAGAGCACCATCTTGCCCAGGGACAGGGCCTGGAAGTAGCGCAGCAGCCTCATGCGCCCATGGCGCTCGCGGGCCTGGACAAGTGCCTTGCGAACAGCACCGTCGACACCAGCAGCAGCACCAACCCCGTGGTCGCCTCGGCCCAGATGGTCAGATTGGCCAGCAGCGTGTGCTCGGAGCACAGGCCGAGCCGGTAATGCAGCAGGCCATCCAGGCCCAGGGCGCCGTAGACGCCCAGCACCAGCAGACCGAGGGCGCGCAGGCCAAGACGGGTCAACACCCAGGCCAGCAGGCCCACGCCGCAGACCGCAAACCAGAACAGCCAGACCCGCCCCGGCGTCAGCCAGGTCGGCATGCCGGGATAGAAGGCGATGTACCGGGCGTTGTGGCTGAAGTGGGCGAGGCTGGCGGCGAAATAGGCGGCCGTCAGCGGAAGCAGGACACGGGTCATTTTTGAAACTTGCATCACCCCTCCTCACCAGCCTATGCGGATGCCACCGCGGTCCGATTCTTCGTCACCGTTCTTCAGCCATCCGATAGCGGTCGCGATCATCAGCAAGGCACCCGCCAGTTCGAACCATCGCCAGTACTTGTTGGACTCGATGAGCTCGCCGTCGCGGTCGATGCTGATGCATTTCTTGAACAGATTGCTCGACCGGACGAGCACGCTGCCCCCGTCTTTCAAGGCCGTGTAGGTGGCGTAGCCCACGTCACAGGAGGACAGGTTGCCGCCGACGAGATGAACCGTATAGCTGGTGTCGCTGCTCTGTCTGGCGTTGATCTGGGTGCTGCTGGTGTGCCGGTCGACATGCAGTTGATGCGTACGCATCGGCAGCCC
Source organism: uncultured Comamonadaceae bacterium (assembly GCA_966111775.1). Lineage (GTDB taxonomy): Bacteria > Pseudomonadota > Gammaproteobacteria > Burkholderiales > Burkholderiaceae_C > Pelomonas. Next base: position 8,098 of record CBHWBD010000052.1, on the reverse strand, counting down.
GGCATCCACGACCAACGCAAGGCCGAAACAGAACAGGGCGCACCTGAAAAGAAACTTGAGCAACGCGGCCGCCTTCGCTGAGAAAGATCTGATGCGCTGAATGAGGCCCTCAGGAGCGCATTCGGCAACTATGCCAACAAACCCTGGGATAGAGCCTTCGAGGCTCGCGCTTTGGCAATGCTCACGAGGCCCATCAAGTTGAGCGCCAATTCGCCCTAGTTGCGCGGCGATGGCCGCAGGCTGTCGAGGAGCGAGATGTAGGCGCGGCGGTACTTCTGGTACTGCAGTTCCGGGGCATCGATGCTGACGAACACGTAGCTCCCTGACGGCAGCATGATGTGCACCGATTCGCGAACAACGGCCGCCCCTGCCTTGGCCGAAGTGGCGATGTATCGATAGCTCGGCAGTGCCCGAAACCGACGCGGCTCGAACACCTTGACCACCAGCTCCGAAGCGTCGTTGCGCGCCTCAAAGGCCTGCAGATCCTTGTAAGCCGCTGTGGCCAGGGACTCCTCTAAAACCTGCGGATCGGCATTGATCAAGATGAAGCCGCCGCCCTTCAGCGGCAGATCACGGCCGTGATCGCCCATGCACAAACAGCCGTCGGGAGGATCGGGCGAGCAGGGCGGCGAGTTCCACCAGCCTTCGAGCCCCTTGGGAATCACGACGGTGAAACCGTAGGAGTAGTTCCGATAGCGCCCGACCGTCGCGACGTCGCCCGGGCAGATGGCATCCGCCGCCAGTACATGCCGAGGGATGGCAAGCCCGGATGCAACCACCACCAAGCAAACGAGTAGTCCTCGCATCCTTCGCATCGCGTTTGACTTCAAGTCCTCAGGCTGAACCGTGTGGACCATCATTTCGCGCCCCCCCGGAGAGCAGATAGGGCATGGCCGACCTCTCCCTGAACTACGCTCTTATCTTCCACTCGGGCTACGCTCAGCATCTCAGCTTCGGTATAGGTGACGGCTGGTTTGGCCTTTCCGCCAAGAGCCCGGACAGCATGAAAAGCGCCAGGTACCTCAACGAGTTCGAACTCAAGGCATGGAAAGCCTTCTGACTCGTAGTAATGCTGGCCACGCAGAATCAACAGCTCGTTCGGACCTGTCTGGAAGGCATACAGAGCGCCCAAGTCTTCATATTCCGGGAATGCGGCGAAGGCGCTGGCCTTCACGTGAACCACCTGTGCGACTAGTGAACTCAGCACCGCTTGGAGTGCACGCTCTTGCGGCTTCTGTTTGCGCCAGTTCTCGAACCATGAAATGCAGAGAAGACTATTTGCAACAGCGGCGGCGCCCGCCAACGCAACGGTCATTGGGTAATTCGCAAAGACCCCATAGCCAACGCCGACAACACAAGCGGCTGCGTTTGCCTGCGCAAACTCCTTGAGCCGAAATCGACCAGAGGATCGCTTGGCAATGCGCGCAAGATCTGCCCGAACTCTGCGAATCTCCGACTGGGTCAAGGGGCGCGACAAATGTTCAATCATGTTCGATCCCTGAGCACTCGAGCTTCCCCGCCCCAGCCATTGGCTGCATCGCCTTGCCGCTATTGCTCTGAGCAGCTAGCGCCCAACAACTATGCCAATAAACCGTTGGCGAAAGCAGCCACCGCTCATGTCTAGGGAATAGGCACGTCGCCCATCAAACCTTCCACCAATGCCGGCCGTCCCGGCGGCGTGAGTCGCAGTTCCCGCGTATCAGCAACACGCTTCAGCCAGCCTCTCGCCACCATCCCCTCCAGCCACGCCACCGCCAGCGGACCCGCGAAATGGTCGCGACGCTCCGACCAGTCCACGCAGTCGTAGAGCACCCGGCCGGTCGGCAACTCACCCGCGGGCATCAGCTCCGCCAGAGCCTCCCGCCCTGCCTCGCTGAGTTCATAGCGCCCATCCGGCGCAGCCACCACCCAGCCCTTGGCCAGCAGGGCCTCGCGCCACTGCACGCCCAGCTCGCCGGCCAGATGGCCATAGCAGCTGCGCGCATGTCTGAGGCCGCGCATCTCGGGCTTCTGCCAGCGCTTGAGGTCGGCGGCCGGACCGGCTTCACGGCCATCGGCCACGCGCAGCAGGGCCTCCAGCGCATGGGCCACATCGCCATCGGCCAGGCCGAAGTAGCGATGCCGCCCCTGCGGCCGCACGCGCGCCAGGCCCTCGTCGACGAGCAGCTTCAGGTGGGCCGACATCGTGGCCGCGCCCACACCCGCATGAGCGGCCAGCTCGCCCGCCGTGTGCAGCCGGCCGTCCAGCAGGCGGGCCAGGGTGCGCGCCCTTGTGGGGTCGGCAATCGCGGCCGCTACACGCGCCAGGCGGGGCTCGGCGCCACTCATCGCGGGACTTGCTCGCGCTCGTTCAAGCCGTAGTCGCGCACCACCTGGGCGACGCGCAGGCGGTAGTCGGCGAACAGGCCGCCGCGACCGGCAGCCTGGGCCTGGCGGTGGCGCTCCATCTCGCGCCAGCCGCGCACGGCGTCCTCGTCGCGCCAGAAGGACAGGCTCAGCAGCTTGTCGGGTTGCGCCAGGCTCTGGAAGCGCTCCACCGAGATGAAGCCGTCCATCTGCTCCAGCAGCGGCTTCAGCGCGGCGGCATGGTCGAGGTAGGCCTGCCGGCCCTCGGCCGTGGGCTGGACTTCGAAGATGACGGCGATCATGGCTGGACATCCTCGCAGAAGGTTCTCTCCTCGCGCAGGATGAAGCGCTGGCGTTGCGCGAACTCGAAGTTGGCGCGCGCCTCGGGGTCGGCCTTGAGCCGCGTGCGGTAGGCCTCATAGTCGGCCAGCGAGTCGAAGCCGACCAGGCCCCAGGCCTCGTAGTTCGTGCCTTCCCAGGGCAGCCAGTAGCCCAGCAGCCGCCCGCCGAGGCGGGGAATGATGCGGCCCCAGGCCTGGGCGTATTCGCGGAAGGCCTCGCGCTGGACCGGGTCGAGTTCGTAGCGGATGAAGCAGGTGATCTGGGGCATGGCGGTTCTCGCAATCGATGAGGGCTTCAGTGTGGGCGGCAAGCGTCCACCGACACTTCGCCGTGCAACGAAGCATGGGCTAGGCTCCGGCCATGAACCGCCTGCGCCACTCCCTCCTCGCCCTGCTGGTCGGCCTGGCCGGCGCCGCGCAGGCGCAGACCGCTCCGCCGCCGCTGGAACTCGTGGTGCTCGGCTCCGGCGGCCCGGGTGCCACCGGCCGCGCGGGGCCCAGCCACCTGGTGCTTGTGGACGGCGTGGCGCGCGTGCTGGTGGACGCAGGCCCCGGCGCCTTTGCGCGCCTGGGTGAGACCCACCTGCCGCTGGGGCGGCTGGACCTCATCCTGCTCACCCACCTGCATGCCGACCATGCCGGCGGCCTGCCCGGCATCGTCAAGGCACGGGCGGTGTCGGCGGGTCGCCCGGTGACGCTGAAGATCTTCGGCCCCGTCGGCCAACGCGCCCGCCAGCGCGACGAAGGCGACTTCCCTTCCACACGGCGCTTCGTCGACCTGCTGTTCGGCAAGCAGGGCGCCTTCGCCTACCTTCCGGAGTTCTCGGCACCACTGACGCTGAAGGCCACCGACATCGGCGCCACACCCCAGCCGCGCGTGCTGCTGGACGAAGACGGCCTGCGCATCACCGCCCTGGCCGGCCACCACCGCGACGCGCCGGCCGTCATCTACCGCATCGACCACGGCGGCAAGAGCCTGACCTTCACGGGCGACATCGACCCCGCCGGCCATGCCGCGCTGCGCCGCCTTGCCGCGGACACCGGCCTGCTGGTGTTCAACAGCGTCGTGCTGGACCCGCCCGGTTCGCCACCCGTGCTCTACACCCTGCACACCGCGCCGACCCAGATCGGCGCCATCGCCGCCGACGCCCGCGCCGGCCAACTGTTGCTGGCCCATCTGTCGCCGGCCGTCGAGGCCCAGCGCGAGGCGGTCCAGGCTTCCATCCGCTCGCACTACGCCGGCCTGCTGACCTGGGCGGAGGACGGACTGCACGTCGTGCCCTGAGCCGAGTCTTGCAACCATCTGTCACCGTTCGGCGGCGCGCCAGCCCCACGGCTATCCTCAGCGCCCGAGCCGGCCGCCTGCCGGCGCCCACCGCCAGACCCACCGTGTCCATCCCCGCCCCTCCCAGCCCGCCACCCGCCTCGCCGCGGGCGCGCTGGCTGCTCGGCCCCGAGGGCGAGGGCCGCGGCGCGGTCAAGCTGACGCTGCTGGCGCTCACGGTCTATGGCCTGTTCGCGCTCAACGTCGCCGTGCAGGTCAACCTCGGCCTGATGGCAGCCGGCCCGGGCGTCTGGGTCAGCGCCCTCAGCCTGGCAGGCATCACCGCCTTCTACCTGCTGGTGCGCACCGGCCTGAGCCGGCATCTGTGGCGCGACCCCACGCTGACGCTGCCGCAGTCGGTCTTCGGCGTGCTGATCACGGCCTGGGGCTATGCCATCGACCCGCCGCTGCGCGGCGCCATCATCGCCATCATGCTGCTCAACCTGGTGTGGGGCATGTTCGTGCTGTCGCAGCGCCAGGCCTTCGGTCTCTATCTGTTCGGCCTCGCGTCCCTCGGCGCCGCCATGGCCTGGGGCGCACTGACCGACCCGGTCCATTACCCGCCTGCCGTCGAGGCCCTGCACTTCAGTTTTGCGGCCATCCTGATGACGGCGGTGTCGGTGCTGTCGGTCAACATGGCCAAGCTGCGTGCCAAGCTGGGCGCGCGAACGACGGAGCTGCGCGCGGCGCTGGAACGCATCCAGTACCTGGCCCATCACGACGAGCTGACGCGCATCAGCAACCGCCGCCACTTGAGCGAGCGCCTGGCTGCCGAGCAGCTCAACCAGCGCCAGAGCGGCCAGACCATGAGCCTGGTGCTGATCGACATCGACCATTTCAAGTCGGTCAACGACCGCCATGGCCACGCGGCGGGCGACGCGGTGCTGCGTCATTTCGCGACCGCCGTGCAGGCCACGCTGCGCAGCACCGACTTCGCCGGCCGCTGGGGCGGTGAGGAATTCCTCGTCGTCACGCCCCAGGCCAGCGCCGACACGGCCGCGGCCCTGGTCGAGCGCCTGCGCGCGGCCCTGGCCGCGACCTCCTTCGACCGCCTGGTGCCGGGCCTGCACATCACCTTCTCGGCCGGCGTGGCCGAATGCGCGCCGGGCGATGACCTGCACCAGGCCATCGAACGCGCCGACCGCGCGCTGTATCAAGCCAAACAGACCGGCCGGGACCGGACCGTCAGCGAGTTCGCACCGCTGGTCTAGAGCGGCGCCACCGGAATGCAGAGCTCGCAGTCGAACACGCCGGTCTTGAAGTCGAAGCTCGACTGCGGTCCGTAGTGCTCGAAGCAGGGCCGTGCATCCAGCTGCAGGCCGCTGGACGGCAGCCACTGACCCATCATGGCGGCCCAGGCGGCGCCGATCTCGGCGGCCGTGCCCTTGAAGTCCAGCGCTGCATAGCGGCCACCGGGCAGCTCGGTGACGAGGGCGCCGCCGTTGGGCACCCAGTCGTCCGGCACGGCCACGCCGGCGTCGTAGCGGCATTGCTCGGGCGGCACCAGGCTGGGATCGTCGTGGCCGATGCCGAAGCGGGCCACGGCGCCGAGGTTCTGCGTGGCCAGCCAGGGGTTGAAGGTCTGGGCCCAGAAGCGGCCGAGCTCGGGGCCATAGGCGCCCTGGTAGCGCAGATAGCCCATGCGCAAGGGTTGGCGGGTGATGAGGCGGACGTTCACGGTGACTTCTCCTTCGTCGTCGTTGCGGGAGAAGCCATGCTCGTCGGCATGCCAGGCGCCGCCCTGATCCAGATTGCTGTCGGCCTGATCGAGATTGCGCCACTGCGTCGGCGAATGGCCGAAGCGCCCCTTGAAGGCCCGCGCGAAGGCCTCGGCCGAGCCATAGCCCACGCCCAGGGCAATGCTCAGCACCGTCGACTCCGGCTGGCCGCGCAGGCGCTGGGCGGCCTTGTCCAGCCGGCGGCGCGCCAGATAGTCGCCCAGGGTCTGGCCCGTCCACGCCAGGAAGAGCCGGTGGAAGTGATAGGGCGAGAAATGGGCCACGGCCGCCAGGGCCTCGAGGTCCAGCGGCTGGTCCAGGTGGCGGTCGATATGGGCCTGCACGCGGTGCATGCGGGCCTCGTACTGACGCCGGCTGGCGTTGCTCATGACCAGGCCTTCACGAGGCCGCGCAGCGCATCGGCATGCACGGCGTTGAGCTCGTCGGCTGCGGCCCTGGAGTCTGACTGGAAGGCGACGACGACCCAGGGCGAGCGGCCGCCCGGCGGGAAGACCAGGGCCACGTCGTTGACCGAGCCGCGGGCACCGCTGCCCGTCTTGTCGATGACGCGCCAGCTGGCATCGGGCACACCAGCACGCAGCCGCTTCAGGCCGGTGCGCGAGGCCTGCAGGTCGGCCCACAGCAGCGCCTGACTGCCGCGCTTCAGGCCCGGGCCGAGCAGCAGGTGCCGCAGCGTCCTGGCGAAGGCGCGCGGCGTGCTGGTATCGCGCTCGTCGCCGGGCGCGTTCTCGTTCAGCGCGGTCTCCCAGCGGTCCAGCCGCGTGACCGCATCGCCCTGCTCGCGCAACCAGGCCGTCAGGCCGGCAGGCGACTCGCAGCAATGGCGCAGCAGCACATTGGCGCAGGGGTTGTCGCTCTCGACGACGATGCCCTGCACCAGCTCGGCCAGCGTCGCGTAGCCACGCGGCAGATAGCGGTCAAAGGCCGGGGAATGCGGCACGCGGTCGGTCTCGTGCAGCGGCACGGCATCGTTCCAGCCCCAGCGCCCGGCCTCCACGCCCTGGGCCACGCGGGCGGCGAGCAGGATCTTGAAGGTCGATGCGGTGGCGAAACGCTCGTCGGCGCGGTGGGCCATCACCCGGCCGCTGCCGGTATCGAGGGCGAAGAAGCCCAGCCTGCCCCGCACCCGGCCCTCCAGTGCGGCGAAGTCCGGGGCCGGTGCGGGCCGCGCGAAGGCCGGCCATGCGGGCAGGGCAGCCAGCAGGGCCGCGCGGAAAACCAGAGGTCGACGCTTCATGCGCCGCATTCTCGTGCGCGCCATGCACGGCCCCGGTGCGCGGGCACCGGCCTCGCCCGTCCGCAAACTGACTACTCCGTCAGACTTGCGCAACAACGTCGCCATGACGCCAGCCAGTTTCATGCTGCATCCGCACAATCGCCGCCGGCCCAGCTTTCGGGCCGCATCTTTTGGAGTCGTTGCCCGATGTACGCCCCCCGTCTCAGCCTCCTGGCCCTCGCCCTGGGCGCTGCCCTGCCCGCCCTGGCCCAGGAAGCCCCCAAGGACCGCAGCCAGCTCGAAACCGTCGTCATCACGGCCGAGCGCCGTGCCGAGAACATCAAGGACGTGCCCAATGCCGTCTCCAAGATCAGCGGCGACAAGCTCGACGTGCTGGCCTCCGGCGGCCAGGACCTGCGCTTCCTGTCGGGCCGCGTGCCCAGCCTGAACATCGAATCCAGCTTCGGCCGTGCCTTCCCGCGCTTCTATCTGCGCGGCTACGGCAACACCGACTTCCGCCTCAATGCCTCGCAGCCGGTCAGCGTCATCGTCGATGACGTGGTCCAGGAGAACCCCATCCTGAAGGGCTTCCCCATCTTCGACACGGCCGCGGTCGAAGTGGTCGCCGGTCCGCAAGGCACGCTGTTCGGCCGCAACACGCCGGCCGGCGTCGTCAAGTTCGACTCGGTCAAGCCCAGCCAGAAGCAGGACGGCTATGCCAGCGTGACCGTCGGCAACTACGGCACCCTCAACCTCGAAGGCGCGGCCAACCTGCCACTGTCCGGCGACTGGGCCGCCCGCATCTCCGCACAGAGCCAGCGCCGCAGCGACTGGGCCGACAACACCGCCCCGAACGCCGTCACGCCCAAGACCGAGGGCTACCGCGACACCGCCGTGCGTGCGCAAGTGCTGTTCGAGCCGCACAAGCAGTTCAGCGCCCTGGCCAACCTCCATGTCCGCGATCTCGACGGCAGCCCGCGCCTCTTCCGCGCCAACGCCATCAAGCGCGGCACGAATGACCTGGCCGATGGCTTCGACTCCGAGAAGGTCGCCTTCAACGGCGTCAACGAGCAGACCCTGAAGCAGACCGGCGGCAGCCTGCGCCTGAAGTGGTCGCTGCCCGGCATCAACA
>CBHWBD010000051.1:0-27745 GCA_966111775.1 uncultured Comamonadaceae bacterium | reverse complement strand
CCGGGCGCTTAGCTCAGTTGGTAGAGCACCTCCCTTACACGGAGATTGTCGGCGGTTCGAGCCCGTCAGCGCCCACCACCCGACCCACAGGCGGCGTCAGCCGTCTCGCATTTAGAATGCGGCTCCCTCGAAGGCGAACCTCGGTTCGCCTTCGTCGCGTTTGATCCTCAAGGCTCCTCGAGATGTTTGAATTCGTTCGCCAGCACAACCGCCTGTTCCAGTTCCTGTTGATGCTGCTGATCCTGCCGTCCTTCGCCATGGTCGGCATGCAGGGCTACACCAGCATGATGGGCGGCGCCAACACGGGCGTGGCGTCCGTCGATGGGCGCAAGATCACCCAGGCCGAATGGGAGGTGGCCCAGCGCGAGCTGGCCCAGCGCATCCGCGGCCAGAACCCCAACGTCGACCCCAAGCTGCTCGACACGCCGGAAGCGAAGCGCCAGGCGCTCGAGAACCTGGTGACCGAGCGCACCCTGCAGGCCGCTGCCAGCCACCAGCATTTCACTGTCAGCGACGAGCGCCTGGACACGCTGTTCAAGCGCGACCCGCAGTTCGCCTTCATGCGCAACCCCGATGGCTCGGTCAACAAGGCCATCCTGGCCGCCCAGGGCATGAACTCGGCCATCTTCCTGGAGAAGCTGCGCCAGGACATGTCGTTGCGCCAGGTCACGTCGGGCATCGAGTCCTCCGCCGTTGCCGCCAACGCCAACGCCAAGCTCGCCTTCGACTCGCTGCTGCAGCAGCGTGAAGTGCAGTTGCAGCGCTTCGACATCAAGGACTTCGCCGCCAAGATCAATCCGGGCGACGCCGACATCGAGGCCTTCTACAAGGAGCCGGCCAACGCTGCCAAGTTCCAGTTGCCCGAATCGGCCCAGATCCAGTATGTCGTGCTCGACCTGGAAGCGCTGAAGAAGGACGTCAAGTTCAGCGAAGACGACCTGCAGAACTACTACAAGGAAAACGCCGCGCGCTACGGCGTGCCGGAAGAGCGCCGCGCCAGCCACATCCTCATCAAGGCGGAACGCAGCGCCCCCGCCGCGGAGCGCGCCAAGGCCAAGGCCAAGGCGGAAGAAATCCTGGCCCAGGTCCGCAAGAACCCGGGCGAATTCGCCGCCCTCGCCAAGAAGAATTCCCAGGACGAAGGTTCGGCCGTCAACGGTGGCGACCTCGACTTCTTCAGCCGTGGCGCCATGGTCAAGGAGTTCGACGCCGCTGTCTATGCGATGAAGCAGGGCGAGATCAGCAACCTGGTCGAGACCGACTTCGGCTATCACATCATCCAGCTGACCGGCACCCGCGGCGGCGACAAGAAGCCCTTCGAGGCGGTGCGCGCCGAGGTCGAGAACGAGGTTCGCAAGCAGCTCGCCCAGCGCCGCTACTCCGAGGCTGCCGAGCAGTTCGGCAACCTCGTCTACGAACAGTCCGACAGCCTGCAGCCCGCCGCTGACAAGCTCAAGCTGCAGGTCCAGACCGCCACCGTGCAGCGCCAGCCCCTGCCGGGCGCCGCGGGTCCGCTCGCCTCGGCCAAGCTGCTGGAGGCCGTCTTTGGCAACGACGCACTGCGCAACAAGCGCAACACCGAGGCCGTCGAGACCGGCCCCAGCCAACTCGTGTCGGCCCATGTCGTCCAGCACAACCCGGCCCGCGTGCCGCCGCTGGCCGACGTCAAGGACAAGGTCCGCAGCCAACTGGTCCAGAAACTCGCCTCCGAGCAGGCCAAGAAGGCCGGCGAAGCCCGCTTGGCGGCGTTGAAGGCCAATCCTGCCGACGCCGCCGGCCTGGAAGCTGCCGTCGCCGTGTCGCGCGCCAAGCCGCAGAACCTGACGCGCGCCCAGCTCGAAGCCGTGCTCGGTGCCGATGCCACCAAGCTGCCGACGGCGGTCGGTGTGGCCGCGGACGATGGCGGCTATGTCGTGGCCCGCATCAACCAGCTGCAGCCGCGTGACGCCACCGTCATCGACGACAAGCGCGCAGCCCAGCAATACGCCGGCGCCTGGTCCCGCGCCGAAGGCCAGGCCTATCTGGCCGCCCTGAAGTCGCAATACAAGGCCGCCATCAAGGTCGAAGCTCCGGCCTCGGCAGCCAGCGCGCCCTGATTTTTAGGCTATACTCATTGGCTCTGCGGTGGCTGTAGCTCAGTTGGTAGAGTCCAGGATTGTGATTCCTGTCGTCGTGGGTTCGAGTCCCATCAGCCACCCCAAATAAAGCAAGGACTCAGAAGCGAAAGCCTCTGAGTCCTTTTCTCTTTCCGCGTCGCGTGTAATGGCGGTGTCGGACGATTCGCCGCGTGGAATGCGGATTGAGCTCTTGCTTGTGGTGATCCCTCTGACAGGGACACAGGTCGGCCGCTAGCCCGCACGGCTGCCAGTGATGCGCGCAATGCGTGCTGATGTATTCCCCTATTCGAGCAACGCTGCCGCTTCCGATGCTTGCCAGGGGGTGAAGCAGGGGGGGCGAGGCTGTGAAGTGCGGGCTGCTGCGGCCCCTACCGGCAGCGCAGCGGTGCCGTCCCGCCGCCGCGCACCTGAATATCCGGCCAATGGCGCTCCTTTGCGCCTAGCAACCTGGCTTCCAGGACGTCGCGTTCTTTCGCAGCGACACGCTGGGCGTGAACCGCGGCTGGCCAATCTGGCGCTTTGCAGTTCAGCGTCATCACCACAGCTGCGGCCTCGATAGCGCGAGTCGCCGCGCCGTCATAGTTCCCCACGTCGATGGCGAAGTGCGCCGCCCGGTCAGCGTCATCGCAAGCCAGTTGCTCAGTGGGCCAGGACTTCGGCAGCGCCACCCAAGCTGCCCCGCGCAGATCCTCAGTGGTGAAGCGGTAGTGCCCGAAGTAGGGACCGGAGCCGGACGTCCGCCGCACGAAGACGCACCCTGCATACGTGGCGGTTATTGCGTCCATGAGGTTCTCCTTCAGCGGAGCCTGAGTATGCGCTTCACGTCATCAGCCGGCTCGATCGGCGTCACGGTCGTGCCTTTCCACTGCCTGGTTGGTGCAAGGAGCCGAGCCCGGCGGCCAAGCGCGCCATCCAGTTCCCCGGCCTGTTCGCTGTCTCCTCGGACGCGATCCGCCCCATCCGGCACAACGCGCAGCGCAAGGCTGAATCTGTTCGGCGGCTGATCTCCGGGCCCTGAGGCCCGTGCAGGCGCTGCCACCCGGGCTGCCCATGGCCCCGGTTGGCAGCGCCCAGCACACCAACGGGCTCAGCCCAGCGCGTCGGGATTGACCAGGCTGCGCATCCACGCACGGTGGCGACCGAAGTCCCAGGTCATGTCGAAGTGGCGCAGCACGCGCGTGCCGAGGTTGAGCTCGCCGGCGCTTGGCTGGGAGTCGATGGCGGCGCGCAGGTTCTCGAAGCGCCGGCCCGCCACGACGAGCTCGCGCAAGACCACCACGTCGCGCTCGACCACCCCGCCCAGGCCGCCACCACGAACGCGGTCCACTACACGGCCGGGCTGCAGCAGCCCGTGCCGTTCTGCAAAGGAGCGGCCCAGCAACACATCGCTGCCGTTGCCCAGGTCCAGGTCGGCCCAGGCCGGGTGCCCCTCCACCTCGACGCGGATAGCCTCGATCCCGCGCTCGCTGCGCAGCCGAAGCAACTGGCCCGCCGGCGTGTCCGTGCGGGGCAGGCGCTGCACCGTCTGGGCTTGCAGGTCGATGTGCCAGCGTGCGGCATCGAACCACTCGCGGCCCAGGATCACTCGCACCGGCTCGCCCAGCAGCCGCTCGGACAGTTGCTGCAGGTCCGTCACCGCGACGGTCATCGGTCCCAGACGCAGGCCGGCTGCCTCCAGGCGCACGCCTTTTGCAAAGGCCGCGGCCTGGTTGCCGCCCGAGCCTTGCGCGGTGACCGTCTTGCCAGCCACCAGCCCGATCTCGCGCGCCCAGGTGGTGTCCACCAGGGTCATCTCGGCGGCGGAGTCGAGCAGGGCCTCCATCGCCTGGCCCAGAACGCGCACGGGCAGGAAGACGCGGTCATGGCTCAGCCGCAATGGCAGGACGCCAGCAGGCGCGGCCGCCGCCCACGCCGGGTGGCAGGTGGCCAGCACAAGCAGGGCGTTGCGACGGCTGAGCCGGCTGCCCAGCAGCGTCGTTTGGCGCAGAGATCTCATCGGTAACTCCTTGGGCGCTCAACGCCCGGATTGTTCAGCGCTATTTGCTGCGGACGATCACGGCCTCGATCGCCTCCAGCGGGATGGCCGCGTCGAACAGCTCGCGCCCGGTCAGTTCGGCCAGCAGCACGAGAGGGCCACCTGCTTCGCGCACCGTCCCCGAAAGCTCCTGCCCACTGCGCAATCGCAGTGTCACGCGCTTGCCTTTGCAAGCCGCCACCAGGCTCGCCAGCGAGTCCTTGGGGGTGAGGGTCAACGGGTCAGCCGCTACAGGGCCTGCCAAGGCGGCCGCCAGCATCCAAGCCAATATCCATCGCATCTTGAAACTCCTTCAGAGGTTTCGGTTGAGGTTCGTGGTTCGACGTTCAGCCCGCTCCGGGCGGCGCGCCGGCCCAAAGGCTTTGCAGTGCCGCGCCGCACAGCGCTGCGCACAAGACAGCGGTGACGCGCAGCTCTGCGCGTCCCGCCAAGCTGGCCGAGGCGAGCGCCAACAGCATCATCAGCAGCAGGCAGGCTGCGGCACAGACCCGCGCCCACAAAGAATGCGCCAGCAGGCCGCGCCCGGTCCACCACAGCAGTGCTGCCCCGGCCAGCCCTGCGCCGGCCAGCACCGCCAGCAGCCGGGCGACCCATTGCTCGGCAACTTCGATGGCGCGCGTGGCGCCACCCATCACGCTGGCTATCGCGCCAAGGGCGAGTTGCATCAGATCCGGTTGCGCCAACAGCAGACCCGCTGGCGGCGTATCGGCGCGGGCGTCAAGCGCAAGGGCGACGGCCAAGCCCAGCAGCACGGACCCCAATAGGCCGAGCAGCGCACCGGCGGCCATGAAGCCACATCCCAGCGCACTCATGGGCACCAGGCTCATGCGTGCCACGCGAAGCGTGACGTGCGGACCTTGATGCAGAGCGCATCGTTCGGTCTCGGCTTGAGACGAAAGCCGCAAATGAACCGCGCTCGGTCCTGGGCCGGGAGGTCGTCGAGGTGCTGCACCTGGTGGCTCCAGGGTATGGAGGCGGGTGATTTGATCCGCAGGGGGCGTGAGGCTGGCATGGTCAAGGCGGATTCGGCAGTTCAATCGCTCTGGCGTCGCGCTCGGCGAGCAGCAATCAGACCCAAGGCCGCCAGCACCAGGCTGGACGGCTCGGGCAGGCGACCGGGCGGTGGCTCGGCCAGCACCTCACGCACGCTCACATCGTCCAGCAAGACTTCGCCACCAAAATAGTTCGCTTGGATGTCAATCAGCGCGTGGTCGCCCGTGGCGATGAACGACTGCTCATCAAACGGGCACAACGCCGCATTGGAGACAAAGCCCAGTGTGTCGGGCATCACGGACTTGCCGCACAGCCAGGCGCCGTCGACGGTGATCCAGAAACCGTTGGACGGGTCTGCCATGTTCGTGAACCCATGGACATCCCACCAGGCGCTCACGGTGTAGCGCACGCCCACTGCGGTAGGCACCCACTGCTGCAGGTGACCGGCGCTCGCGCCCCGGAAGGCATAGGCCTGGCTGCCGCCATGGGCGGGGCCTGCCTCCACGCCGGCTGCTTCGACGAAGCCACTGGGCACATAGGTCCAGCCCGCAGGTGCGAGTTCCCCGAGGCCGAGCTCGAAGCCACCGTTGAGCACCCGTTCGGCGCCCAGGACCGGGCCGGCCTGGGCAGCGTCCGTGGCAACCAGCAGCAGGCCGGCCAGTGAAGCGATCAGGGCATTGAAGGCTTGCTTCGGTCCGGCTGCGGCGGCGCAGGCTCTGCGCTGGCAGGGGGCGACTTGCCCTTGTGCGGCGCCGGCAGCGCCCGGTGGCCGCGCGGCCGCGCCGGCGATGCCCTGGATGGAGGTGGTGTTCATGTCGATGGGCCCGGAGTTCAGAAGAGTTGGGTGTCGCTCAGGTTGCCGCCGGCCGAGAAGATCCAGTTGCCGTAGTTCTTGGTGCCGTTCTGGTACAGCTGGTTGCCACGCAGCAGCGTGTTCCCAGCAGCCCAGACGCCGTGGTTGCGGTTCTTCGCTGCCGAGCTGTCAAGCAGCGTGGAGTCGCTCAGCAGGAAGCCGTGGCCGCCGTTCTTGCTGGCCTGGCAGTCCACCAGTTCGGTGTCCTGCGTGGCGATGCCGTGCGAGCCGTTGACCAGCGCCTGCACGCCGCGCATCACGATGCGGGCGTCATCGGGTGCAGAGGCGCTGGCGCGGTTGACGCCGATGCCGCCGTTGTCACGCACCACCAGGTCCTGCAGCAGGCCCGAGCCGGCGATGACGATGCCGTGACCTGCGAACTGCTTGATGGTGCCGTTGCGGATGCTGACGTTGGCGACCGTGGCTTCGATCCCGTTGGAGGCGCCCGCAGGGGCACAGAAGCCGACGTTGGGGCAGACATACGGGCCGGTGACGCTGAAGCCGTTCAGGTCCAGAGTGACGCCCGGGACGCTGATGACGATGGCAGGCACGCCCGCAGGCACGGTGAGGTTGCTGGTGAGCTTGTAGCTGCCCGGCTGGCTGAGTGTGACGGGAAAGCCCGCGCCGTCGCCCGGGCTGATGTTGCCGGCCAGGGCGCGGGATTGGTCGATGACAGTCTGGGCCTGCACGCTGGCTACGGGGAGCACGGTGAGGGCGCCGAAGAGGAAGCCGGCGTGGCTCCAGTTGCGGCGGCGATCCGGAAGGGTTGGCGGCTGGATCAGCGGAGCAGACTTGCGCGGCTGTCGAGTGCGGCGGCTGATGAGCACCGCGAGCAAACCGGCAAGGCTGAGAGCCGGCGCGGTCGGCTCCGGCAGGTTGTTCACCGGGCAGGGGGCCGCGCCGGGTTGGCATCCACCGCCACCGCCGCCACCGCCACCGGGCAAGGTGTCGCAGCCATCGAGGCAGGTCAGGCCGGTGAGATGGCCTTGGAGCACGCCGTCTACGCCCTCCCAAACGAAGCTGCCCCAGCCAAAGTCACTGAACTTCAGGTTGCCGCCCGGACGGGCATCGCTGTTGAAGACCAGGGCGTTGAAGTCGAAGAGCGTGAGGCTCAGGCTGGTCAGCAGGTCGCTCGTGCGGGCGAGTGCGCCGAGCGTGTCCTGGCCCCCCAGGTCGTTGGTGACGAGCACGTCCATCATGTCGCCGATGGAAATGCTGGCGGCGCCGCCGTCGAAGGTGGCGTTCATGCCGAGGGGCCAGAACGCCATCTTGTAGTCGCCGGTTTGAGGGTCGGCGATCTGATCGACCGCGGTGGTGTCGAAGCTGAACTTGCCGGTGAAGGCGCTGAGGCCTCGCAAAGCGTCGTCGCTGTCGACAACGCCGGTGTAGCCGTAGGTCACCACCGGCGCTGCCAGGGCCGGTACAGGGGTGATGGCGCTGAGCATCGCCGCAGCGATCAAGGCAAGCGTAAGAGGAGCTTTCATGCTGGGTTTTCCTGGTTGAACGTGGTGGCGGCATTGGCCACCCGGGTGGGTGGGTTAGCGGTTGTGGCGGCGCCGGATGCCGCCTTCATCGCCGTGGCGAGGCAGCCATAGACGTGGGCCCAGGCGTCGCGCTCAGGGGTTCCGAAAGCGGGGCCGAGGGCGTCGGCCAGGGTCTTGATCAAGGCAGTGCCGACGGCGTCGTAATGCCAGTCCTGCACGCCGTAGCCCGCATGCCGCAGGCCGAGCTGGCGCAGCACGGGGCTCAGCGCCCAGGGCCGGTTGAGCATGGCGACGGCGGCGTTCAGCATGTCCATGAGCTTGTTGCCCTGTGCCCGCATATCGCCCTTGAACAAGGCGCGCAGCTCAGGGTGGGCCTGGAACAGATGGCCGTAGAACTGCTGCGCCGCCTGGCCGCTGGCGGGGGCCACGCGGGCAAAGCTGTGCTGCACCAGCGCGATGGAGGCGGCGCCGATGGGCAGGGTGGGCTCTATCAGGGGTTGCATGGTCAGAACGGGTTGCCGTCGAGCGTGTTGCCGCCCAGAGACTTGCCATACACGCCGTTGGTGACGTTCATGTAGACCGTGTTGCGAGTCAGGACGGAGCCCAGGCCGAAGTTGCCCACGTTGGACACCATGCTGTTGCTGATGCTGTTGACGAGCTGTGGGCCGGTATGGACCGCGACATGGTTCACGCCATGGATCAGCGAGTCCTGGATCTGCAGGTAGTTGCCCTGGATGCCGTCGAAAAGGCTGCCGATCACGCGGACCTCCTTGAGCGTGGTCGGGGCAGGACCGCTGCTCTCGCGCAGGATGGCGGCCCCGGCGGAGGAGGTGACCGCGAGGCTCTCGAGCAGATGCCCCTGGCCCAGGAGCCGGATGCCCACGCCGCTGGACCCCTGCACGGTGCCGTTGCGCAGGATGGCGCCGTCGGTGGCCTGGACCAGCGCCACGCCGAAGTTGTTTTGCTGGGCGTTGCACAGCGTCATGCCGGGTCCGCCCAAGGTGCACTTGACTGGCCCGATGACGTTGAAGCCGTTGAAGTCCAGCGTCACGCCGGGCACGGTGATGTCGATGGCCGTGGTGTTGGCGGGCACCGTCAGGTTGCCGGTCAGCTTGTAGCTCCCCGGCTGGGTGATGGTGATGGGAAAGCCGGGCGCGTCACCCGGGATGGAACCGCCGGCCAGGGCCTTGGCCTGGTCAAGGGTGGTTTGGGCTTGTGCGGCGGACCCGGTCAGGGCGATGAAGGTGGCAGCGGCTAGGCAGTAGATCGAGCGCATGGGTGACTCCCGGTTCGGCCCCACGACATGTGGGGCGCGGTGCAGGCAGTCTCTTCAGCGTCGGTATCAGCCTCGTTCCATGCAAAGGGATTTGTGTTTCATTTATGGCGCGGCGACCTCGACACAGCGCTGCCGTCAGGCGGCGCTCAAGAGCCGCTGGATGGCGCTGAGCAATTCGCTCTTGGTGAAGGGCTTGATCAGCGTGGGGCAGGCAGCTTGCTCGAAGAATTCCGCCGCGCCCTGGCTGAGGCTGTCTCCCGTGACGAAGAGCAGCCGCTGGCTCAGATGGGGCCACTTCTCCGAGACTTCGCGCCACAGCGCCGAGCCATCCATATCGGGCATGCGCAGGTCTGAGACAACCACATCGAACGTGACCTCAGCCAGCATCTCCAGTGCAATGCTCCCGCTCTCCGCCACAGCCACGTCGTAGCCTGCGCTTTCGAGGAATTGGCGCATCAGCTCGGCGATTTCCTCTTCATCGTCGACCACCAGCACATGCCTGGGGTCGCCAAAAGAGCCTGGCTCCAATTCGTGCTCCGCAGCCCGTGGTTGCAGTTGGCCGTCGATCGGCAGACTGAGCCTGAAAGAGGCGCCGCGCGGGGTGTTCTCAAGCTGCAGGTCACCGCCGTGCTCGCGGGCGATGCTGCGGCACAGCGCAAGCCCGAGGCCCAGCCCCTGGCCCTCAGGCTTGGTGGTGAAGAAGGGCTCGAAGATGGCGTCGCGCTGGTTGTCGGCAACGCCTGGGCCGTTGTCGCTCACCCGCAGCCACACCAGGGGGCTGAGACCCTGCTGGCCAGGCAGCATGCCGGTGCTGACGCAGATTTCGCGAGGCTCCGGGCAGCCTGCCAGAACCTGCTGCGCGTTGACGATGAGGTTGAGGACGATCTGGCCGATCTGGTCCGGGTTGGCAATGGGCGTTGGGAGCTTGTCGCCCAGTTCAAGCTTGAGTTGCACGCCGTGGGTGCGCAGCCCATACCGGAGCAATTCAACCCCTCCTTGCACCAGCTCGTTGAGCACGACGGCCTTGCGTTCGGTGGGGCGCGAGCGAGCCATGTCGAGAAAAGTCCGCACGATGCGCCCGCAGCGTTCAGCCGCTTCGAGAATGCGCCGCACGTCGTCTTCCAGCTCGGTGCCGGCGGCCTTCTCGCCGAGCAAGGTGGCGCGTCCCATCACGATGGCAAGCGGGTTGTTCAGCTCATGGGCCACGCCGGCCAGCATGCTGCCCATCGCGCCCATGCGTTCGGCGTGGCGCAGGGCATCGCGCTGGCGCTCGATAGTCTCGGCCGCGCGCTTGCGCTCGCTGAGGTCGATCAGGGAGGCGGTGAAGTGGGGGCGACCCTGCAGATCGGTCTGCCACAGCACCATCTCGACCGGGAAGCGGGTTCCGTCAGGTCGCTGTGCCGTCAGCTCCATGCGCTTGCCCAGAATCCGGGGCGAATGCCCTGCCCGCATGCGCTGCAGGCCAGCTTGATGAGCGGCACGTTGTTCGGGCGGAATCATGATGGTCTCGACCATCTGCCCGATGGCCTCGTCGCGCGTGCAGCCGAACATGGCCTCGGCGGCCGGGTTGAACTCGACCACGCGGCCATCGGCATCGGTGCTGACGAATGCAGCCAGGGCGTTGTCCACGATCACGGTTTTGAGGTGCTCGACCCGGCGCACCGTGTCGAGTTGATCCTGCAGGAGTTGCTGCTGAGCCTTGAGCTCGGTGAGGTCGTGGGCGTAGATCAGGATGAGCAGACTGCCGTCGGCGCGCAACAAGGGGTGAAGCCAGGCCTCGGTGTATTGCGTGGATGCACCGGGAAACTCGTTGATGCCCTCCCAGTGAAGCGTCCTGCCTGCTCGCAGGTCATTGAGCCCCGCCTCCAGCGCTGCCGTTGCCTTGGGGCCGCGGACCTCAGAAAAGGGTCGACCAACCACGGCTTGCAGAGACTTGCCCATCCGCTTGAGTGCGGCCCGGTTCGCAAACACGTAGCGAAAGGTCTCGTCGACCACGACGACGCGCATGGGCACCTCGCTCAGCAGCGCGTGAGCCAGCTCCAGCGGCATGTCTGGCGCCAATGGCAGTGGCGCAAAGTGTGAAGCGGCGTCTTCGCTGTAGCCCGTCATGCTGGCGGCCTTTGCTTGAGGTTCGAACGCGTGGCCGCGAAGCTCCGCCGAGGTGCTGCCTGGCGGACTTGACCCGGCAGGTGGTTGCGGCGCCCGCACCGTCTCATTGGCGCAGGATTCTCGTCCAGAGTCCGGGCCGACCGTCCCGATCGGTTGGGCCAGAGCCCCTGGGCATCACTCGGCCGGCACGAACATGTAGCCGATGCCTCTGACTGTCTTGATCGCCGAGGGCCTGTTCGGGTTGAGCTCGATCTTTCGGCGCAAGCGCATGATGCGCAGGTCGATCGATCGGTCATAGACCTCCCAGCCCCGGTGATGCGCTTGCGCCATGATCTGGTCCCGGCTCAACGGCCTGTTGGGGTTGCGCGCAAAGAGTGCAAGCAGGTCGAATTCAGAAGCCGTGACCTCGATGTCCGCACCCTGCTGGTCGAGCAGCTTGCGCTGCGGCACGCAGATCCAGCAGTTGCCAAAGGCGATCCGCTCATCGTCCTCGACCGGCTCAGTCAAGCGTGGCACCGCGCGCCGTGCCAGCCCCCTGACTCTGGCCAACAGCTCGCGCAACTCGAACGGCTTGGCGACATAGTCGTCCGCGCCCATTTCGAGCCCGATGACGCGGTCAATGGTTTCGCTGATGGTCGTGAGCATCAGAATGCCGGTGTCCGGCTGCAAGTCGCGCAGCCAGCGAGCCAGTGAGAGACCGTTTTCCCCCGGCATGTTGACATCCAGCACGGCGACGTCGGGCGGCGTCTGCTCGATCAGCAACCTGGCAGTTGCCGCGTCGGTGGCCGTGCGCACGTTCAGGCCATGTCGCGTGAAGTACTCAGCGAGCAACTGGCACAACTCGATTTCGTCGTCCACCACGAGGATTCGAGCTTCGCGCTTCGGCGCTGGCGCTGGCGCTGATGCGGGCAAGGTCATGGTCAGATCATACGAATCGAGGGGAAGCACTGCAGGGGCTCAGTACGGCACAAGGGTGGTGATTCCCCACGCGCAGGCAGTGACGGATATCGTCGCGGCGAGCAGGTCCAGGTTCAACGGCAACGGAGCCCTGGCACATGGCGCGTCTAAGCCCTCATGATCCTTTCCGTACGTTCCGGTGCGGAACGGAGCGCGCTGGATGAGATCGGGATTTGGCGGCACGAGGTCTCTCCAGGAGGGGCGGTGGGTCGATACGGCAAATCTTGGCCGACGACTGTTTCATCTTCACTTCACGATGCGCCGGTTCTGTATCAAGTATTTCGCGGCCATGCTGGCGTGAGAGGGCTCGGCCCGCTGTCCGCAGGTCTGGCATGTTCGGCCACATCGATGGTCCATTGCCCTTCACCGGCTGGCCACGCCTCTGAGGCTAGCATTGGCGCGGCCTGCATTGAACGGTTCAATCTCCATCAGCACCCCAAATAAAACAAGGGCCTGGAAGCGAAAGCTTCCAGGCCCTTTGCGTTTCTGGGTGCCGCCAGACAGCGGCTCACGCCTCAGCGCATCGTGTACCCACGCCCATCCATGCAGGCCTCGACGGCGCGCTGGAAGACGCTGGCGTCCGACATGGCCGCCTGCTGGGTGGTCGCCCAGCGGTTGCATTCACGGCTGTCGCCTTCCAGTTGCGCAGCGCTCTGGCCGTTGCGCGGATAGATGACGGGCACGGCGCGCGACGGAGCCGGCTGCGTGTAGACCGGTTGCACGGGCTGCACATAGACCGGTTGCGGCGGTGGGGGCGGTGGGGGTGGTACATAGACCACCTCGCGGTCGGCTTGGTTGGCCAGAGCGATCAGAGGCACGGCCACCGCCAAGCCCAAGACCAGGCCGCCCAGACCGATGCCGTGATGGTGGTGATAGTGGCGCGGTCCGTCGTAATAGCGGGGGCCGGCGCTGGCCAGGCCTTGGGCAGCCAGCAGGGCGAGGACAACGGAGGCGCGAACAAGGGTCTTCATGGCGAACTCGCTCAGGTCGAATGCGGTGAACTTAACGCCGCGGTGCCTGCATGGTGTACTGCGGCCATCCGCAATTTGCAACACCCCGTAGCAAAAGGGGTGTCAACCGACATACCCCAGCGGCAGCGCCGTCGTCAGCTTGAGTTCTTCCATGGCGAAGCTGGAGCTGACGTCGCGCAGTTCGGTGCCGGCGATCAGGCGCTTGTAGACCCTGTCATAGGCGGCGATGTCGGGCACCACCACGCGCAGCAGGTAGTCCACGTCGCCGCTCATGCGATAGAACTCGACCACCTCGGGAATGGCCTGCACGGTGGCCTTGAAGGTTTCGAACCATTCCTGGCTGTGCGTGTTGGTGCGCACCGAGACGAAGACGGTCACGCCGACATTCACCTTCTGCGCGTCCAGCAGCGCCACCTGGCGGGTGATGACGCCAGCCTCCTTCAGGCGCTGGATGCGTCGCCAGCAGGGCGTCGTCGACAGGCCGACCTGTTGCGCGATCTCGGCCGTCTGCAGTTCGGCATTCTGTTGAAGGATATCGAGGATGCGAAGATCGATGGAATCCAATTTCATGGATTTGATGATACGCAGCATTGAATGCTCGATTTGGACGCTGCCGGGCGCGCTGGCGCAACCCATTTCCGGCCCGGGCTGGCAACAATACCCGCCAGCGCATTTCAACGCCGCAGCGGCTCCGCCCCATGGAAATCTATCTCGACGCCAACGCCACCACGCCCGTCCTGCCCCAGGCTCGCGAGGCCGCGCTGGCCGCGATGGCCGAGGACTTCGGCAACCCCAGCAGCATCCACAGCACCGGCCTGAAGGCGAGGGCGCTGATGGACGGGGTGCGCGGCCGCGCGCGGCGCGTGCTGGGTGCCAGCACCGGCAAGCTGCTCTTCCTCAGCGGCGCGACCGAAGGCATCCAGACGGCCGTGCTGTCGGCGCTGAGCGCCCTGCGCGACCGCTCGCAGTGTCCTGACCTGCTGCTCTATGGCGCCACCGAGCACAAGGCCGTGCCCGAAGCCATCAAGCACTGGAACGCCTTGCTCGGCCTGAACCTGCCGGTGCTGGCCATTCCCGTCGGCCGCGATGGCCGCCACGACCTCGCCTGGCTGCGTGAGCATGCACCGCGGGCCGGCCTGGTGTGCACCATGGCCGCCAACAACGAGACCGGCGTCATCAGCGACCTCGACGGCATCGAAGCGGCGCTGGCTGGCAGCTCGGCCCTGTGGATGGTGGACGGTGTGCAGGCCCTGGGCAAGCTGCCGCTGCGCCTGGCAGAACGCCGCATCGACTACGCGCCTTTCTCGGGTCACAAGCTCTACGCCCCCAAGGGCATCGGCCTGCTCTATGTGCGCGAAGGCGCGCCCTTCACGCCGCTGCTGGCCGGTGGCGGCCAGGAAGGCGCGCTGCGCTCGGGCACCGAGAACATGTCCGGCATCGCGGCCCTGGGCGCGGTGCTGGCGGCGCTGGAAGACGGCAAGACCTTCCGCGACTACGCCACGCTGGTTGCCTTCCGCGACCGCCTCACCGCCGCTCTGCAGCAGACTTTTGCCGGCCTGGTCTTCAACGCGCCGCCCGAGCTGAGCCTGCCGACGACGCTGAACTTCGCCGTGCCCGGCATCAGTTCCAAGCTGCTGCTGGACCTCTTCGATGCTGCCGAACTGCGCGTCAGCGGTGGCTCAGCCTGCAGCGCCGCCAAGGCCGCACCCA
Source organism: uncultured Comamonadaceae bacterium (assembly GCA_966111775.1). Taxonomy (GTDB): domain Bacteria; phylum Pseudomonadota; class Gammaproteobacteria; order Burkholderiales; family Burkholderiaceae_C; genus Pelomonas. Next base: position 13,240 of record CBHWBD010000051.1, on the reverse strand, counting down.
GCTATGTGCTCGAGGCCATGGGCCTGCCGGCCTGGCAGACGGCTTCGGCGGTGCGCATGTCCTTCGGCCCGGTGGCCGATGCCGCGTTCATCGAGGAGGCCTGTGCCCGCATCCGCATCTGCGGCGAATCGCTGCGTGAATCCTGCCTGGACCCGAACGCCCCCGGCCAGGCCCTGCCGGCCGATGGCCTGACGCGCTTCATCGTCGACGGCGCCTGCTGCTATCTGCTGGCCGATGCCGCCAGCCGCCGCGCCGTTGTCGTCGACCCGCTGCCCGAACTGACGGAGAGACTGGCCCAGTGGCTGCGTTGCCAGAACTACGAGCTGGCCGCCGTGCTCGACACGCACAGCCACGGCGACCATGCCTCGTCGGCGCCCGAACTGGTCGCCGCCGTGGGGCAGTCGCGTGGTGAGGTCGACGGCCTGGGCTGGCCACGCGGCGTCGACAAACTCGAACTGGGTGCGCTGAAGCTGAGCCGCATGGCCATTCCCGGCCACACCCAGGACTCGACGGCCTATTTGCTCAACGACGCTGCCGGCCTGCGCCTCGCTTTCGTCGGCGACACCGTCATGCCCGGCGCTCTCGGCCGCAGCGACTTCGAGCAGAGCGCGCCGCAGGACTACGGCAGCTCGCTGCGCCGCCTGCAGCAGACCGTTGGCGCGAACACGCTGCTGCTGCCCGGCCATGACTATGACGACCGCTTCGCCAGCACCCTGGCCGTCGAAGCCATCGCCCAGCCAATGCTGGGCGACGTGCTCAACGGCCGCGTCGACGACGCCGGCTTTGCGGCCGCCAAGGCCCAGCTGGAGCAGGGCCTGGCGCTGACCGAATACCAGACGGTGGCCTGCGGCGCCCGCGTGGACAGCGCCTGCCCGCTGGCGTCCAGCGAGCTGAGCCTGGCCGCGTTGACGCAGCTGACGCGCGAGCATCCCGGCCTGGTGCTGGTGGACGTGCGCGAGCCCTATGAGCAGCGCCTGGGCCAGGCGCCCGAGCTGGGCGCCGCCGTCAGCCGCGAGGCGGTGGCGCTGTCCGGCCTGCCGAACGCGCTGGCGCGCTGGATGGCCCTGCCGGCCGGCACGCCCGTCGTCTTCTTCTGCCGCAGCGGCAACCGCAGCGCCCAGGCCGCCCAGGCCCTGCGCCGACTGGGCCATGAGCAGGCCTGGAGCCTGAGCGGCGGCCTGGCCCTGTGGCCGCGCATCACGGCCGCGGCCGACGCGGCGTTCGCGATCTGACGCCCATCCCGCACTGACCGCATCGGCCCCGCCTCGGCGGGGCTTTTCTTTTCTTGATTTGCAAGTCGGCTGGCGACGATCTTAAAATTCATTAGCCAACTAACGATTAGTTGGTAAACGAATAGGACGCGAACCATGGCCTCGACGGAAGAACGCTTCTCGATGGCGCTGCACAACACGGCGCGCATCTGGCGCCAGGGCATCGACCGCCGGTTGAAAGACGTGGGCGTGGGCCAGGCCGGCTGGATGGCCATCGCCAACATCGCCAAGTCCAAGGAGTCGCTGTCGCAGATCGAGCTGGCCAACCGCCTCGGCGTTGAAGGCCCGTCTGTCGTCGCCCTGGTGGACCGCCTGGTGAAGGCCGAACTGGTCGAGCGCGTGCCGTCGGAGACCGACCGGCGCATCAAATACGTGGTGCTGACCGAGGCTGGCCAGGCTCTCTACGTCGAGGTCAAGGCCGCCGCCGACGCCTATCGCAAGGAGATGCTGGCCGGCATCGACAAGGCGGTGCTGGAAGCCGCGGCCGACCTGCTGGAAGCGTTGCAAGCCCGCGTCGAGGCCAGCCTGTGACGACAGCCACCCTCCAGGCCGCCGCAAATCGACCAGGTTCAGCGGCGCCGGAAATCAACCGCGCCATGATCACCGTGTCGATCATGCTCGCGACCATCATCCAGGCGCTGGACGGCACCATCGCCAACGTCGCGTTGCCGCATATGCAGGGCAATCTGTCGGCCTCGCAGGACCAGATCACCTGGGTGCTGACGTCCTTCATCGTCGCGTCGGCCATCACCATGCCGCTGACCGGTTGGCTCTGCGATCGCTTCGGCCAGAAGACCATCTTCCTCGCCTCCATCGGCGGCTTCACCATCGCCTCGGTGCTGTGTGGCATGGCCGGCAACCTGACCGAGATCGTGCTCGCCCGCTTCATCCAGGGCGTGTTCGGCGCGGCCCTGGTGCCGCTGTCCCAGGCCGTACTGCTGGACATCAACCCGCGCGAGAAGCATGGCCAGGCCATGGCCGTCTGGGGCATGGGCGTCATGATCGGCCCCATCCTCGGCCCGACCCTGGGTGGCTGGCTGACCGACGCCTACAACTGGCGCTGGGTGTTCTTCATCAATGTGCCGGTCGGCGCCATGGCCTTCTACGGCGTCTGGAAGTACATCCATGGCGCCCAGGCGCCGCGCAAGATGCGCTTCGACCTGTTCGGTTTCGCGACCCTGTCCCTGGCCATCGGCGCACTGCAGATGTTGCTGGACCGTGGTGAGCAGAACGACTGGTTCGCTTCGCGCGAGACCTGGATCGAGGCCCTGCTGCTGGCCATCAGCTTCGCCTGCTTCGTCGCCCACACCGCGCTGCGGCCGGCCGGCCAGTCCTTCTTCGACTACCGGTTGCTGAAGAATGGCAACTACGTGACGGGCCTGCTCTTCATCGCCATCGTCGGCATGGTGCTGTTCGCCACGCGCGCGTTGACGCCGTCCATGCTGCAGGGCTTGATGGGCTATCCGGCAGCCATTGCCGGCCTCGTCACCGCGCCCAGCGGCCTGGGCACCATGGTGGCCATGCTGGTCGTCGGCAAGCTGGTCGGCAGGGTGGACGTGCGCTATCTGCTCGCCGTGGGCTTTGCGCTGACGGCCTTCTCGCTGTGGCAGATGAGCCAGTACACCCTGGTGCTGTCGCGCAGCGACATCGTCTGGCCCGGCATCATCCAGGGCATCGGCCTCGGCCTGGTCTTCGTGCCGCTGAGCACGGCCACCTTCGCCACCTTGTCGCCGCAGATGCGCGCCGACGGCACCGCCATCTACAGCCTGGTGCGCAACATCGGCAGCAGTGTCGGCATCGCCCTCGTGCAGGCCTTCCTGACGCGCAATGTGCAGGTCGCCCATGCCTCGCTGACCGAGCACATCAATATCGCCAACCCCATGCTGCAGGACCCGACCGTGACCGCGGTCTACGGCTCTGGCGGCGTGGCCGGCGCCACCCTTCTCAACGCCGAGATCACGCGGCAGGCCTCGATGCTGGCCTATATCGACGACTTCTGGATGATGTTCCTCGTCACGCTGGTCATCATCCCGCTGCTGCTGCTGATCCGTCCTCCCAAAGCTCAGCCCTCCCAACCCGACCCCACCGCCAACCACGCGGCGCTGGAGTGATGCGCATGCTGTCCCGCCTCAACCCTCTGAACCACACCTTCGCCCTGACGGTGCTGATGGCCACGCTGTCGGCCGTGCTGCTGTGCTCCTGCATCAGCATTGCGCCCGAGTCCCATGCGGTCGCGCGGCTCGATGCCAGCATCGCCGAGCTGCCGGCCGACATCAAACTCGCCGGTGCCAACGCCTGGCCCGGCGATCGCTGGTGGACACGCTATGGCGACACGCAGCTCGATGCCCTCGTCGACCGCGTCCTGCAGGCCAGTCCCTCGCTGGAAGCCGCCGCGGCCCGCGTCAATGCGGCGCAGTCGGCCCTTGCCGTCACGCGTGCTGCCGCGGGTGCCGAGGCCGGCGTGACGGCCGATGCCAACCGCCAGCGCTACTCAGCCAACGGCCTGTTCCCGTCGCCCATCGGCGGCGGCACCTTCAACGACTTCAACCTCAAGCTGCAGGCCCGCTACGACTTCGATCTCTGGGGCCGCAACCGCGCCCAGGTCGCAGCCGCTGCGGGCGAGGAGTTCGCCCGCAAGGCCGAAGCCGCCCAGGTGCGTCAGGCTCTGGCCGGATCGGTGGCGCGCAGCTACTTCGAGCTGCAAGGCCAGTGGGCCCTGGCCGCCAACCTGCGCGAGCAGGCCGCGGCCCAGCAGGCGCTGATCGACGACAAGGCCCGCCGCGTGGCCCATGGCCTGGCCTCGTCCGACGAGCCCCGCGCCGAGGCAGCCAAGCTTGCGGAACTGCGTGCCCGCATCGTCGAGGCCGAAGCGTCTGCGATCGGCCAACGCGAGGCCCTGCGCGCCCTGCTGGGCCATGGCGAGGACGCGCTGGCCGCATTGCAGCCGCGCGCATTGCCCGCCGACAACGCATCGCTGCCGCCTCACCTCGGCTACGAGCTGCTGGCCCGCCGCCCCGACCTGCAGGCCGCTCGCTGGCGCGTCGAGGCGTCCATGAACCGCGTCGACGCGGCCAAGGCGGCCTTCTACCCCGACATCAATCTCGCCGCCTCCATCGGTCTCGACGCGTTGAGCTTGCCCAATCTGTTGAAGACGGCCAGCCGCACCTTCTTCGCCGGCCCTTCGCTGGCGCTGCCGCTGTTCAGCACCGGCACGCTGAAGGGCCAGCTCGGCCAGGCACGCAGCTCGCGTGACGAGCTCATCGCCGACTACGACCAGCGCGTGCTCGACGCCGTGCGCGACGTGGCCCAGGCCGCAGCCGCGCTGCAGGGCCTGTCCGCGCAAGCCACGCAGCAGCACGAAGCCGCCACGCTGCTCGAAGCCCAGCAGCGCAGCGCCCAGGCCCGCCAGCGCCAGGGCCTGGCCGACCGCGCCAGCACCGTGCAGGCCGGCCTGGCCCTGTTGCGCGATCGCCAGGCCGAACTCCAACTGACCAGCCGGCGTCTGCAGACCGAAGTCGCGCTGACGCAAGCCTTGGGCGGTGGCTTCCATGCCGAAGCGCCCGCCGCCATTTCCGGGAACTGAACCATGTCCACCACCGAACCCCTTGCTCCACCCCCGCTGGAGCGCAAGCGCCGCTGGGCCCTCGTCGGCATCACGGCCCTCTTCGTCGTCGCCGGCGTGCTCTACGCCATCTACTCGGCCCTGGTGCTGTCCAAGCGCGAGGAGACCGACAACGCCTATGTCGGCGGCAATATGGTCACGCTGTCGTCCCAGGTCACCGGCAATGTCGCCGAGATCCGCGCCGACGAGACCCAGCTGGTGCAGGCCGGCGCCGAGCTGGTCAAGCTCGATCCCGTCGATGCCGAAGTGGCCCTGGCCCAGGCCGAGGCGCGCCTCGGTGGCGCTGTGCGCCAGCTGCGCGAGCGCTATGCCGGCGTCCCTCAGTACGAAGCCACCGTCGAATTGCGCCGTCAGGACTTGAAGCGCGCCCAGGACGACCTGGCCCGCCGCCAGCCGCTGGCGGCCGACAATACGTTGCCGGCCGAAGAGATCGCCCACGCCCAGCAGGCCGTCAAGACGGCTCAAGCGGCGCTCGAAGTGGCGCAGCGCCAGGTCGATGCCTCGCGCGCCGGCGTGCAGGGCGTGGCCCTGGCCCAGCACCCCAGCGTGCTGGCCGCGCGGGCCGACTATGTGCAGGCCTGGCTGGCCCTGCGCCGCAACGCCGTCGTGTCGCCGGTGTCGGGCTATGTCGGCAAGCGCAGCGTGCAGGTCGGCAGCCGCGTCATCCCGGGCACGGCGCTGATGTCCATCGTGCCGCTGGAGCAGCTCTGGGTCGATGCCAACTTCAAGGAATCCGAGCTGCGCAACATCCGCGTCGGCCAGGCGGCCCTGCTTTCGGCCGACACCTATGGCGGCAAGGTCGAGTACCACGGCAAGGTGCTGGGCCTGTCGCCTGGCACGGGCAGCGCCTTCTCGCTGCTGCCGGCACAGAACGCGACCGGCAACTGGATCAAGGTCGTGCAGCGCGTGCCGGTGCGCATTGCGCTGGACCCGGCCGAGCTGCGCGAGCACCCGCTGCGCATCGGCCTGTCCATGGACGTGACCGTCGACACGCACGACACCGGCGGCGCCGTGCTCGGCGCGCCGGCCCCCGCCACGCCGGCCTATTCGACCCAGGCCCTGAACCAGCCGCTGCAGCAGGCCGAGCACGCCGCCGACGCCATCATCGCGAAGCAGTCGGCCAAGGGCTGAAGAGCGCCCTCATGGGAATTGCAGGAACTGGGCGGCCATCACCGCCCAGTTCGCGCTTTGGAACCCCGCTTTGTGTCTGTCCGGACACATGGCGCATACGAAGGCCTTACTCACGCTTTCAAGAATGAATCGTCCCGCCGCACAGGGCCGCGGGGCGATCCACAACCCTTGAAAGGAGTAGCCAATGAGCACGATCAGCGGCCTGGGCGGTGCCAACCGGTCCTGGGAAACAAGTTCGAACCGCCGAGCCGAACACGAAGCCAAGATGTTCTCCAAGGTGGACAGCGACGGCAGTGGCAGCGTCGACGCCACCGAGCTGGCGGCCATGCTGGAGAAGGGGCCCCTCAGCGCCCAGGCCGGCAACAGCGCCGAGCTGTTGAAGAAGATGGACAGCGACGGCAACGGCAGCCTCTCCAGTGAGGAGCTGAGCCAGGGCATGCGCGACCTGATGCCGCCGCCGTCGTCGACGATGGATTTCGCGCAGTCGCGCGGTGCGGCCAACGACGAAGGCGGCGACAGCGACCTGTTCGCCAAGCTCGACACCGACGGCGACGGCCAGTTGTCCAAGGCCGAGTTCGAGGCCGGCAAGGCGCATCGGCATGAAGGCGGCCCGCACGGTGCAGGCGGCCCACCGCCGGCGGCTGCATCCGGCGGCAGCAGCTCCACCAGTTCGACGTCCACGACTTACGACCCGCTCGACGTCAACCAGGACGGCACGGTGTCGCAGATCGAGAGGCTGGCCGGCCAGCTGAAGGAGCTCGCGCAGACGGCGGGTTCCGATGGCAGCCAGAGCAGCGCCAACAGCGACATCGCTGCGCTGGCGCAGAAGCTCTACGACCAGCTCAGCAAGAACTGGTTGCAGTCTTCCAGCACCGACTCTCAGCTCAGCGTCACGGCCTGAGCAACTGGGCAGCGACCTCTTCGGCCAGGGCCAGGGAGGCCGTCAGCCCGGGGGATTCGATGCCGAAGAGTTGCACCAGGCCCGGCGTGGCGGTGGCTATGCAGAAGTCGGCCGCCGCCTCGCCAGGCCCCGTCAGCTTGGGTCGGATGCCGCTGTAGGCCGGCTGCAGCGCGCCTTCGGGCAGGCCCGGCCAGTAGCCTCGCACCTCGGCCTCGAAGGCCGGCGCCAGGGTCGGGTCGACGGCGTAATCCAGCGTGGCCGGGTCGGTGTCGGGCAGCCATTGCACGTCCGGCCCGAAGCGCGCCTGGCCGCCCAGGTCCAGCGTCAGGTGCACGCCCAGGCCGCCGTCCACCGGCAGCGGGTAGATCAGCCGCGAGAAGGGCGCCCGGCCGGCCAGCGAAAAATAGTGGCCGCGTGCAAAGCGCAGCTTGGGTGCCGGCGTACCGAGGGATTCGGCCACCTGCGCAGCGAACAGCCCGGCCGCGTTGATGACGCAGCGCGCGCCCAGCTCGAAGTCTTCGCCGCAGCGCAGCGTCCAGGCTTCGCGGTCGCGCCCGCCGCCCGTGACCGGGCTGGCCTGGGCCAGCGTCGCGCCGGCGTTCTCGGCGTCGGCCAGCAGCGCGGTCATCAGCCCATGGCTGTCGACGATGCCGCTCGATGGCGACAGCAGCGCGCCGGCGGCGTTCAGCGCCGGCTCCAGGGCCAGCGTCTGCGTGCGGCCGAGCAAGCGCAAGTCATCGACGCCATTGGCTGCTCCGCTGGCGGCGATCTTCTGCAGCCGCGGCACATCGGCTTCACGCGTCGCGACGACCAGCTTGCCGCAGCGACTGTGCGCAATGCCGCGCGCCTCGCAGTAGTCGTAGAGCAGGGCCTTGCCACGTACGCAAAGCCTGGCTTTCAAGCTGCCTGCCGGGTAGTAGAGGCCGGCGTGGATGACCTCGCTGTTGCGCGAGGAAATGCCCGTGCCGATGGCGCCGGCCGCCTCGATGACGACCACCTCGCGCCCGCGCAGCGCCAGCTCGCGGGCGATGGCGAGGCCGACGACGCCGGCGCCGATGACGGCAATATCCACCTGGTCCATCACCGCAGTGTGCCTTGCCTAGAATAGCTGCCGTGCTGCGGTGGTTGCCGCGGCATCGTCTCGCCGAGGGGTGCTGCGACGGAGGCCATGACGCTTCCGCCACGCTCGATCGGGACGTCAGATCAAGGGCGCCCTCTGTGAAGAAGAGGCTCCCTCATGCATTCCCCTCCCGCGTCCCCTTCCGCTTCCATACGGACCATCCTGCCGCTGGCCTTCGTCACCGGCGTCAGCATGGCCGCGATGGACCTCTATCTGCCGGCGGTGCCTGCCTTGCAGACCGGCATGGGCATCAGCGTGCCGCTGGCCCAGGCCACGGTGGCCGTCTATCTCGCCGGCCTGGCCGGTGCCCAGCTGTTGTGGGGCGAACTGCTGAACCGCCTCGGCCCGCGGCTGTGCATCCAGGTCGGTCTCGTCCTGCTGGTGCTGACCAGCCTGGGCTGCGCGCTCGCGCCCAACATCGAGATGCTGCTGGTGTTGCGGCTGCTGCAGGGCGTGTCGGCCGCAGCGGCCACGGTGGTGGCGCCGACCGTCGTGCGCGCGACGCTGGCGGATGCCGATGTGGTGCGCGGCATCGCGGCCATCTCCATGGTCGAGGCCATTGTGCCCGCGGCCGGGCCGGTGATTGGCGCGCTGCTGCTGCGCATGACCGACTGGCGCGGCACCTTCTGGGTGCTGGCCGCGCTGGCTCTGCTGGTGCTGCCCTGGGTGGTGAAGATCGCGCCGCGCAAGCTGCCGGGTCTCGACATGAAGCACGACGCGGGCTACCTCGGCATCCTGCGCAACCGCAGCTATCTGCGCCTGGCGGGTTCGCATGCGCTGTGCATAGGCGCGCTGCTGACCTTCCTGGCCAGTGCGCCGCAGTTGCTGCAGCACACCCTCGGCCTGGGCACGGCGGCCTTCGCGCTGCTGCAGGTGCTCGGCGTCGGCTCCTTCATGCTGGGGGCCTCGCAATCGGGCAAGCTGGCGAAGCGCTTGGGTCATGCGCGTGTCGTGAGGCTGGGCAGTGTGGCGCAGCTGGTGGCCTGCACGCTGGCCCTGCTGCTGGCCGGAGCGGGACAGCGACTGCCTTACGCCGTCGTGGCGGCCTACTGGATGTGCTTCTGCGGCGCGCTGGCCGTCCGCGGGCCGGCCACCTTTGTCGATGCCCTGGCCCTGCCGCCCGCGCAGATGGGCCGCGGGACCGCCCTGCTGGTGCTGGCCTTGCTGGCCGCCGGTGCGCTGGGCACGCAGCTGGTGGCGCCTTTCCTCGGGCACGCGGACAGCGCCGTGCCGGTGTTTGCCGGCGTGCTGCTGCAACTGCTGGCCAGTGCGGCCCTGGTTTGGCGCTACCCCGTCCTGCGGCGCGCCGAGGCGATCGCAGCCTAAGGACTCGGCCCAATGGCGGGGCAGGGCGCTCCCGCCTAGGCTCCCCGCATCGCCAGGGAGTCTCCAGCAAATGTCTCAGCCTTCTTCCAGTCGCGTCCGCCGGCCGTCGTGGCGCCTGTGTCTCTTGTCGCTGTGCGTGCTGGCCTCCTGTTCGGGCCTGCCCCTGCAGGTGGACCGCAGCGCGCGCGCGCCGCGGCTGGAGGGCTATGGCAGCGTCGACCTCGCCGTGACGACGCGCTCGGACGAAGCCCGCCGCCTCTTCGACCAGGGCATGGCCCAGGCCTATGCCTTCAACGAGGTCGAGGCGGTGCGCATGTTCAAGGCCGCGCTGGCAGCCGACCCCGACTGCGCGCTGTGCGCCTGGGGCGTGGCCTGGCAGCTCGGGCCCAATATCAATGCGCCCGACCGCGGCGACCTGGCCGAGGCCAAGCGCTATGTGGACCTGGCGGTGCGCCTGCGTGCGAATGCCAGCCCGCGCGAGCGCGACTTGATCGACGCGATGGCGCTGCGCTATGGCCATGCCAGCCAGAAGGCCACGGTCGCGGTGCTGACGGCGCCGGTCTGCGGCCAGAAGTCGGGCGGTTCGGCCAAGCGCGCCGACCCGCTGGACGTGGCCTATGCCGACCGCCTGCATGCGCTGGCCGATGGCGCGCCGGACGACCCTGACCTGCTGTCGATGTGGGCCGAGGCCGAGATGATCGCCACCCGTGGCGACTGGTGGGATGACGATGCCGGTACGCCGAGCGGCCGCATCGGCACGCTGGCGACGCGGCTGGAAGCAGCTGTGGCCCGCCACCCGCAGCACACCGGCGTCAACCACTACCTCATCCACGCGGTGGACACGCCTCGCCAGGCGCATCGTGCCCTTCCCGCGGCCGAGCGCCTCGGTGCTCTCGCGCCGCAATCGCCCCATCTGGTGCATATGCCCGCGCACACCTTCGGTCTGCTGGGGCGCTATGCCGATGCCGCTGCCGTCAACGAGCGTGCCCTGGCTCTGGACGATGCGCGCGAAGCCGAACTGCAGCGCCAGGGCTTCAGCGCCGGCAAGGACTGGCGCGGCCACAACGGCTCCTATCTGTGGTTCGCGTCGCTGATGCAGGGGCGCGGTGACGTGGCGCTGGCCAATGCGCGCAAGGGTGCTGTGCGGGCCGAACAGTGGACCTTTGCCTATGGGGAATACCTGCGCAGCCTGCCCCTGCTGACGCTGATGCGGCTGGAGCGCTGGGGCGCCGTGCTGGCCGAACCCTTGCCCAGCGACAAGCACGGCATCGCTCTCGTGCTCGGGCAGCAGGCGCGCGGCGTGGCTCTGGTGCGCACAGGTCGCCTGGAGGAAGCCAGGCAGGCCTACGCGCAGGTCGTGCCTGTGGCCGACCGGCTGGTCAAGGAGAACGCCGGCGACGAGTACGTGGACAAGGTGGTGCGGGGCCTGGCCCAGGTGGCCAAGGCAAGGCTGGGTGCCGAGATCGCGCTCGCCGAAGGACGCAGCGACGCCGCCTTCGAGTTGCAGGCCCAGGCCGTCGAGAACGGCAAGTTCGTCGACCGCAGCGAGCCGCCCATGCTGGCCGCCGGCTCGCGCCTGGCCCTGGGCGACATGCAGCTCAAGGCCGCGCGCTGGACCCAGGCCGAGGCGAGCTTTCGCGCCGACCTGGCCGAGCACCCCACCAGCGGCTGGGCCCTGCGCGGCCTGCTGCAATCGCTGCAGGCCCAGGGCAAGCCGGCAACAGAAGTGGCCCCAGTGAAGGCGCAACTGGCCACCAGCTTCGGGGGGGCGGACGCGGCACTCAAGCCGTCGCTTTGAGCGCTGCAAAGCGTCAGCACTCGCGCATGTAGTGCCCGATACGGCCCGGCGGTTCCCCGGCGGGGGGCCAGTGCCTCGGGGGTAGAGGCGATGGGCAAGTGCCTCTAACTTGGACATGTCTTCAACCCGGGAGCCCCCCATGTCCTTCGCTTCAACCCTTCTCGCCCGCGCCGCCGCCGTCCTTGCCCTGAGCCTGGGCGCGGGCGCCGCCCTCGCCAGCCCCGTGACGCTGGAACTCAAGGCCTCAGGCTTTCAGAACGCCGGCACGCAATGGCCCGGCTTCGATGGCGAGATCGATGCCCGCCTGACCTGGGACACGGCCAACAAGGCCGATCCCATCGCCAGCTTCCTCAGCATCGACATCGAGATTGCCGGCCACCAGTACACGATGGCCGAAGTCGGCATCGCCAACCAGGGCGCGACCCAGACCGCCATCGGCGCCCTTGTGCGCGGCGCCAACGCCGTCGTCGGCGATGGGGCCTTCAACGACTTCCTCATCGTCTTCGATCGCGTCAACCCCTTCGTCAACGCCTTTGCCTATTCCATCCAGGGCAAGACCAATGCGATCTGGTGGAGCCCGACGACCACCAGTGCGGCCTACGTCGACACCAACAGCGTGCCGGAGCCGGCGACCCTGGCCCTGCTGCTGCCGGCGCTGGCCGCGTTGATGCTGTGCCGCAGGACTAAGGCTTGATGTCGATGGCGCGGAAGGCACGCTTGGACTTGTCGGCGTCCTTGCAGGCCTTTTTGCCCACCATCACGCCGCCGTCGTCGCTGAGCAGGGTGAGCTGCCCGTCGGGCCAGGCGAACAGCGCCTCGGGCCTCAACGTGCCCAGTTCGGCCTTGACGGGCACGGGCATGTCGTTGGGTTTGCCGCTCCAGCGGAACAGGGCGAACGTGCCTTCGTCGGCCGGCGGGCCGGCGACGATGAGATAGCTGCTGCCGATGCGGTCGATGGAGCGCACGCCGCGCCCGCCCAGGTCCAGGCGGATGGCGCTGCCGAAGCGCGCCGGGCCTTTGCCGGCCACGAGATCGGCCGGGTTCAGCAGCGGGATGACGAGGGCGCGCCCCTGCGGGATGGGATTGCGCAGGCCGATCAGCAGGCTGCCATCGGGCGCCGCCGCCAGGCCTTCGATGTTGAAGCCGCCTTCCGCCTCGGCTGCGCGGCCGGCCGCGTCGGCCAGCTTCAGCGGCGCGACCGCCGGCGCGGCGAGCAGGTCGATCAGCAGCGACGTATAGGGCTTGCCGATGGGCTCGACGGTCGTGCCGCGGATCTCGGTGGCGAAGAAGCGCTGCCGGTCTTCTCTCACCTTGCCCGCGCTGTTGCGCGCATGCGAGCCAATCCAGTAGATGCGGTTGCCGACCTGGGCCGAGCCTTCGAGGTCGGCCTCCTTGTCGGTCTTCAGGAACTTGTCGAGCTCGACCTCTCCCACGGCCTGGGGCTCGCCGCGCCGGTAGATGGTCAGCCTGTTGTGCTCATCGTCGGCGACGACGAAATGACCTGCGTCCAGGGCCACCGCCGCCGAGGCGTCGCACAGCCCTTCGTAGCGCGTCTGCGCACCGGCCGCCGCCGCCAGCAAGACCAGCAGGGCGGCGGCACTGCGCATCAGGCCGCCAGGGGCTGGGTGCGTTCCAGCAGCCAGGCCAGGGCCGCGCCGCTGACCTTGGGTGCCAGGCGCTCGCGCACGGTGGCGTGGTAGTCGTTCAGCCAGGCGACCTCGTCGGCGCGCAGCAGGCTCGTGTCGATGCAGCTCGTGGCTATGGGGCAGAGCGTCAGCGTCTCGAACTCCAGCATCTCGCCGAAGGCGTTCTTCTCCGGCGTCTCGAGGGCCACGTTCATGACGAGGTTCTCGATGCGCACGCCCCACTGGCCCGGCCGGTACAGGCCCGGCTCGATGGAGGTGATCATGCCGGGCTCCATGGCCATGGCCGGCTCGGCAATCGCCTTGCTGATGCTCTGCGGTCCTTCATGCACGTTCATGAAGTAGCCCACGCCATGGCCGGTGCCGTGGCCGTAGTCCAGGCCGTGCTCCCACAGCGGCGCGCGGGCGATGGCGTCCAGCATGGGGCT
>CBHWBD010000050.1:0-27876 GCA_966111775.1 uncultured Comamonadaceae bacterium | reverse complement strand
GGGTCGAACTTGAACTCGAACAGGCCGCGCAGCGTCATGTGGCGCTTGCTCTGGTCGTTGATGATCTGGGCGTATTCCTTGTAGGTCTCGAACTTGCCGCTGCGCGAGCTGTGCTGCAGCTTGGCGATGGCGTCCGGCGTCCACATATGTTCTTCGCCGCGGGTGCGCCAGGCGTACTCGCCGCCGGTCTCCAGCATGCTGTCCAGCAGCGGGTCGTCGCCGAAGGCGGCCTCGTGCATGCGGATGGCTTCCTCCGCCACCTCGAACACGCCAATGCCGCCGACCTGGGTGGCCGTGCCGCGGAAGTACTTCTCGACGAAGTCCGCCTTCAGGCCGATGGCCTCGAAGATCTGCGCGCCGCAGTAGGACATGTAGGTCGAGATGCCCATCTTGGACATGATCTTGGACAGGCCCTTGCCCACCGCCTTGATGTAGTTGTAGCGGGCCTGCTCGGCACTCAGCTTGGCCGGCAGCTCGTCACCCATGGCTTCCAGCGTCTCGAGGGCCAGATAGGGGTGGACGGCTTCGGCGCCATAGCCGGCCAGCACGGCGAAGTGGTGCACCTCGCGGGCGGTGCCGGTCTCGACGACCAAGCCGGCCGTCGTGCGCAGGCCTTCACGCACCAGGTGATGGTGGACGGCGGACAGGGCCAGCAGCGCGGGAATGGCGATGCGGTCGGCGCTGAGGTGGCGGTCCGTGATGATGAGGATGTTGTGGCCGGTCTTGATGGCGTCCACGGCCGAGGCGCACAGCGAAGCCAGCTGAGCTTCCACGCCGGCACGGCCCCAGTCGCGCGGGTAGGTGATGTCCAGCTCGCTGGGCTTGAACTTGCCGTGGGTGGGCGCCTCGATGCCGCGCAGGCGGGCCATGTCGTCGAAGTCCAGGATGGGCTGGCTGACTTCGAGACGCATCGGCGGGTTGATGGCGTTGATGTCCAGCAGGTTCGGCTTGGGGCCGATGAAGCTGTTCAGCGACATCACGATGTTTTCGCGGATCGGGTCGATCGGCGGATTCGTGACCTGGGCGAAGAGCTGCTTGAAGTAGTTGTAGAGCGGCTTGTTCTTGCCCGACAGCACCGCCAGCGGCGAGTCGTTGCCCATGGAACCGATGCCCTCTTCGCCATTGGCGGCCATGGGGGCGAGCAGGAACTTGATGTCTTCCTGCGTGGTGCCGAAGGCCTGCTGGCGGTCGAGCAGCGTGGTCGTGAAACCGGGGCGGCCGGCTTCCGGCACTTCGATGTCGTCCAGCTTGACGCGGACGTTCTCGATCCACTGGCGGTAGGGGCGGGCGTTGGCGAACTGGTTCTTCAGTTCCTCGTCGTCGACGATGCGGCCCTGCTCCAGGTCGATGAGGAACATCTTGCCGGGCTGCAGGCGCCATTTCTTGACGATCTTGGCTTCGGGGATGGGCAGCACGCCCGACTCGGAGGCCATGACGACGAGGTCGTCGTCGGTGATGCAATAACGAGCAGGCCGCAGACCGTTTCTGTCCAACGCAGCGCAGACTTGGCGACCGTCCGTGAAGGCCATGGCGGCGGGGCCGTCCCACGGCTCCATCATGGCGGCGTGGTACTCGTAGAAGGCGCGGCGGCGCTCGTCCATGCCTTCGTGCTGCTCCCAGGCTTCCGGGATCATCATCATGGCGGCATGGGCGAGCGGGTAGCCGCTCATGGTCAGCAGCTCGATGGCGTTGTCGAAGGTGGCCGTGTCGGACTGGTGCTCGAAGCTGATGGGGTAGAGCTTCTTCAGGTCGTCGCCCAGCACGGGGGACTTCATGACGCCTTCGCGGGCACGCATCCAGTTGAAGTTGCCCTTGACCGTGTTGATCTCGCCGTTGTGGCAGACCATGCGGTAGGGGTGGGCCAGCGGCCACTCGGGGAAGGTGTTGGTGGAGAAGCGTTGGTGCACCAGGGCGATGGCGGAGGTGACGCGCGGGTCGGCCAGGTCCAGGTAGTACTTGCCGACCTGGTCGGCCAGCAGCAGGCCCTTGTAGATGACGGTGCGGCAGCTCATCGACGGCACGTAGTACTCGCGGCTGTGCGTGAGCTTGAGTGCCTGGATGGCGCTGGAGGCCGTCTTGCGGATGACGTAGAGCTTTCGCTCCAGCGCGTCGGGCACGATGATGTCCGGGCCGCGGCCGATGAAGATCTGGCGGATCACCGGCTCCTTCTCGCGCACCGTGGGCGACATGGGCATGTCGCGGTCCACCGGCACGTCGCGCCAGCCGATCAGCACCTGGCCTTCGGCCTTGATGGCGCGGGCGAGTTCCTGTTCGCAGGCCAGGCGGGAGGCGTGCTCCTTGGGCAGGAAGATCATGCCGACGCCGTACTCGCCGGGGGGCGGCAGGTTGATGCCCTGCTGGGCCATTTCGGCGCGGTAGTACTCGTCCGGGATCTGGATCAGGATGCCGGCCCCGTCGCCCATCAGCTTGTCGGCACCCACCGCGCCGCGGTGGTCCAGGTTCTCGAGGATCTTCAGACCCTGCTGGACGATGTTGTGCGCCTTCTGGCCCTTGATATGGGCCACGAAGCCCAGGCCGCAGGCGTCCTTCTCATTGGCTGCGCGGTAGAGCCCATGTTCGGCAAGGTCTTGGATCTCGGCTTGAATCTGCGCGGCGTGGCTCATGGCGCCCTCCTGGAACACAACAGGGCGCGAGATTAATGCAGTGCAGCAAATGCGGCAACTTGATTAAATTGGGGTCGGAGTCGAATATTTGTTTTCCATGGCGCCACCAAGATTTAATTGGGGCCATAGTGTCGTCATTCACGGCGATTCGCCAGGTGCCGTCGGAAGCGGCGCCTTCCGAGGACGACCGCGCGGCCGTTTGACGGCCACCTTCGGATGGACGTCGGCCAGGGCGTCGAGGAAGGTCGCGCTGCCGACCGGCCGCCCACGCAGCACCGCTTCGGTGAACTGCTGTTGCTCCAGCGCCGTGGTGCCCTGCCCCATCAGTTCGGCATAGCCATGCTCGCGTTCGAAGGGTGTGTTGCCAAGCGACCAATACAGCTCGTGCTCCGTCACCAGCGGGCTGCGCGTCCGCCCCAGATGGTGGGCAGCGCTGGACCACGGCCATTGCGCAGCTTCCTGGCACAGCCCGGCGCGGACCGGATTCAGCTCGATATAGCGCATGCAGGCCAGCAGATGACGCTCGCCCTCGATCAGCCCCGCCCGGAACCGCCCTTCCCAGAGCGTGCCGCTGCGCTGGTGGCGGGTGTTGAACCAGGCCACATAGCGTCGGCCGAGGGCCTGCATCATGCGACTGAGGGCGTCTGCCTCGGGCGGCGTCAGCAGCAGGTGGAGGTGGTTGTCCATCAACACATAGGCGTGGATGGCGACCCGGTACAGGGCGGCGACCTCACCCAGCGTCGCCAGCATGTGCTGGCGGTCGTGATCGCTGAAGAAGATGGCTTGGCGGTTGTTGCCGCGCAGGATGACGTGGTGGGGCTGACCCGGCAGGATCAGGCGAGGGAGACGAGCCATGAATGCATTCCTTGCGGCACAGCAGCCGGATTGGAAGCGCTCAGGATAATCGACTCCGACCCTAATTTCTCAGAACAGGCTCTTGCCGGTCAATCTGAGATGCTCGCGAATCGCAAAGCGGTCGGTCATGCCGGCGATGTAGTCGGCGCAGGCGCGCTCACGGTCGGGACGATCGGCGAAGTCGGCGGGCATCTGGCTCGCGTCGGACGAGTAGGCTGCAAACAGGTCGCGCAGCACCTGCTCGGCACGAGCCCGGGTGGACTGCACCTGGGGGTGGCGGTAGAGGTTGGCGAACAGGAAGCGCTTCAGCGCCGTGCTCTTGGTGCGCATGTCCGGGCTGAAGCGCAACAGCGGCTTGTCGGACCGGCGCACGGCCTCGACGTCGGCAGGAGCGGCTTCGGCCAGGGCGGCACGCGTGGCGTCGATGATGTCGTAGACCTGGGCCGACAGCATGCGGCGTATGGTCTCGAACAACAGGCGCTTGCCCGCCAGTGCCGGATGAGCATCCCGCGAGGCCTGCCAGTGCTCGCGCACCAGCTCGACCTCCAGCAGCTGCTCCAGCTCGATCAAACCCGAGCGCACGCCGTCGTCGACGTCATGGGCGTTGTAGGCGACCTCATCGGCGAGGTTGCAGAGCTGGGCTTCCAGGCTGGTCTGGCCGCCATTCAAGAAGCGGGTTGCGATGCCGTCCGGCTCGACCGCCTCGATCAGCTCGGCATTGCGACGCGAGCAATGCTTGAGGATGCCCTCGCGCGTCTCGAAGCAGAGGTTGAGGCCGTCGAACTCGGGGTAGCGCTGCTCGAGGTGATCGACGACCCGCAACGACTGCAGGTTGTGCTCGAAGCCCCCGTGGCCCTTCATGCAGTCGTCCAGCACGTCCTGCCCGGCGTGGCCGAAGGGCGTGTGGCCGAGGTCATGGGCCAGGGCGACGGCTTCGACGAGGTCCTCGTCCAGGCCCAGGCTGCGGGCGATGGAGCGGCCGAGCTGGGCCACCTCCAGCGAGTGCGTCAGCCGCGTACGGAACAGGTCGCCCTCGTGGTTGAGGAAGACCTGGGTCTTGTAGACCAGGCGACGAAAAGCCGTGCTGTGGATGATGCGGTCGCGATCGCGCTGGAAGTCACTGCGCGTCGGTGCGGCTGGTTCAGCCAAGCGGCGCCCACGGCTGCGCGCCGGGTCGGCGGCGTAGGCCGGGCGCGGTGGCGACATGTCAAGCCGCTCCGTGGGCCACCAGCGTCTCGACGATGCGCGAGTCCGGCACCGAGTGCAGGCCGGCTTGGCCCAGCGCCTCGATGAGGACAAAACGGATCTCGCCCGCCTCGGCCTTCTTGTCCACGCGCATCAGCGACAGGTAGCGCTCGGCACCGAGCTTGGGCGGCTGCACCGGCAGCCCTGCCCTCTCGACAAGCCGCTTCAGGCGGGCGACGAAATCCGCCGGCATCAGGCCCATGCGCTGCGACAGGTCGGCCGCCAGCACCATGCCGCAAGCGACGGCCTCGCCGTGCAGCCAGGCACCGTAACCCATGCCGGCCTCGATGGCATGGCCGATGGTGTGACCGAAGTTCAGGATGGCGCGCAGGCCCTGCTCGCGCTCGTCCTGACCCACGACGTCGGCCTTGATCTCGCAGCTGCGCCGCACGGCGTAGCCCAGTACCGCCTTGTCACGGGCCAGCAGGGCATCGAGGTTGTCCTCGATCCAGCACAGGAAGGCCGCATCGGCGATGGGCCCGTATTTGATGACCTCGGCCAGGCCGGCGCGCAGTTCGCGGTCGGGCAGGCTGTCCAGCGTGTCGAGGTCGGCGATGACACGCTCGGGCTGGTAGAAGGCCCCGATCATGTTCTTGCCCAGCGGATGGTTGATGGCCGTCTTGCCACCCACCGAGGAGTCGACCTGGGCCAGCAGCGTCGTGGGCACCTGCACAAAGGGCACGCCGCGCATATAGATGGCGGCCGCAAAGCCCGTCATGTCGCCGATGACGCCGCCACCGAGCGCGAACAGCACGGTCTTGCGGTCCAGGGCCTCGCCGAGCAGGTGGTCGCAGATGCGATTCAAGCTGGCCCAGTCCTTGTGCTGCTCACCGTCGGGCAGCACGACGACATCGACGCGCTTGTAGACGGCCAGCAAGCGCTCGCGCAGACGAGCGGCATACAGCGGCGCCACGGTCTCGTTGCTGACGATGACGGCTGCAGCCGCCCTGGGCAGCTGCTGCCAGCTGGCGGGCTCGTCCAGCAAGCCCGAACCGATGCGGATTTCGTAGTCGCGGTCGTCGGGAAGCTGGATGCGGACGGTATCGGTGGCGGGCATGCGGCCAAGTGTAAGAGCCGCCTCGGCGGCGGCCCTCCGCTTCCCGTCAAGCCGGCATCAAAGCGGCTCGGCGCCGACGGTGGCGGCGACGCGTGCGGGGTCGAGCAGGCCTGCCAGCTCCAGTTGCATCAGTGCCATGTTGACGAGAGCGTGCACCGACGGGCGGGCGCTCTCCAGCACATAGTGGGCGCAGCGGCGGTAGAGGGGGTCGCGCTGCTGGTGCAGCTCGCGCAGCTTGGCCAGTGGGTCGCGCACCTGCAGCAACGGCCGCGTCGTGTCGTGGCGCAGGCGGCGGAACAGGTCCTCGGGCGTGGAGCGCAGATAGAGCACCGTCGCGCCGTTGTGCAGCAGCTCGCGGTTGCGCTCGCGCAGCACGGCGCCACCGCCCGTGGCCAGCACGCAGTCGCCGGAGCGGCCGATCAGTTCGGCGATGACTTCGGTCTCGACGTCCCGGAAGGCTTCCTCGCCATGACGCTCGAAGAACTGCTTGATGGAACCGCCGATGCGCTGCTCGATTTCATGGTCCGAATCGACAAAAGGCACGCCAATTTGGCGTGCCAGTTGTTTGCCGACGGTGGACTTGCCACCGCCGGGCATACCCACCAGAGCGATCACATCAGTTGGCTGCTGCGCAGTCGGTGGAGGTGGCATAAGGACTGACCACGAACGGCGGCGGCGTGATCTTGGTCGTCATGTCGTTCGTGTCAACGGGCAGCCACTCATACGTGCCAAGGTAGTCCTTGGTCGGAGCCCGGGTCATGCCCAACGCGGTCCACGACAGCGACGGCAGAGCCACGGGAACACCAATCGGATAGTAGGCCGGCGGACTCAAGACACCTGCCGCGGTGACGGTGATCTTGAACTTGACCCAGCTGCCGAGATTCTTCGTGTATTCAAGCTGCAGCACGGCCACGCCATTGGCGTCGGTCTTGGTGGCACCAACCAACGTGATGGCCACGTCAGACTTGCGGGGATCGAGCTGCTTGTTGCCGTTGTTGTCTTCTCCGGTGTCGATGACACCATTGCGATTCAGATCCTCATTCACGCAGTACGCGGTGAGGTATCCGTCCTGGGACAGCGGCGGAGCGGGTGGTGTAGCGTCTCTGCGGAACCAGATGCCATTGATGTCGTCGAACACATAGCTGCCCTTGCCGTAGCCGCCCAGATCCACCGAGGGCGTGATCTGAACGTCGGGCTTGGGGTTGCCGGCCGAGTCAACGACCAGCACGGCGTACTTCTTGACGTAGGTCAGGCTGGAGGGGCCACTCGTGATCTTGTTGTCCGTACCGATGGAGATCGAGACCGGATTCGACACGATGGTCAGCGTGGTGGTCAGCAGATTGGCGGCCGGGCAGCTCGCCACGGTCTCACCCGCCACGAAATCGCTGGTCTTCCAGCAGGCGCGGATCGTCACCCCATTCGTGGGACTGCTGACGCCGCCCGACTTGTAGGTGGTCGTGGCCGTGCCCGAGGCGTCGGACAGCACCGAGTTGTTGACCGGGGGCGTCTTCGAGTAGTCCGTCGACCCGATGAAGCCGGTGCCGTTGTCACCCGTCGCATCGAACAGCACGCGCACATTGTTGATGGGCGCATTGCTGCCATCGCGGAAGATGGCGTACATGGAGATCTGATTGCTCGACGTGGCGGTATTGACCGACACCACGTCCGCCGACAGGTTCAAGGTCTTGGACACGGGCGTCGATCCGGCGGGCGGCACCGTCGTCGCGCCACCCGCAATGGTCACCGTCACCGGGGATTCCACGCCACCCGCAACCGCCTTGAACTGCAGGATGTCGCCCGGCGCGTTGGGCGCCGTGTAGTTGAAGGTGAAGTCGCCGTTCAGATTGGTGGTGCCCGACTGGGTCGTGACGCCATTGCCCGACACGGTGATGGGAATGTTGCGCATCGGATTGTTGTTCACATCCGACAGGGTGTAGAGCACCTTGCCTGCCTGGCCGGCCGTCACGACCGAGGGCACAGGGCTGGCCTGGGTGAACTGGGTACCGGTCACCTGGAAGGCCGCGGTGGCGGTCAGTCCACCACTTTGTGCCGTCACCGTCACCGTGCGATTGGAATGATTCGAGCCGATGTTGACCGTGCCACTCACCTGCCCGTTGGCACCCGTCTGAGTCGCGTTCGCGATGAGGAATGAACTGGGGGCATTGGCCACCAGTGGCGCGCCATCGGCCACCGACAGCTGGATCGGGACGCCAGCCACGGCATTCTGGTTGGAATCGATGGCGGCTGCCGTGGCGGTCACCTCCGTACTGCCCGAATTGGTGACGCTGAACGCGCTCAGGCTCAGCGTCAGCCGCGCCGCTTGCGGCGTGGTCGGCGCCGAGTTCTGGACGATGTCGAAGGTCACCGTACGCGTGACTGAACCCGATTTGACGGTGAGTGTCACAGGTCGAACGGACGAGTCCGAACCTTGGGTGATGGTCGCCGTCAGTACGCCCTTGGCATCGGTCGCCGTGCCGTTGGCCGTCACCACGGCATTCGCATTCGCGCCCACGGTGACGGGGACAACGCCTACGGCAGCGCGGTTGCCGTCAATCGACGTGACCGTTGCGGTGATCGAGTCCGTTCCGGAGTTGACCATCGCGGACTTGTTCAACACCACGACCAGGTCTGCCGCCACGGCACTCGCCGCGGTCGGGCTGGACGCCGGGCTGGACGCCGGGCCGTCAAAAACAGGCGTTCCCGCGCTGCCGCCACCACCACCGCAAGCCGTGATGGCTGCGGCGATGAAACCGCCGCCCAAGGCCAGCAACGCAGACCGGCTCCAAATATCAAACTTCAACATCTCTTTTCACTCCCGTGCGCAGCCAGCGAGGCCGACACATCGTCAATTCAGTGAATCCTTCAGCGCACCGTCTGACGCTCGCTGACGACCTTGGGCGTCAGGAAGATCAGCAACTCGGTCTTCGCCGTCGTGCGGGTCTTGTTCTTGAACAGGTTACCAAGGATGGGCACATCACCCAGCAGCGGCACCTTGTTGATGGTCTCACCCTCGTCCTGGGTGTAGATGCCGCCGATGACGACGGTACCGCCGTTCTCGACCAGCACCTGTGTCTGGACGTGCTTGGTGTTGATCGCGTAGCCCTGGGGCGTCAGCGTGCCGCGGCTGTCCTTGTTGACGTCCACGCTCAGGATGACGCCACCTTCGGGCGTGATCTGCGGCGTGACCTCGAGCTTGAGGTTGGCCTTGCGGAACTGCACCGAGGTCGCCCCGCTGGCGGTGGCCACCTGGTAGGGCAGTTCTTCACCTTGCTCGATCAGCGCCTTGACCTGGTCGGCCGTGATGACCCGCGGGCTGGACACGACCTTGCCCTTGCCGTCTGATTCGAGGGCGGAGAGCTCCAGGTTCAGGAAACGATTCGCCGTCGCGCTGAACAGCGACAGCGCCACGGTCGCCGCGTTGCCGCCGCTGAAGGCGTCGGACGAGGTGTTGGCCGCCATGTTGACGAACTGCGTGTTGTTGTAGTTGGCCGCGGCACCCTGGTTGGTCTGCGAGCCGATGCCACTGTAGTTGCCGCCAATGGTCACGTAGTTACCGCCGCCCACGCTGTAGCCGGGAATGCCGCCCTGCTGGCCGCGCAGGTCGTTGGCGCCGAGCTTGACGCCCAGCGAGCGGCCGAACTTGTCGTTGGCCTCGACGATGCGCGCCTCGATCAGCACCTGGCGAACCGGGATGTCGATCTTGACGATCATGGCCTGGATTTCCTCGAGCTTGCTCGGGATGTCGGACACGAAGAGCTGGTTGGTGCGCGGCTCGAAGATGACGCTGCCGCGCAGGGACAGGATGCGGGTGCCCGTACCTGTGCCGCTGCTGCTGTTGCTGCTCCCGCCGCTACCGCCGCTGGAGCTGATGCCCTGGCCCGTCAGGCCCTTGGCGATGTCCTCGGCTCTCACGTAGTTGAGCTGGAAGGACTGGGTGCGCAGCGGCTCGAGCTGGGCGATGGCGGCCTTGGACTCGAGGTCGAGCTTTTCCTTGGCGGCCAGTTCGTCCTTGGGCGCGATCCACAGCACATTGCCGGACTTCTTCAGGCCCAGGCCCTTGGCCTGCATGATGATGTCCAGCGCCTGGTCCCAGGGCACGTCCTTCAGGCGCAGCGTGACGCTGCCGGTCACCGTGTCGCTGGTGACGACGTTGAAGTTGGTGAAGTCGGCGATCACCTGCAACAGGGCGCGCACTTCGATGTTCTGGAAGTTCAGCGACAGCTTGTCACCCGCGTAGCCGGGGCCTTGGGTGAGCTTGTTCGGGTCGATCTTCATCGGCCGGACTTCCAGCACGAACTGGTTGTCGCTCTGGTAGGCGCTGTGCTCCCAGTTGCCCTTGGGCTCGACCACCATGCGCACGCGGTCGCCAGACTGCGACGTCGTGATGGCCTGCACCGGCGTGCCGAAGTCCACCACGTCGATCTTGCGGCGCAGGTTCTCGGGCAGGCTGGAGCGCAGGAACTCCACGACCAGGGTCTGGCCCTGCTGCTGGATGTCGACACCGACCTGGTTGCTCGGCAGGTTGACGATGATGCGGCCGGCATCGTCCGCACCGCGGCGGAAGTCGATGTCCCGCAGCGCCTGGGGCGCCGCGTTCAGACTCTGCGCGAAATGGACGGGTTCCGTGGCGGCGGCGGGTGCCACCTGCGCTGCCGCATCCAGCACGACGACCAGGGCGTTGCCCTCCAGCTTGGCGCTGTAGTTCGACGCATGGCGCAGGTTCAGCACCACCCGGGAGCGTTCACCCGCCTGGGCCACGGCGGCCGAGCGCAGATTGCCCTGGTTGATGTCGACCTGGTTGCGGCCCATGCCGTTCACGACGCCCGGCAGATCGAGGGCGATGCGCGGTGGCGTCTGGACCGTGAAGCCCGTCGGCACGGCCGCCAGGGGTTCGCTCAGTTCGATGCGCACGATCTCCACGCCAGCCTGCTGGCTGGTGTTGATCGCGCGTATCTGCGTCTGCGCCCAAGCCGCCGGCACAGCCAGCAGCGTGAGCGCGAATCCCAGCAACCAGCCACGGCCCATCGACTTGTTCTCCTGCAGTGTCTTCATCGTCCCTTCTCCTGTAGCTGGAGGGTACTGGTGCGCTCGATCCACTCGCCCGCAGCGTCCTGGACGACTTCTCGCAACGTGATTTCGGTCTCGCTGATCTTGGTGATCCGGCCGAAGTTCTGGCCGAGGTATTCCCCGGCCTTGACCTGATACAGCAGGTTGTCGACGCGCAGCAGCGCATAGCGCTTGCCCTCACGCGTCAGGCTGCCCACCATGCTCATGCCGTCCAGCGGATACGCCTCAAGAGGCTCCTTGCGCCGGCTGATCTCGGCCGTCAGCAACGAGTTCGGCTGCGCCGCCTCCTGCTTGATCGCGACGCTGAGCTTCTGCGGGCTGAAGGGGTCCACGCCGGCAGCCGACTCATAGGGCTGCGGCAGGAACTTCTTCGGCGGCAGCAGCGGCGTGACCGTCGTCTTGGCTTCTTTCTGTTCTTGCGCCATCCATTGGCGCAACTCGTCCATGTCGCTACCGCAACCGGCCAGCGGCAGCAGCACGACGAGGGGCATCAGCAGGCGCTTCATTTCTTGGCTCCCGCCGTCTTGGCCGCGGCCTTCCTCTGCTCGGCGACTTCGCCGGCGTCGAGGTAGCGATAGGTGCGCGCCGTGGCTTCCATGCTGAGGGCGCCGTTCGCGTCGCGCGGGCCCTGCGGCGCGACGACGACGAGGTTGTGCAGGGTGACGATGCGCGACAGATTGGACACGTCCGCGGCAAAGGCGCCGATGTCGTGATAACGACCCGACACCTTGACCGCGATCGGCAGCTCGGCGTAGTAGTCCTTGACCACGACCTGGCCGGGGCGGAACAGCTCGAATTGCAGGCCGCGACCGACGCCGGCGCTGCTGATGTCGGACAGCAGCGAGTCGATCTCGGCCTTGCCGGGCAGCTGCTTCTCGAGCTGGGTCACGTATTCCTCGACCTGGCTCTTCTGCTTGCGCAGCTCGGGCAGGTTGACGGCCTGGCCCAGCTTGTTGTGATAGTCCTGGCGCAGCTGCGGCTCGCGGTCGCGCTCGGCATCCAGGCCGGCCTGCACGTCGGACAGCACGAAGACATAGCCCGCGATGGCCACGGCCAGCATCACGACCAGCGAGGCCGCGAGCTTGGGCAGCAGCGGCCACTGGCCGGGCTCTTTGGGATTGAGGCCCTGGAACTGGCTTGCGAGGTCTGCAAACCAGGCGTTCAGGTCGAACTTGGATGTGGAGGTCGCCATGGCGGTCAGCTCTTCTTCGGCGCGGAAGCCGCAGCAGCACCCGGCGCTGCCTCGCGCACCGGCGTCTTGATCGAGACCTTCATCGAGAACTCCAGCAGGCGGCGCTGGTCACGCGTGTTGGTCGTGACGCTGGCCAGCTTGACTTCGATGAGGTCCGGCTTCTCCAGCCACTCCGAGCTGCGCGACACATTGCGCAGGAACTCGGACACGCGCTCGTTCGTCTGGGCGATGCCGCTGATCGTGACGACCTTGGCTTCCTGCCGGATCGCCGTCAGGTAGATGCCCTCGGGTGCGAGGCGCGCGATGTCGTTGAGCAACTGCACCGGCGTGTTGCGGTCGGTCTGCAGGTCCTCGACGGCGCGCTGGCGGGCCTTCAGGGACTCGATCTCGGCCTTCAGGTCGGCGATGTCCTTGATCTGGGCTTCGAGCTTGGTGATCTCGCCCTGGATGTACTGGTTGTGCGACTGCTGTTCCGCGGTCAGGAACTGCAGCATCAGATAGGCCGCCACGACGAGGCCCGCACCCACCAGGCCGGCGAGACCCAGGCCCGCGAAAAAGGCTGCCTTGCGCCGCTTGCGCCGCTCTTCGCGGTAGGGCAGCAGGTTGATCAGGATCACTGGAAGAACCTCCGCATCGCGAGGCCGCAGGCGGTCAGATAGGACGGTGCCTCACGCTGCAGCCTGGACTCCCGCACGGCCGTGCCCATGCCCATGTTCTCGAAGGGATTGACCACCATGCAGGCAAAGCCCGTCAGGTCGGTCACACGCTCCTTCAGGCCCGGCAGCGTTGCCGTGCCACCGGCCAGCATCACGTAGTGCACCTTGTGATGCGGCGTGCTGGTGAAGAAGTACTGCAGGGCCCGGCCGATTTCCTGAGACAGGCTGTCGACGAAGGGATTCAGCACGCTGGTCTCGTAGTCTTCGGGCAACTCGTTGGCCAGCTTCTTCTGCTCGGCCTCCTCGAAGGAGAAGCCGTACTGGCGTGAAATGAGTTGCGTCAACTGGGATCCCCCGAAGGACTGGTCCCGGTCGTAGAGCAGTTCGTCGTCCCGCAGCACCTTGAGGCTGGTGGTGTCGGCCCCAATCTCGAACAGCGCGACGAGGGCGTCCTTGCCTTCATTGGGCAGGGCCGCGATGAGGCGGCCCATGGCCATGCGCGAGGCGTGGGACTCGATGTCCAGCACGACGGGGCGCAGGCCGGCGGCCTCTGCCAGGCCCTGGCGGTCCTGCACGCGGTCCTTGCGCGACGCGGCGATCAGCACCTCGACGTCACCCACCGAAGTCGGGCTGGGGCCGATGACGCAGAAGTCCAGGCTGACCTCGTCCAGCGAGAACGGGATGTATTGATTGGCCTCGGCCTCGACCTGCAGCTCGAGCTCTTCCTCGCGCAGGCCGGCGGGCAACATGATCTTCTTGGTGATGACGGCCGACTGCGGCATGGCCAGGGCCGCATCTCGCGTCCTGCTGCCGCTGCGCGCCACGACACGACGCACCGCGTCCGCCACCTCGTCGAATTTCTCGATCTGGCCGTCAGCGATCCAGCCCTTCTCGAAGGGCTCGCTCGCGAAACGCTCCAGAACGAATTCGCCGCTCTTGGTCTGGCTCAATTCCACCAGCTTGACGCTGGAAGAACTGATATCCAGGCCAATCAGGGGGGCGTGCTTGCGACCCAAAAGTGCGTCAAGTATTCCCATGCCCTTTATCTCCGAGACGCTCCCCGACACGCGAGTTACGTTCTGGACTATTAATAAGTTACTTGAATGCTAGCAGCAAAGCCGTTGACGCCGAACGGAAATTCGGCGCGAGCTGGTAACGCCACGTTGCTAAACATACACGATTCAACCGACTTGCAAGCTCCTGAAAAACACATGGGAAGCGGTCGTTTGACACGCCGGTCGGTCCCCCTGTCGGTATACAAGGAGGCGTCAACCGCCCTTCCTATAATCCGCCGCCTCCTTCCAACGCGCCCTTGGGCGCGCCCCGCCGGCTCATGAATGACAAGCCCCGCTCCGCTGCATCCAGTCCTTCGCCCGCCGGCACGCCCCCATCTCGCTCCCCCACCCGCCTGAGCTCCCGCCTCGGGCGCTGGGCCTTGTGGGGCCTGGGCCTCATCGGCGGCGGGGCCGTCGCCGTCGTGCTGCTGCTGGCTCTGGGCCTGGCCCTGGCCTACCCCAACCTGCCCGACATCAGCGGCCTGACCGACTACCGGCCCAAACTGCCCATGCGCGTGCTGTCCAGCGACGGCGTGCTGCTGGGCGAGTTTGGCGAGGAGCGCCGCAACTACCTGCCGATCAAGGAAATCCCCAAGGTCATGCAGGAAGCGGTGTTGGCAATTGAAGACGCGCGCTTCTATCAGCATGGCGGTGTCGACTACCTGGGCGTCATCCGCGCCGGCCTCGCCAACGTCGGCGAATCGCGCAGCCAGGGCGCCTCCACCATCACCATGCAGGTGGCGCGCAATTTCTACCTGTCCACGGAGAAGACCTTCACGCGCAAGATCTACGAGATCCTGCTGGCGCTGAAGATCGAATCGGCACTCTCCAAGGAAAAGATCCTCGAGATCTATATGAACCAGATCTTCCTGGGCCACCGCGCGCACGGTTTCGCGGCGGCCAGCGAGATCTATTTCGGCAAGCCCCTCGACAAGCTCAGCGTCGCCGAGGCCGCCATGCTGGCCGGCCTGCCCAAGGCGCCGTCGGCCTACAACCCCATCAACAACCCCAAGCGGGCCACCATCCGCCAGCAATACATCATCGAGCGGATGTACGAGACGGGTTACATCACCGAGGAACAGCGCGACGAGGCCAAGGCCGAAAAACTGCGCATCCGCCCGGTGCAGGAATCGGCGTCGCACGCCGAGTTCGTCGCCGAGGCGGCGCGCCAGCTGATCTTCAGCCAGTACGGCGACGAGGCCTATTCGCGCGGCCTGAATGTCTATCTGACGCTGAACAGCGGCGAGCAGAACACCGCCTACCGCGCCCTGCGCCGCGGCATCCTCGACTACGAGAAGCGCCAGGTCTATCGCGGCCCCGAGGCCTATGCCGACCTGCCGAACGACGCCAAGGAAGTCGACGCCCGCGTCGCCCTGGTGCTGGCCGACCACCCGGCCAACGACGAACTGCTGGCCGCCGTCGTGCTCGACGCCGACCCCAAGAAGGTAACGGCAGTGTTGCAAAGCGGCGACGCCATCGCCATCACGGGCGACGGCCTCAAGCCCGCCACCTCCGGCCTGTCGGACAAGGGCAACCCCAAGACCCGCATCCGCCGCGGTGCCGTCATCCGTGTCGTCAAGGGCGTCAAGCAGAAGGACGGCAACGAATGGACCATCACCCAGCTGCCCGAGGTCGAAGGCGCCTTCGTCTCCATGGACCCCAAGACCGGCCAGGTGCACGCCATGGTCGGCGGCTTCGACTACAACAAGAACAAGTTCAACCACGTGACCCAGGCCTGGCGCCAGCCGGGCTCCAGCTTCAAGCCCTTCATCTACTCGGCCGCGCTGGAGAAGGGCTTCACGCCCGCCACCATCGTCAATGACGCGCCGCTGTTCTTCGACGCCGGCACGACGGGCAGCCAGCCCTGGGAACCCAAGAACTACGACGGCAAGTTCGAAGGCCCCATGCCGCTGCGCACCGCCCTGGCCAAGTCCAAGAACATGGTCTCCATCCGCGTGCTGCACTCCATCGGCGTGAAGTACGCGCAGGACTGGATCACCCGCTTCGGCTTCGAGGCCGAGAAGCACCCGGCCTATCTGACCATGGCCCTGGGCGCGGGCTCGGTGACGCCCATGCAGATGGCCCAGGGCTATGCCGTCTTCGCCAACGGCGGCTACCGCGTCAGTCCCCAGCTCATCGCCAAGATCACCGACAACAAGGGCCGCCTGCTCTACGAAGCCCTGCCCGTCACGCTGGCCGACGACGCCCGCGCCATCGAGCCGCGCAACGCCTTCCTGATGAGCAGCCTGCTGCAGGAGGTCACGCGCAGCGGCACGGCGGCGCGCGCCCAGGCCACGCTGAAGCGCCCCGACATCTACGGCAAGACCGGCACGACCAACGACTCCATGGACGCCTGGTTCGCCGGCTACCAGAAGGACCTGGTCGCCATCGTCTGGATCGGCTATGACCAACCGCGCAAGCTCGGCGACCGCGAGACCGGCGGCGGCCTGAGCCTGCCCGTCTGGATCGAGTACATGGGCTTCGCGCTGAAGGGCAAGCCCGTCGACGAGATGACGCCGCCGGAAGGCATCGTCAACGTCAATGGCGAGTGGTTCTACGAGGAGTACACGACCGGCACCGGCGTGCGCGAACTGTCAAACGAACCGGCGGCGGTGCCGGGCGCGGCGACCGAGGACGAGAAGAAGTCCATCCTGGACCTCTTCAAGCGGTAGCGAGGCTCAGGCGCTGAACTTCAGCGTCTGGCCCGACTGCTCGCTGGCGCAGCGCGACAGGCGCGCGCAGAACTCCTGACCCTCGCGGTCCACCCACTGCGAGCCGTCCCACTTGAAGTGGAAACCGCCCGAGCGCGCGGCCATCCAGAGCTCCTGCAGCGGCGGCTGGGTGTTGAGCACGATCTTGCTGCCCCCCGGCATGCTGAGCTCCAGCAGGCCGCCGGTGCGGTGGGTGTCGATGTCCACCACGTCGTCCTCGAGCCAGGCGTCGATCTGCGCCTCGATGCGGGCGAGCAGGGCATGGGCCTTGGCGTGGTAATCGGCGTCGGACAGGGACATAAACTGGGCGGATGAAGAAGACCGCCGTCAGTGTAGGTGGGCGCCTGATCGCCCTGCTGATCACCCTTACCGCGATTGCGGGTTGTGGGCAGAAGGGGCCGTTGATGCTGCCCAAGCCGGGGGGCGCCGCTTCGGCGCCGGCCTCGGCACCGGCGCGCTAGACGGCGCGGCCCTCTTCCACTGCGTGGCAGGCCACGCGCACGCCCTTGATCTCCAGCAGCGCCGGCCGCTCGGCCTTGCAGCGTGCGTTGGCGAGCGGGCAGCGCGGATGAAAGCTGCAGCCGCTCGGCGGATTCAGCGGATTCGGCACCTCGCCATGCACCGGCGTGCGGGCGCGGCCGGTCATGTGGATGTCGGGAATCGCGTCCAGCAGCATGCGCGTGTAGGGATGCCGCGGCCGCGCGAACAGCTCCGCCTTGTTTGCCACCTCGACCAGGCGGCCGAGGTACATGACGCCGACCTGGTCGGCCACATGGCGCACGACGGCCAGGTTGTGCGAGATGAAGAGATAGGTCAGGCCCTGCTGGCGCTGCAGGTCCTTCATGATGTTGAGGACCTGGGCCTGCACCGACACGTCCAGGGCCGAGGTCGGCTCGTCGCAGACGAGGAACTCGGGCTGGGTGGCGAGGGCTCGCGCGATCGAGATGCGCTGGCGCTGGCCGCCGGAGAACTGGTGCGGGAATTTCTCGGCATCGGCCGGGTTCAGGCCGACCGAGCTGAGCAACTCGGCGACGCGCACGCGGGCCGCGGCTGCATCCTTCACCAGGCCATGCTCGCGCAGCGGCTCGGCGACGATGTCCAGCACCTTCCAGCGCGGGTTCAGCGACGCATAGGGATCCTGGAAGATCATCTGCATGCGCCGGCGCAGCTTCTGCGCACCGGGGCCGCTCAGGGTCTTGGCGATGTCTTCGCCGTCGAAGCGCACCGCGCCGCGTGTCGCGCCGTAGAGGCCCACCAGCAGGCGCGCCACCGTGCTCTTGCCGCAGCCGCTCTCACCGACCAGGGCCAGGGTCTTGCCGCGCTCGATGCCGAAGGACACACCATCGACGGCATGCACGAAGGCCTTGGGCTTGCGCTCGACAACGCGGTTCAGCCAGGACGGCGACACGTCGAAGATCTTGGCGAGGTCCTGGACCTCGACGAGGGGGGCGCTCATTGCGGAGCCTCCACGGTGACGGGGCGCCAGCAGGCCGCGCTGGTGGCGCCGACCTCGGCCAGTTCGGGCCGCTCGCTGCGGCAGCGGTCGAAGACACGCGGGCAACGCGGGTTGAAGGCACAGCCGGGCGGGATGGCCGTCAGCCGCGGCATGGCGCCGTCGATCTGCAGCAGGCGCTCGCGATCCTCGTCCATGGCCGGGATGGAGCCCATCAGGCCGACGGTGTAGGGATGGGCCGGGCGGTGGATGACATCGGCCACGGGGCCGATCTCGGCGATGCGACCGGCGTACATGACGGCCACGCGGTCGCAGGTCTCGGCGATGACGCCCATGTCGTGGGTGACGAGCATGACGGCTGCACCCTGCTCGCGGCAGACCTTCTTCAAGAGCGCAATGATCTGCGCCTGGATGGAGACGTCGAGCGCCGTGGTCGGCTCGTCGGCGACGATGAGCCTGGGATTGGCCGCCAGGGCCAGCGCAATGACGACGCGCTGTCGCATGCCGCCCGAGAACTGATGCGGGAAATGGTCGATGCGGGCCTCGGGCGCCGGGATGCCGGTGGAGGCCAGCAGTTCGATGGCGCGGGCACGGGCCTGCGATGCGCTCAGATCCAGATGCGTCGTGATGGTCTCGGCGAGCTGGCGGCCGACCGTGTAGAGCGGGTTCAGCGAGGTCAGCGGGTCCTGGAAGACGGCACCGATCTCCTTGCCGCGGATGCGGCGCATTTGCTCATAGGGCAGGTTGTCGATGCGCCGGCCGGCCAGCTTGATCTCGCCGGCAGCAATGCGGCCCGGTGGATCGAGCAGGCCGATGATGGCCGCGCCGGTCAGCGACTTGCCGGCGCCGGACTCACCGACGACGCCGAGGATCTCGCCCGGCGCGATCGAGAAGGAGATGTCGTCCAGCGCCAGCAGCGTGCCGCGGCGCGTCGGGAACTCCACCCGCAGGTGGCTGACTTCGAGCAATGAGGCCGTCATCGCAATCAACGCAGCCTGGGGTTGAGCGCGTCGCGCAGCCAGTCGCCGAGCAGGTTCACGCTGAGCGTGATCAGCACCAGGGTCAGGCTGGGCCAGGCAGTGATCCACCACTCGCCCGAGAACAGATAGTCGTTGCCGTTGCGGATCAGCGTGCCGAGGGACGGACTGGTGGCCGGCACGCCGACACCGAGGAAGGACAGCGTCGCCTCGGTGATGATGGCCGAGGCGATCTGGATGGTGGCCAGCACCAGCACCGGCCCGAGCACGTTCGGCAGCACATGGCGACGCATGATGCGCAGCGAACCGACGCCGATGACGCGAGCGGCCTGCACGTATTCCTTGTTGCGCTCCACCAGCGTCGAGCCGCGCACGGTGCGCGCGTACTGCACCCAACCCGTCAGCGCGATGGCCAGCACGAGGACGACGAAGGCCAGCATGTCGGGCGCGTGCGGGAAGAGGCTGCGGCCGACGCCGCTGATCATCAGCGCGACCAGGATGGACGGGAAGGACAGCATCACGTCGCAGATGCGCATGATGAAGGCATCGGTCCGGCCGCCGACAAAGCCGGCCAAGAGGCCGAGGCTGACGCCGATCAGGATGGACAGCAGCACCGAGGCGATGCCGACCAGCAGCGAGATGCGCGCGCCGTACATCAGCGCCGACAGGATGTCGCGCCCCTGGCCGTCGGTGCCCAGGCTGTAGCGGGCCTCGCCGCCTTCGACCCAGGCCGGCGGCTTCAGCGAATCCAGCAGCTCCAGCGTCGCCAGATCGAAGGGGTTGTGAGGCGCGACGACTTCGGCAAACAGCGCGCAGACGAAGCAGACCAGCGCAATGATGGCTGCCAGCATCGCCACCGGCGAGCTCCGGAAGGAATGCCAGACGTCGCCGTCGAAAAAGCCGCGCAGCGCGGACGCCGAGGACGTGGGATTGGGGTTGGCGTCAACGGCCATGGTCAGTGACGCCCGGCCGCCCGAAGGCACTGACGCGTCCCCTCGGGGGGCAGAGAGCGAAGCGAGCGTGGGGGCTGCATATTCAGTGGGCCTTGCCTTCGACGCGCAGGCGCGGGTCGACGGTGAAATAAAGCAGATCGACGCCGAGGTTGATGACGACGAAGATCAGCGAGATCAGGCAGAGATAGGCCGCCATGACGGGGATGTCGGCGAACTGCACGGCCTGGATGAAGAGCAGGCCCATGCCGGGCCACTGGAAGACCTGCTCGGTGATGATGGCGAAGGCGATCAGCGAGCCGAGCTGCAGGCCGGTGATGGTGATGACGGGCACCAGCGTGTTCTTCAGCGCATGCCCGAAGTAGACGCTGCGGTTGGTCAGGCCGCGGGCGCGGGCGAAGCGGATGTAGTCGGTGCGCAGCACTTCCAGCATCTCGGCACGCACCAGCCGCATGATCAAGGTCAGCTGGAAAGCCGACAGCGTGAAGGCCGGCAGGATCAGGTGCAGCAGGCCGTCGCGGGTCAGGAGCCCCGAAGTCCACGAACCGAAGGCCACGACCTCGCCGCGGCCGAAGCTGGGCAGCCACTTCAACTCCACCGCGAAGACCCAGATCAGCACGATGCCGATGACGAAATTGGGCAGACTGACGCCGAACAGCGTGCCTGTCATCAGCAGCTGTGCGCTGGCCTTGCCGCGCCGCAGCGCCGCAAACACGCCGAGCGGGATGCCAAGGCCGAGGGCGATCAGGCCGGCCACCAGGGCCAGTTCCAGCGTCGCCGGAAAGCGCTCGGCAATCAGCGCCGAGACCTTGCGCCCCTGCCTCAGGCTGATGCCGAACTCACCCTGGACCGCGTTGCCGGCGAAGCGGGCGAACTGCACCGGGAAGGGCTGGTCCAGGCCCAGGTCCTTGCGCAATGCGACGCGCTGCTCCTCGGTCGCATCCTGGCCCAGCAGATTGGTGACGGGATCGCCGACGAACTGGAACAGCATGAAGGCGATGAAGGCCACCGACAGCATGACAACCAGGGCCTGGACCAGGCGGCGAAGAATGAAGACCAGCATGAAGACAGATGAGCGGGCGCGTCACTGCGCCGCGCGAAGGCGGGATCATGGCGAAGTGCAGGGGCTGGGGCTTCCCGGGAAAGCCCTAGCGTGCACGCGGGCGCAACCACCAATGAAAACGGGCCGCTTTCGCGGCCCGTCGAGACGTCTGGCGAGGCCTGGGCCCCGCAGGGACATCAGAAGCGGTGACGCAGGCCCACCATCGCGCCGCCACGACGGCCGGCGTTGTTCAGGAAGAGCACCTCACCCTTCAGCTTGGTGTAGTCCATTTCCAGGTAGGCGTCGGTGCGCTTGGAGAACGCGTAGTCCAGCACGACAGCCATGAAGTTCGCCTTGGACTTGGTGTTGGCGTCCGTCGAGAAGCCCAGGGCATTGCGGAACGGAGCCGCCAGGTTCTGCACCGTGCCGAAGTGAGTCTGCTCCGTCAGCCACACGTTGCCGCCGATGTTCAGCTGAGGGGTCAGCTGATACGTCGCGCCAAACATCAGCATGGTGCGCTTGTTGATGTCGGCCGAGTCCGTGTTGAACACGTTGGCGCCCAGGATGCCGCTGGTGTAGGCACCGCGGGTCGTCAGGGCGATGTTGGCCAGGGAACCCGGGGCGGCCGAGGCAGCGAAGGCCCCGGCGCTGGTCTGGTTCAGCAGCGTGAAGGGGTTCTCGAACTTGTTCTCGCCCCACGAAGCGTGCACGTACAGCGGGCCTTCGGTGTAGGAAGCGCCCAGGACCATGGCCTTGATCTTCTTGCCGGTCTGCTCGGTGGCCTGCAGGTAGGCACCACCGGCGCCGAACTTGCCGTCGCTGTAGCGGACCAGGCCGCCGATGGTCTTGTTGGGCTGGGCAGCTGCAGCGCCCGACTGGCCTTCGCCAGCGCTCACCTGGACTTCGGCGTAGAAGTTGCCGACCTGGGCCAGGTACTTGACCATATTGTCCTGGCGGGCCGTGAAGGACATGCCGATTTCGGGCTTGTAAGCCTCGATATAGGGCGAGTAGCGGAAGGAAGCGAAGGTCGACGTGTAGAGGTCGAACAGGATGTTGTACTGACGGCCCAGGCGGATCTGGCCGAGGTCATTGGACTGCAGGCCAACCCAGGCCTGACGCCAAAAATCGGTGGCGGAGGAGGCAGCGCCGGTATCCGAATTCAGGCGGTGCTCCATGTTCACCAGGGCCTTGAGGCCGCCGCCCATATCTTCGGTGACGTTCACGCCCAAACGGCTTTGAGACATGCCGCCGGGGACCAATTGCTTCTGTGCGACGCCCGGATTGGCGTTGGTGGTGTAACGCGCAGCAGCGTCCACGATGCCATACAGGGTCACGCTGGACTGGGCCCAAGCGGAAGAAGTGCAAGCGGCCAGAGCGGCGACTGCCAGAGCGGCTTTTTTCATCAAGGTTGTCTCCTGCGAAGAAAAGTGAACCTTTTCATTCTCAGGGATGCGCCCTGCCATAACGCCGGGTCTGTTGTTGATTACCCACAGCGATTCCCCTGTCTCTTGCGGGACAACAACCGGACAAAAGAAAAGCCGCCCGAAGGCGGCTTTGGCTGAGTCGGCAGCGGCCCGCAGGCCGCGCGTCATCAGAAGCTGTGGCGGACGCCGACGTCGTAGCCGGTCGACTTCTGGCCATTCGCCGTGGCGGCCGGTGCGCCACCCAGAGCGAAGCGCGTCGTGCCGTCGTTCTTGAGCTGGGCGAAGGTCGTGTACAGCGCAGTGCGCTTGGACAGGTTGTAGACGTAGCCGACAGCGAACAGCTTGGGCGTGCCGACCGTGGCAAAGCCGGTCTCGCCGCTGGTCTTGGCTTCGCTGTAGGAACCCCACAGCTGGCCTTGGCCCAGAGGAGCCGTCAGCGAGGCCGTCAGGACTTGCTGCTTGCGCGACAGGTACTTGGTTTCCGTGTAGGACAGCGACGGGCGGATCACGCCGAAGTCGTAGGCCGCGCCAATCGAGGCCAGCTTGAACTTGCTGGTGTCAGCGGCGTTGGACGTGCTGGCATAGGCGCCCGACACGTGCAGGGGACCCTGCTTGTAGCCCAGACGGACCGACTGGCCCTTGTTGGTGCCCACGCCTTCACCGGCGGAGACATCCACACCGCCGTAGAAGCCGCCGAGGTTGTTCGGCAGCGAGTACGACACGAGGTTGTCGGCGCGGCCGAAGGAGGTGCCATTGCCGCTGCCCAGGTTGCTGTACAGCACGCTGACGCTGCCCAGACCGGTAAATGCGGACGGATCGAAGTCTTCGACGTGCAGGCGCGAAACGGTCTTGTTGCGGCCCAGACGGACTTCACCGAAATCACCAGCCAGGCTCACCGTGGCACGGCGACCCCAGAAGGCGCTGCCGCCACCGGCCACGCCCGTGTCGGTGTCGACTTGGGATTCCAGCCAGAAGCCAGCCTTCAGGCCGCCACCCAGATCTTCGGTGCCGCGCACGCCGAAACGGCTGGTGTTCAGGCCGCTGGAATCCAGCTTCTTGACCGTCAGGCCGCCGGTCTTGACGTACTTCATGTCGGCATCGATGACGCCAAACAGGGTGACCGAGGATTGCGCGACGGCAGCGCCGCCGGTCAGGCCGAGGACGGCCAGGGCAATCAGAGCTTTCTTCATTCGATACTCCTAGGTATTCATCCGAGACGCCGGCCGAAAAGGGACTGGGCGCCCACCTCCTGTGAGGAAGTGCGCGTATTCCACCAGAGCTTGGGGGCCCTCGGGAATTCACGGATATGAAATTGTGTGTTGCCGTTGCTGAACGACAACGTCATCCCTAGTTCATGATTTCTTCATGGCAACACTGCTTAACTGAATGCATCCGCCTGCAAGCAACATTGATTCCCGGCACCTGAATTTGAAGGACCGTTGGCTCAGCGCACTGGATTCCGGCTTGCGCACGGTATTTGCGCCGACCCGGGCAAGTCGCCCGTCGCCGGCGGCAGGCGAGGAAGCGGCGGAGATGACGCCACAGCAAATGCAGGAGGCCGGCGCGCTGATGCGCGTCAACCATGTCGGCGAGATCTGCGCGCAGGCCCTGTATCAGTCGCAGGCCCTGTTCAGTCGCAGCGCGGAGTTGCGCCAGCATTTCGAAGCTGCCGCCGAGGAAGAGCTTGACCATCTCGCGTGGACGGCCCAGCGCATTGCCGAATTGGGCACCCACACCAGCCATCTCGCACCGCTTTGGTGGGCCGGCGCCTTCGCCTGGGGCAGCCTGGCTGGCCTGGCAGGCGACAAATGGAGCCTGGGCTTTGTCGTGGAAACCGAACGTCAGGTCGAGGCCCACCTGGCCTCGCACCTGGACCGACTGCCTGACGAGGACCGCCCCTCACGCGCCATCGTCGACCAGATGAAGCGCGAGGAAGCCGAGCATGCCGACGCAGCCGTCGCGGCGGGCGCCCAGCCGCTGCCCGCCCCTGTCCAGGAGCTGATGCGTGCGGCGGCCAAGGTCATGACGACCGTGGCCCACCGCGTCTGATCAAACCTGGCTCAGACCTCAGCGACCTCGAAGGACGTGCTGATGGCCGAGGTCTTGGCCAGCATGGCCGTCGCCGAGCAGTATTTCTCGTGCGACAGCGCCACGGCGCGCTCGACGATTTCGGGCTTGAGCCCCTTGCCGCTGACGATGAAGTGGAAATGGATGGCCGTGAAGACCTTGGGATCGCTGGTCGCTCGCTCGGCCTTCAGCGTGACCCTGCAGCCGCGCACATCGTGACGACCGCGCTTGAGGATGAGGACCACGTCATAGGCCGTGCAGCCGCCGGTGCCGGCCAGCACGGTTTCCATGGGCCGCGGCGCCAGGTTGCGGCCGCCGCCGTCGGGCGCACCGTCCATGGACAGCACATGACCGCTGCCGGTCTCGGCGACGAAGCTCATGCCACTCGGGCCTTCAGGACCCAGCCAGCTGACGGTGCATTCCATGGTCATCTAGAGTCAAAGCTCCAATTCGTTCACGAAAAATATTGCAGCGCAGCATAACTCGGCGCTAAACTGCCACCCAAGCGAAAACGTTTTCGCACCGATTGTCTCCTCCACCGCCTCCATGGTGGATTCAACCCGAGCTTGCAAAAGCTCGGGTTTTTTTTGTCTCTCGTCTGGCGAAAGCCCCGCTGCGCGATCTGTGCGGTGCGCTGGCGCATCACAGGCCCGCGGCCTCTCGCCAAACGCCCGCCTGCGCCGCAGTGCGGCGTGACGCCGGTCTTTGCGGGGTGTCTGGAGGCGTCTCTTATCATGCTCCGCCCCCAATGAAAGCCACGGAGACCTGATGAGCGCCCCCTCGCGCCGCAAAGCACCCGCAGTCCAGGTGCCCGCG
Source organism: uncultured Comamonadaceae bacterium (assembly GCA_966111775.1). GTDB lineage: Bacteria > Pseudomonadota > Gammaproteobacteria > Burkholderiales > Burkholderiaceae_C > Pelomonas. The sequence continues at coordinate 2,685 of CBHWBD010000050.1, read as the reverse complement.
ATGCTGCCACCCGGCAGCAGCTATCTGCAGCGAATTCTGAACGCCCGGGTCTACGAAGTTGCCCGCGAGACCCAGCTCCACGCGGCCGCCAAGCTGTCCAAGCGCCTCTCCAACAAGGTCTGGCTCAAGCGCGAGGACGAGCAGGACGTCTTCAGCTTCAAGCTGCGCGGTGCCTACAACAAGATGGCGCACCTGTCGCCCGAGCAGCGCGCGGCCGGCGTCATCTGTGCCTCGGCCGGCAACCATGCGCAAGGCGTGGCGCTGTCGGCCAAGAAGCTGGGTTGCCGCGCCGTCATCGTGATGCCGGTGACCACGCCGCAGGTCAAGGTCGAGGCGGTCAAGGCCCTTGGCGGGGAGGTCGTGCTGTCTGGCGAGAGCTTCACCGATGCCTACGGGCACGCCAAGGAGATGGAGGGCCAGCAGGGTCTGACCTTCGTGCACCCCTTCGATGACCCCGACGTCATCGCCGGCCAGGGCACCATCGCGATGGAGCTGCTGCGCCAGCACCCTGGCCCCATCGACGCCATCTTCGTCGCCATCGGCGGCGGCGGCCTGATCTCGGGTGTGGCGGCCTACGTCAAGGCCCTGCGGCCCGAGATCAAGATCATCGGCGTGCAGACGACCGACTCCGACGCAATGCTTCGCTCGGTCAGGGCCGGCAAGCGCGTGACGCTGAACGACGTCGGCCTGTTCGCCGACGGCACCGCCGTCAAGCTGGTCGGCGAGGAGACCTTCCGCATCGCCCGCGAGCTGGTCGACGACTTCATCGTCGTCGACACCGACGCCGTCTGCGCCGCCATCAAGGATGTGTTCGAGGACACCCGCTCCATCCTCGAGCCCTCGGGCGCGATGAGCGTCGCCGCCGCCAAGCAATACGTCGCCAGGACCGGCGCGAAGGGCCAGACCCTGGTGGCCATCACCTGCGGCGCCAACATGAACTTCGACCGCCTGCGCTTCGTCGCCGAGCGCGCCGAGGTCGGCGAGCATCGCGAGGCCTTGTTCGCCGTCACGATTCCAGAGGCGCGCGGCAGCTTCAAGCGCTTCTGCGAGCTGCTGGGCCCGCGCAGCGTCACCGAGTTCAACTACCGCATCGCGGACGCCAAGGTCGCCCACATCTTCGTGGGCATCGCCATCTCCAAGCCCGACGAGGCCTCCAAGCTGGCGCGGACCTTCGCCAAGGCCGGCTTCGAGACGCTGGACCTGACCAGCGACGAACTCGCCAAGCAGCACATCCGCCACATGGTGGGCGGGCGCAGCGAACTCGCGCGCGACGAACGCCTGTACCGCTTCGTGTTCCCGGAGCGGCCCGGTGCGCTGATGAAGTTCCTGTCCAGCATGCATCCGGACTGGAACATCAGCCTGTTCCACTACCGCAACCAGGGCGCGGACCATGGCCGCATCCTGGTCGGCATCCAGGTACCCAAGGGCGACGCCGGTGCGCTGCGCGAGTTCCTGGCCGGCCTGAACTACCCGTTTGAGGACGAAAGCGCTAACCCGGTCTATCGCTTGTTCCTGGGTTGAGTTGAAATCCTGGGGTTCGCCACCGCCTAGCCATGACCGTCGCCCAACAGTCGCTGATCTCCCCCACCGCCAATCCAGAACTGGAGAAGGCCCTTCGCGACCGCGTCGACCGCCGCTCGGCCATTGCCGGCGGCCTCGGTGAGCTGGAGCCGCTGGCCGTGCGCCTGGGCCTGGTGCAGAACAGCCTGACGCCACGATTTCGCGACCCGGTGCTGGCGCTGTTCGCGGCCGACCACGGCATCGTCGTGGACGGTGTCGGCGCCCAGTGGGGCCGGGCCACGAAGGACCAGGTCCAGATGGCGCTGCATGCGCAACTGCCGGTGTCGGTGTTTGCCCGCCTGCAAGGCCTGCACCTGACCGTCGTGGACTGCGGCGTCGCCGAGAACTTGCCGCCGCACGCGCGGCTGCTGGCGCGCAAGGTCGCGCACGGCACCCGCAACGCACGCACCGGCCACGCGATGAGCCTGGAGCAGGCCCACGCCGGCGTGCGCGTGGGCATGGAGATCGCCGACAACCTGCCGGGCAACGTGCTGGCCTGCGCCAGCATGGGCCAGGGCTCGGCGGAATGCGCGGCCCTGGTGCTGTCGCGCCTGGCCGAGCAGCCGGCGCGCGACTTCGTCGTCTCCGGGCCCACCATGCGCCAGGACGACCTGACCCACCTGCTCGACGTGCTGCACGGCGCGCTTGCCCGCCATCGCGACGTCAAGGACCCCATGGACCTGCTGGCGGCGTTCGGCGGCCATGAGCTGGCGGTCATGGTGGGCGCCATGCTCGTCGCGGCCAGCAAGCGCAGCCTCATCATCGTGGACGGCATCGCCGCCTGCGCGGCCCTCAAGCTGGCGTCGCTGATCTGCGCGCCCGTCACCGACTACGCGGTGTTCTGCCGCAGCCACGTGCACCGTGGCCTGGACGAGGCATTGGCGTTGTTCCACGCATCGGCGCTGCTGGAGCTGGGCATGGACAGCGCGGACGGCACCGGCGCGGCGCTGGCCTGGCCCATGATCCGCTCCGCCGCGGCACTGCTGACCGACTTGCACGAGGTCGCCGAAGCCCGCCTGGCCTCACGGCCCGAAGCGGGCGCCCAATTGCCGACGCTCGGCCTCTGAGGCTTCAGCGCTGCTGCTGTGGCCCGTCGTTGCCACGCTGTGGCGGCGGCTGCGACCC
>CBHWBD010000049.1:0-28978 GCA_966111775.1 uncultured Comamonadaceae bacterium | reverse complement strand
CCTACGCACGGCCTGGGGCCTCTGGCCCATGGCAGGCCCGGCGCTCGGCCCGCAAAGACGAAATGACCCGCTTCAGGCTTTCGCGAGCAGGCCGTTCATCTTCACCTTGAGCACCTGGGCCTGGGCGCGGCGCTCCTTGGTCGCGGCGCGCTGGTAGGCGGCCTCGGCCTTCTCGCGCAGGGCCACGGCGCGCTGCAGCGCCTCCTGGTAGCGCTCGACGGTGTAGGTGTTCTCGGTGCCGATGTAGACGCTGCGGGCCAGCGGCGTCTCGCCGAAGCGCGGCAGGGTCACCGCGAAGCTGCAATCACGGACGCGGCTGCCGGCGCGCTGGCGCACGATGGGGCCGGAGATGCCCGATGGCAGGTCGCTCTGCTTCTTGCGGCTGGGCGTGCGGCGCAGGCGCGAGGGCGCAGGCAGCGTCGCAATGCGCTTGAGCAGCTCCTTGGTGGCCATGGCCAGCGCGCGGCGGGCGCCGGTGCCGTCCTGGCTGTGGTCGGAAAACAGCTTGGTGCCGCCATAGCGCAGCTGCCAGCCATGGGTCGACAAATGGTCGATTCTTTGAATGCATTGCGGCACGACAAAACGCTCACCGCTGAAGATCACCACATCACGTGTGTTCATCACTGCCCCCAGTGTTCCAGCCCGCCTGTTGCGTCTTTGCGCGGCGGGTCTACTAACGCCCCTCTGATACGGACTGAGTTTATGGGGGTTTATGGGCGCAGTGCTAATTTATGACGCCATGGAAACAGTTTCATCGAAAAGGCGTCAGCTCAATGACAGCTAAGCGTCCGGTCGTACGGGTTCACCCGGGTCGCTGACGGGCCAAGGCCGGATCGAAGAGCTCCATGACCCGCAGCTGGGCGCCGCTGCGGCTGAAGACCGAATTGCGCGACCACAGCATCTGCGGCGAGGGCGCCTTGCCGGTGGCGGCCTCCCATTGCCGCATGGCGTGCCGCCGCGTGTGGCCGTGGCGGGACAGGCGGCGTGGCTGCAGCTCGCTGCGATGGATGCGGTAGTCGTCGTAGAGCAGATGGGACAGCGGCCGGGCACCCAGGCCCTTCAGCGCCCGCCAGGGGCCGGTGGTGGCGCGCTGGTGCACGGCTGAGCGTGCCCACACCAGGGGCTCGCCGTCGACGCGCAGGATGACCTCGCGCACCACCGTCAGCCCGCGCGGCGGCAGGCCCAGGGCGGCGCGCTCCAGCGCCCGGAACGGCGCCACGCCCTGGCGCAGCACCTGCACCTCGAAGCGCTCACCCAGGCGGGCCAGGCGGCGGCTCAATGAGCCCGGCGCCCGCAGCCAGTCGCGCAGGCTGTTTCGCGTTGCGATGCCCATGTCAGCGGCGCACGGCCGCCCGAAGGCGCTGACGCGCCCCCGCGGGGGGCAGCGAACAAAGTTCGCGTGGGGGCTCCATGTCAGCCGAACTCTTTGCCCAGTTCTGTCGCCCGCTTCTGCGCAGCCAGGACGGCGCGCTGTATCGCCGCGTCGACGCCGTCGGCCTGCATCGACGTGATCGCCGCGTAGGTCGTGCCGCCCTTGCTCGTCACGCGTTCGCGCAGCGTCGTCGGCGACTCGTCCGAGCGCAAGCCCAGAGCCGCCGCGCCGGCGCAGGTGGCCAGGGCCAGGCGCTTGCCCTGCTCGGCGCTCAGGCCCATGTCGACGGCCGCGGCCATCATGGCCTCGACGAAGAAGAAGAAATAGGCCGGTCCCGAGCCCGACAGGGCCGTCACGGCGTCGAGGTCGTCCTCGCGCTCGACCCACAGCGTCTGGCCCGTGGGCGCCAGCAGGCGCTCGACGGTGGCGCGCTCCTGGCCCGACACCGCCGGGCGGGCGAACAGGCCGGCGATGCCCTTGCCGATCAGGGCCGGCGTGTTGGGCATGGAGCGCACGACGCGCTCGCAGCCGGTGGCGGCGACGATGGACTCGGAGCGGATGCCGGCCATCACCGACAGGTGCAGGGCGCCGCCCAGCCAGGACTTGATCGGCTCGGCGGCCGCGCCGAAGAGCTGGGGTTTGACCGCCCAGACGATGGTGCCGGCGGCGGCCAGGCCGGCGTCGCCCGCGGCCACGGCCGCGATGCCGAATTCGCCGACCAGCTTCTCGCGCTGCGGCGCATAGGGCTCGACGATGATGAACTGGCCAGGCTTCATGCCGGCGCGCAACAGCCCACCGATGATGGCGCTGGCCATGTTGCCGCCGCCGATGAAGGCAATCGTTTCTGCACTCATGGACGCGAGTCTAGAGCCTGGACCGGCCGTGTTTTCACGGAACAAAACAGCAACACGGCCGGGCTATGGTGGCGCCATGCGCCCCGCCCGTCTCGACCGCCGCTCGCTGCTGTTCGCCACCGCCACCCTCGCCCTGGCCGGTTGCGCCGGCGGCCCGCCGCCGCCCAAGCCCTGGGCCGAGACGGCGACGCGCGAGCTCAACCTGTCCCTGGCCGGCTTCGAGCTGCAGGGCCGCCGCGTGGTGGTCACGCGCAGCGCCGGCGCTGCGGGGCCTTTGCCCGTCGTCCTCTACCTGCCCGGCATCGGCCAGGGCCCCGAGACCGGCCAGCGCTGGGCCGCCACCTGGGCCCAGGCCGGCTATGCCGTGCTGGCCGTGCAGCCGCTGGAAGACGACGCGGCGGCCTGGCGCTCCAGCCTGGCCCGCAGCGGCGAGTTCCGCGAGCTGGGCCAGCTGCACTACGGCGACGCGATGCGCGCCGACCGCCTGGCCGCATTGCGACGCCTGCTCGCCGCGCTGCAGGCCCAGCCGGTGGCCGGCGTGAACCTGGACTGGCAGCGCGCGGCCATCGCCGGCTACGAGATCGGCGCGCAGACGGCGCTGGACCTGGGACAGGACGCCGGCGCCTGGCTGCCGCGCGCCGTCATCGCCATCAGCCCGCCGCCCATGGACGCCGCCGCCGCGACGCCGGCGGCCCTGCTGATCACCAGCGACAGCGATGGCGACGCCCTCGGCCTCGTCACCCGGCCGGCCGAGCGCCGCCGCGCCTTCGAGACCCTGCAACCCGGCGCCGCCTGGCTGCTCAACCTGCCCGGCGCCTCGCACGCGGCCCTGGCCGGCACACTGGCCCCCGAAGGCTGGCATGTCCAGGACCAGCACCGCGGACGCGAAGGCGCCATCGGCGGGGGCCAGCAACGCGGCGGCATGGGGGGTGGCGGCCAGGGAGGGCAGATGCCCCACGGCCCGGCGGGCGGTACGCCGCGTGGCCCACGCAGCGGCAGCGCCACCGAGGCGGCCCAGGCCGACCTGCACGAGGCCATGCGCCTGAGCGTCGCCTTCCTCGACGCCCGCCTGCGCGGCGCGGCCATGCCGACCAGCGCCTTGCTGACGCCGCGCTGAAGTCCGGCGGCGGACTGCCTACACTCCCGCCGCAAACGGGAGGACCTGCATGGGCGCGACGACGGCCGATCTCGACGATCTTCTTCTGCATGACGAGCTGCTCAAGACAGTGGGCAGCCGGGCCCTGCTGCTGCTCGGGCTGACCCTCTCGGCCGTGATCGGCTTTATCGGCCACATCGTCGTGCTGGCCGTCATCGGCTGGCTGGGCACCTGGTTCATCGGCACCCACATCATCAGCCGCGCGGCGCCGGTGCTGAACACCGCCCCCCTCGTCAAATACCCGCTCTTCCTGAGCTGCGCCATGCCCTTCCTGAGCCTGGTGGCGCCCGTCTATCTGTGGACGGCCGCACGCAGCCAGCGCGCCGAACTGGAAGTCGCGATCCGCCAGGCCCAGCTGCGCGAGCGCCGGGCCCCGGCCTCCCCGCCGCCGGCATCGGCCCCTGCCGAGCCCACGCGGGCGCCGCCGAGCGAGGCCCTGCCCGTGCTGCGTGCGGTGGCCGACGGCGGCTGGGCCGAGGGCGAGGAGGTCAAGCTGCAGCTCGTCGCGGACAAGCTGCCGCCCGGCATCACCAACGACCCCGGCCTGCTGCCGCCCACGCGCGCCACGGCCGGCGTCTTCGCGGTGGGCTATCACGTCGACGCCGGCTCGCACTGGACCTCGGTGGGCCGCGACGAGATGCGCCAGGCCGGCTTGAACCTGAACGCCCTGCATCGCCAGTCCCTGACCAATCTGATGATGCGGGTGAAGGGCAAGCCGGGGCTGAGGCTGGTCGACCACCCGCCCTATTTCGGCCTGCTGCTGGACGGCGACCACGAGGCCTGCCTGGTGCTGCTGGACGGCCTGTGGGACCACCTCTTCGCCGACAAGACGCCCAACGGTGCCGTCGTCGCCATCCCGTCGCGCGACGTGCTGTCCTTCTGCGACTCGAACTCGGCCGACGGCATCGCCGCCCTGCGCGAGGTCAACCGGCGCATCGGGCCGGACGCCAAGGGCGCGCTGTTCCAGGGCTTGCTGCTGCGACGCGGGGGAAGCTGGCGCATCCTGGAATGAGGTCATGCCAGCCGGCTTGCAGGCCGGCCGGCCTTCGCGAGGCGTCGGACAGGACGCAGGTCCTGTCCTCGGTCCTGGCTCAGTCTTCCAAGCCTAGGAAGCCCCCGCTCTGGTGCGCCCAGAGCCGCGCATAGATGCCGTTCAGCGCCAGCAACTCGGCATGCGAACCCTGCTCGACGATGCGGCCGGCGTCCATCACGACGAGGCGGTCCAGGGCCGCGATGGTGGACAGGCGGTGGGCGATGGCGACGACGGTCTTGCCTTCCATCAGCGTGTAGAGCGACTGCTGGATGGCCGCCTCGACCTCGCTGTCCAGGGCGCTGGTGGCCTCGTCCAGCAACAGGATGGGCGCGTCCTTCAGCATCACGCGGGCGATGGCGATGCGCTGGCGCTGGCCGCCCGACAGCTTGACGCCACGCTCGCCGACGAAGGCCTCGAAGCCGGTGCGGCCCTTGGGGTCGGACAGCGTCGCGATGAACTCGTCGGCATGGGCGCGCACGGCGGCGCGCTGCATGTCGTCCACGCTGGCGTCGGGGCGGCCGTAGAGGATGTTGTCGGCCACCGAGCGATGCAGCAGCGAGGTGTCCTGGGTGACCATGCCGATATGGCGGCGCAGCGAGTCCTGGGTGACGCCGGCGATGTCCTGACCGTCGATGGTGATGCGGCCGCCCTCGGGGGCCAGGTCGTACAGGCGCAGCAGCAGGTTGACCAGCGTGCTCTTGCCCGCGCCGCTGCGGCCGACGAGGCCGATCTTCTCGCCGGGCTTGATGACCAGGTCCAGCCCGTCGACGACGACCTTGCCGTTGGGGTAGGCGAAGCGCAGCTGCTCGAAGCGCACCTCGCCCCCAGTTCCGTCGTTCTGCACCACCAGCTCCGTCGCACCGCTCGCGTCGGCAATGGTCTGTGGCTTGGACAGCGTGGCCAACCCGTCCTGCACGGTGCCGATGTGCTCGAAGAGGGAGGCCATTTCCCACATGACCCAGTGCGAGATGCCGTTCAGCCGCATGCCCATCGCGGTGGCCGCGGCGACGGCGCCGACGCCGATGGCGCTCACGCCCCACAGCCACAGCGACAGCAGGGCGGTGCTGCCGACGAGCAGGGCCGACAGCAGGGTGTTGACCACCTCGAAGCCGGTGACCAGGCGCATCTGGCCATAGGCCGTCAGCATGAAGTCCTGCATCGCCGACTTGGCATAGCTGGCCTCGCGCCGGCCGTGGGCGAACAGCTTGACGGTGGCGATATTGGTATAGGCGTCGGTGATGCGGCCCGTCATCAGGCTGCGTGCATCGGCCTGGGCCTGGGCGATCTTGCCCAGGCGCGGCACGAAGTAGCGCAGGGCCAGCAGATACAGGGCCAGCCAGCCGGCGAAGGGGACGATCAGCCAGGCATTGAAGCTGGCGACGATGGCGACCAGGGTGCCGAAGTAGACGGCCACGTAGACCAGGATGTCGACGACGATGAGCCAGGTGTCGCGCACCGCCAGGGCCGTCTGCATGACCTTGGTGGCGATGCGGCCGGCGAACTCGTCGCCGAAGAAGGCCAGGCTCTGCGACAGCATGCGGCGGTGGAAGATCCAGCGCAGCCGCATCGGGAAATTGCCGAAAACGCCCTGGTACTTCAGCAGCGCCTGGGCCGAGGCGAGCACGATGCTGGCGGCCAGCACGCCGAGCAGCAGCCACACGACGGGCTGGGGCCTGGCCCACAGCTCGGCCGGCTGGATGGTGGACAGCCAGTCCACCAGCGAGGCCATCAGGCTGAACAGCAGGGCCTCGGCCGCCGCGATGCCGGCGGTGAACAGCGTGACCGCGAACAGATGCTTGCGCACGCCATCGGCGCAGCGCCACAGGAAGGCGAAGAAGCGCGTGGGGGGCGCGGTGCCGGCAGTCTCGGGGTAAGGATCGACGAGGCGCTCGAAGCGAGCGACCAGCGGTTGGAACAGCGAAGCCATCCCGCTAGTGTCGCTTGGCAGCGTTGTCAGTGCCGAACGTCAGCGCCGTCCTGCCGGCCTGGCCGCACGCCGGCTCCAGTACTGGAAAGCGTCCTCATGCACTTCGACGTCCACCTCGGCGACACGCTGGCCGAGGCGCTGCTGCACCTCGGCCACCGCCTGGTTGTAGACCAGGGGCGCGATCTCCTCGAGGAAGAAGCCGAGCAGCGCACCGGCGGCGACGTTGCCGACGCGCTCCTCGAATTCCGCCTCCAGGTAGCGCTGCAGCGAAGCGACGGCCTGCTCGCGCTCGGGGCGCTCGAGTTCGATGGCCATGGGCCTACTGGCTGGCGGCCGAGGCCGGTGGCAGCGGCACGGGCACGGTGACGCCGGGCGACAGGGAGATCTCGTCCACCAGCGTGACGCCGGTGACGAAATAGCGCGTCTCGCCGAAGCAGGAGGTCGGCAGGCCGACCTTCTCTTCGTAGTGCAGGTTGACGCGGCGGCCCATGACCTTGTTGATGGCCTCGGCCGTGGCCTCGTCGTGCACGGTGAACTGGAACTTCTCGACCGTGGCCGAGCCGGGCAGGGAGACGAGCGCCTGCTCGCCCTCCCAGGTCTTGCAGACCCAGCCCTTGCGCGAGAACTTCTGCACCCAGCCGGCGCGTTCGCCCGAGGAATAGCTCCAGTGCCAGGCGAAGGCGAACCAGGCCGCGACGAGCAGCAGCAGGGCGACGAAGAACAGGGCGAGCTTCAGGCGCATGGCGGTGTGAGGGAGCCGGGGGCGCGGCGATTGTGCGTCAGGTCATGCCCACGACCATCATGGCCAGGCCGACGATGCTGACCGTCCAGACACCGGTGCGCACGAAGGGAATGCCCACCACATAGACCGGCACATAGACGACGCGGGCCCACAGGAAAATCTGGGCGCCGAGCAGCACGCGTTCATTCGTGGCACCCGCCACTTGGGCCACCAGGGCCAGAGCGGCGAAGAACAGCAGGTTCTCCAGGCTGTTGGCCGCGGCGCGCTGGGCACGGCCGGCCAGCGGCGTCGCCTCGGGCAGGTTGTCGCGGTTGCCGAAGGCCAGCATCAGGCCCTTGGGCGTCCAGGCCCGGGCCCGGATCAGGCTGGCCGCGAGCACGGTCAGCCAGGTCAGCAGGGTCATGCAGACGACGAGGGACAGCAGCTTGGGCATGAGGTTTCCTCCGCAATACGCGCCGGGTCGACGCGCCGCGCATCATCCGCCCGGGGGACCGAAGCGCGCCTGCGAGCGAACCCGCGCTTTCTCGGCCTCGACCTCGCGATTCCTGGGCTCGGCCGTCGTCACCAGCGCGGCGATCAGCGTGCGCGCCTCGGCGGTGATCGCCGCCACGGCCTGGTCGAAGGCCGCCTCGTTGGCTCTGGACGGCACATTGAAGCCGCTCAACTTGCGCACGAACTGCAGGGCCGCGTCGCGGATCTCGACCTCGGTGGCCGGGGGCTCGAAGTTGAAGAGAGTGCGGATGTTGCGGCACATGGCATTGCATGAGGAACCAGGGATCTGACCATCCTAGCGAGGGCGCTGCGCGAGATGCGCGCCCACCACAATGGACGCCTGCCCGACACGCCCGAACGAGCCATGACCTCCCACCTGTCACACCGCCTCACCACCGACATCGTCCAGTCCGAGGCCCAGTTGCGTGCACTGATCGGCGAGCCGGCCGCCCTGACCTGCGCCAAGATCACGGACCGGCTGAACGCGGCCACGCGCCTCTTCATCGAGCGCTCGCCCTTCGTCTGCCTGGCGACCAGTGATCGCGCCGGCCGCTGCGATCTCAGCCCCCGCGGCGACCCGGCCGGCTTCGTGCGCATCCTGGACGACCGCACGCTGCTGATCCCCGAACGACCGGGCAACCGGCTGGCGGACTCGATGCGCAACGTGCTCGCCAACCCGCAGGTGGGCCTGCTCTTCGTCGTACCCGGCGTGACCGACACGCTGCGCATCAACGGCCGCGCCCTGCTCACCGTGGATGCCGACCTGCTCGCACCCAGCGCCATCGAAGGCAAGCTGCCCAAGATCGGCTTGCTCGTGGACGTCGACGAGGCGTACACGCAGTGCTCCAAGGCCTTCCTGCGTTCGCAGCTGTGGGACGCGACGCGCTTCGTCGACCCCGCCTCCATGCCGACCGGCGGCGAAATCCACCGCGCCATCCAGGGCGAGGCGTTCGATGCCGCCCGTTACGACAGCGAGCGCGCGGAGCGCTATCGCCGGCGAGAGGGGTTTTATTGAGTCTCGCTTCAAACGGCCTGCGGATGCCGCTCGCGCCAGGCTCGCAGCTTCTGGCGGTAGTCGTCCATGGCCAGGTCATGCAGGTCGAAGATGCAGGGGCTGCAGCCATTGCCGCAGCAGGCGTCGAAGTCGGGTTCCGGCGGCGGCTCGGGCTTGGGGTCCACGTCGGGCAAGGGTGGCGGGGGCATCGGCAGCATCGCCATCGATTGTGCGGGTGAGCAGAATCGGGGCCATGCAGTTCACCGCCCTGCCCGAAACCGACCATCCCCTCGTGACGCTGCGGCCCATCGTGGCGGCGGACCTCCCCCTGTGGTTTGGCTATCTGTCCCTGCCGGCCGTCCACGAGCACACCAGCTGGAAGCCGCTGGCCACCGCGCAGCTCGAGCACTACGACAGCGAACGCGCGCAGCACACGCCGTCGTCGGTGTTCCGCCTGGCCATCGCGGACCGGAGCAGTGGCCGCATGCTGGGCTCCATCGGCTTTCACACGGTCTCGCCGGAGAACCGCACGGCCGAGCTGGCCTATGACCTGTCGCCCCCCGCCTGGGGGCAGGGCATCGCGAGCGCCATGGTCCGGACTCTCGTCGACTGGGCGCACGGCCATGTGGGCCTGCTGCGCGTGCAGGCCACGGCGCTGAACAGCAATGCACGGTCGCTGAAAGTGCTGGAACGCTGCGGCTTCGAGCGCGAAGGGCTGCTGCGCAGCTATCGCCTGGTCAGGGGCTACCCGGGCGATTTCTGGATGTACGGCCACGTCATGCCACTGGTGGCCTGACCCACTTATGCCGTCCTAACGCCGACCCGCCGAGGATGGCGTCATTCCCGTTCCACAAGGAGAACCCCGTGCTCATCGTCACCACCGAGAACCTCGCCGGCCACCGCGTCACCGAGGTCAAGGGCCAGGTCTTCGGCGTCGTCGTGCGCAGCCGCGGGCTGGCGGGCAACATCCTGGCCGGGCGGCGCTCCATCGTCGGCGGCGAGATCACCGAATACACCCAGCTGCTGGAGGAAGCGCGCCGCCACGCCATCGACCGCATGGTCAAGAACGCCAGCCTGATGGGCGCCAATGCCGTGGTCATGATGCGCTTCGACTCGTCGGAGATGGGCCAGACCATGAGCGAGATCGTCGCCTACGGCACGGCCGTGGTGGTCGAGCGCGTGGCATCCTGACGCCATGTTGCGCACCATGCTGCTCATCGTGGCCCTCGCGGTCGGCGCGATCGGCCTGGCCACCCGCCTGGCCGGCCACCAGGACGCGACGCCCTTCGCCCTCTGGGGCTGCGTGATTGCCGCGGCGGTGCTGCTGGAACGCTGGCGCTACCGCTCGCGCAGCGCGGTGGAGGGCGGCGACTGGCAGAAGACGGAAGAGCGCTTCGTGGACCCCGAGTCCGGCCAGGCCACGCAGGTCCTGTACAACCCACGCACCGGCGAACGCCGCTACGAACCCGCTTCCGATGCCTGAGCGCCCCAGCTACGCCATCAAGACCGAGATTGCCGACCCCGGCGCCGGCAGCTGGGCCTTTGCCGCGCAGAAAACCATGTACGACGGCAAGCGCATCGCCACGGGCGACGTGATCTTTCTGTTCGCCAGCGAGAACGAGGGCGGCGCCGGCCTGGTGGCGCGCGGTGTCGTCACCTCGGCCCAGGCCACGCCCCGACTGCCGGACGTCGAGCGCCAGACACCCCGCGTCAGCATCACGGTCCAGCGCACCGCGCTGATCCAGCGACGCCTTGGCCGCGCCGAACTCAAGCCCTTCAAGGACTGGGACGACGGCCGCCCGGAGACCGAACTGAACTTCAAGTTCTACCGCCAGGCGACCAACAAGATCGTGGGGCTGTCGGAGGAAGCGGCGGCCTTTCTCGCCCGCTACTTCTGACGTTGGCGCAGGCGCTGCACCCGCGCCTCCAGCACCGCCAGCTCGCGCTCGCTCTCCTCATCCTTGATGGCCTCGATGCGCTCGTGGATGGAGCGCAGCTCCCGCAGCGGCCGGGACGCCGCCTGCACCTCGGCCGGCTGGCGCTCGGCCAGCTCCATCAACAGCCTGGTGATGACGCCGAGCTGGTCGCCATAGGTCGCGCCGTCGAAGGCGCGCGCCTCGATGCGGGCGTGGCCCGCCTGGGGCTTGATGCCGGCAAAGAACCAGTCGAGCCGCGGCTCGATGTCCTGGGCCACGTCACCGCTGAAGGGCAGGCGCAGCTGCGGCGCCCAGAGCCAGAACCAAGGAAACATCGTTTTCTCCCTGCACGCCGGAACAGCGGGCGTGTGGGGAGATGGTGGCTCGGCCGCGTGACAGCGGCAATCCCGCTGTCAGTGCACCCCCGCCAGCAGCGCCGCATTGCCGCCTGCCGCCGCCGTGTTGACCGTCAGCGTCTGCTCGGCCGTGAAGCGATAGAGCTGGCGGACATGACCGGCCGCCGTCACCAGCGGCAGGATGGCGCCGGTGCGGGCCGCCAGGGCTTGAGCCAGGCGATGGGCGGTGGCGGCGTCGGACGAAGCCACGGCGACACCGGCCAGTTGCGGTGCGGCCAGCAGGCCGGGCAGGGTCGCATCGGGCAGCAGGGTCAGCGCCTGCGTGGGCAGGCCGGCGCGCAGCAGGGCCTGGCGGGCGCGTTCGTCGCCGCCCAGCCAGATGGCGCTGTTGCCGGCCAGCAGGGCACTGACGACGGCGGCCAGGCCCGCGTCACCGCGGCCCAGCACGGCGAAGACGCCGCGGGCGTGGTGGCGCAGGGTGTTGCTCTCGCCCGTCGGACCCGGCAGGACCATGTCGGCGAACTGGGTCTGCGCCGCGGTGAAGAGGCCGCGCAGCGTCAGGGCCGCGGGCGCATCCAGCGTGTCGGCGGCGCGGCGCAGCGTGGCGATGCGGTCGGCCAGCGGTGTGTCGCGCCAGCCGGCATCGGCGCCCACGGCCAGGGCGTTGGCGGGGCCATCCAGGGCCAGCACCGGAGCCGGCGCGTCGAGCTGCGGCTCGGCGCAGAAGCGGCGCAGATAGTCGGGGCCGCCGGCCTTGGGACCGGTGCCCGACAGGCCTTCGCCGCCAAAGGGCTGCACGCCGACGACGGCGCCGATGATGTTGCGGTTCACGTAGACGTTGCCGATGCGGGCCTCGTCGGCCAGGCGCTGGGCGCGGCTGTCGATGCGGGTCTGGATGCCGAGCGTCAGGCCATAGCCCAGCGCATTGATTTCGGCGATGACCTCGTCAACCGAGCCCTCGAAACGCACCACGTGCAGCACGGGGCCGAAGATCTCCTCGCCGAGGTGGGCGATGCGCGGCAGCTCGAAGGCGACCGGACGGATCTGGCGCGGCATGGGCTCGGCCACCGGGGCCTCGGCCAGCAGCGTGGCGTCGCGCTTCAGGCGTTCGACATGCTTGCTGATGTTGGCGTGGGCCTCGTCGTCGATGACGGGGCCGACGTCGGTGGCCAGGTCGGCCGGCTGGCCGACATGCAGCTGCGACAGCGCGCCCTTGAGCATCTCGATGACGCCCTCGGCGATGCTGGACTGCACGCAGAGCAGGCGCAGGGCCGAGCAGCGCTGGCCGGCCGAGCGGAAGGCGCTCTGCACGACGGCGTCGATGACCTGCTCGGGCAGGGCCGTCGAGTCCACCACCATGGCGTTCAGGCCGCCGGTCTCGGCGATCAGCGGGATGGGTGAGTTCGGCTTCGAAGCGAGCGCCTTGTTGATGATCTGGGCCACGGCCGTCGAGCCGGTGAAGCAGACACCCGCCGTGTGGGCATGGGCCACCAGGCCGGCACCGACGGTTTCGCCCGGGCCGTGCAGCAGGGCCAGCGCATCGGCCGGCACGCCGGCGGCGTGCAGCAGCTCGACCATCTTCAGCGCGACATAAGGCGTCTGCTCGGCCGGCTTGGCGGCGACGCTGTTGCCGACGACCAGAGCGGCAACCACCTGGCCGGCAAAGATGGCCAGCGGGAAGTTCCAGGGGCTGATGCAGACGAAGACGCCGCGGCCCTGCATCAGCGATGCATCGCCCTCGGCCTGGTCGGCGTAATAACGCAGGAAGTCGACGGCTTCACGCACTTCGGCCACGCAGTCGGCCTGGGTCTTGAAGGCTTCCTTGACCAGCAGGGCGCAGAACTCGGCCAGGCGGGCGTCGAGATCGTCGGCGGCGCGACGCAGGATGGCGGCGCGGCGGCTGACGGGCGTCAGATTCCAGGCCGGGAAGCCGGCGTGCAGGCGCTGCATGGCGGCGTCGACCTCGGCCGCCGAGGCCTCCGGACCGGCGTGGACCGGTGTGCTCTCCAGCGCAGCCTGCAACGGCGCGCGCTGAGCCGGCGCGGTCAGGTCGGCGCCGGTGGAGTTGGCGCGGCCGCGGCCTTCGCCGTCCAGATAAAGGGCCGGCGGCAGCGGCAGGGCGCTGGTGTTGCGCACATCGGCCAGCGGCGAGCCGAGCAGCTCGGGCACCTGCACGCTGGGGTCGGCCAGCTGGTGGACGAAGGAGGAGTTGGCGCCGTTCTCGAGCAGGCGTCGCACCAGATAGGCCAGCAGGTCGCGGTGTTCACCGACCGGTGCGTAGACGCGGCAGGGGATGGAGCCGTCCTTCAGCACCTCGCGGTAGACGCCTTCGCCCATGCCATGCAGGCGCTGCATCTCGAAGGGGGCGCCGGTGGCACGGGCCATCTGCACTATTGCCGAGATGGTGCCGGCGTTGTGACTGGCGAACTGCGGGTAGATGACGTCGGCATGCTGGATCAGCGCGCGGGCGCAGGCCAGGTAGGAGACGTCGGTGTGCTGCTTGTGCGTGAAGACGGGATAGTGCGCCAGGCCCAGCTCCTGGGCGCGCTTGATCTCGCCGTCCCAGTAGGCGCCCTTGACCAGGCGCACCATGAAGCGCAGGCCGTGCTTGCGGGCAATGGCCGCCACTTCGTCGATGACGGCCAGGGCGCGGGTCTGGTAGGCCTGCACGGCCAGGCCGAAGCCGCGCCACTGCGGGTAGACGACGGCGATCTTGGCCGCCAGCACGTCCAGCACGTCCAGCGACAGCTCGAGGCGGTCGACTTCCTCGGCGTCGATGGTCAGGTTGATGTTGGCGCTGGCGGCCAGCTCGATGAGGGCCCACACGCGCGGCAGCAGCTCGGCGAAGACGCGCTCGCGCTGCAGCACCTCGTAGCGGCTGAACAGGGCGCTGAGCTTGATGGAGATGCCGTCCGACGCCTCCGGGCTGTCGGCACGCTGGCCGGCGGCGATGGCCTTGATGGCGCCCACATAGGCGGCCTGGTAGCGGCGCGCGTCGTCCTCGGTGCGGGCGCCTTCGCCCAGCATGTCGTAGCTGAAGCGCAATTGCTTTTGCTGCTTGCGGGCGGCATCCGCTTCGGACATGGCCTCGCCGATGTTGCGACCCAGCACGAACTGGCGGCCCAGCAGCTGGATGGCGCGCACGGTGGCCGCGACGACGGTCTGGGCGCCCAGGCGCTTGAACAGGCCGCCCTCGTCCTCGGCACCCGGCAGGAAACGCTTGGACATGGAGATGGCCGAGGCCGACAGCGCGGCCAGCATCTTGTGCGGGCTGCCTTCGCTGGCACCGTCGAAGTCGGCGCGGCCGAGCTGGTCGGCCGTCAGCGCGATGGCCGTGGGCGCGTCCGGCACGCGCAGCAGGGCTTCGGCCAGGCGCATCAGGGCCAGGCCTTCGGCGCTGGTGATGGGGTATTCGCGCAGCAGCGATTCCATGGCCCAGAAGGGCGCCGGGTTCTTGCGCACCTGCTCCACCCAGGGGCTGGCCATGGCGATGACGCCGGGCCAGTCCAGCGCACCGCCGACGCGCTCGGCCAGGGCCTGCACCACGCCGGTCTCGGCCCGGTAGGGATCGGGCAGGCGGGGCTGTTCGGTCGGGGCGGCGAAAGGCGTGGGCATGGCGGACTCCTGGTGAGGTTTCGCACTCTATCGACGGTCAACTTGGATTAAATTCCAAGGATCAACGCAATGACCGACAAAAATCCAGATGAGCGATGAGACCAAGCTCGACAAGATCGACGAACGCATCTTGCGCGCCCTGCAGGCCGACGGGCGGATTTCCAACCTGAAGCTGGCGGAAACAGTGCACCTGTCGCCCACCGCCGTGCTGGAGCGCGTCAAGCGCCTGACCCGCGACGGCTACATCCTCGGCTACGAGGCGCGGCTCAACCCGGCCATGCTGGGCGCGGCCATGCTGGTCTTCATCGAGGTGCACCTGGACCGCACGGTGCAGGACGTGATGGACACCTTCAAGGGCGCCGTCCAGGCCCGGCCCGAGATCCTCGAATGCCATCTGGTGGCCGGCGGTTTCGACTACCTGCTCAAGACCCGGGTGCGCGACATGAGCGCCTATCGTGAGTTCATCGGCAGCGTGATCTGGAGCCTGCCGGGCGTGCGCGAGACGCGCACCTATGCGGTCATGGAGGAGGTCAAGTCGACGAATGCGCTGCCGATCTGAGCCCCGCGGCGCAGGCTCAGCGGGTCGCCGTGGCGATCACGCTTGCGCCCCGCCCCCGTGGGCTGAGGGATCGGCCTGAGCCTGTTCGTAGCATACTCATCGGACGCACCATAAATGCGCAACCTTCTTCAGCGTTGCTTACAAGTGTGCTGACACGCGAAGAACTGCAGGCAAAGAGGGGCTGATGATGGAGCCTGGGCGACTCCCAGTGGATGGATGCCGGGTGACGGCGCTCTGCGCGAGCATCGGTGTCACGGAACGGGCGCCTGGTGAACGCCGCGAGGACGGCGCCGCCGACACGCGGCCTAGCGGCCAGGGCCCGACATGAAGGCGCTGCTGCTGTGCGTCCTGGTGGCGGTCTGCAGTGCGCAGGCCGCCGAATGCCCGCGGGTCGTCTTCTCGGCCAACCCGAACTACCCGCCCTTCCACTGGGTGGAGGACGGCAAGCTCGTGGGGGCCAGCATCGAGCTGACCGAACGCATCTTCGGAGAACTGGGCGTCGGCGCAGAGGTGCGCTATCTGGGGCCATGGAATCGGGTTCTGCGTGCTGCCCAACAAGGCCAGATCGACATGATCGCGGCGCTCAAGCCCACGCCGGAGCGTGAGGCCTTCCTGCAGTTCACCAGCGCACGCGTCTCGACCAATCCGATGGCCGTCTTCGTGCGGGCCGACCATCGCATCGCCTACGGCGGATGGCCCGACCTGGTCGGCCACATCGGTCTGGTGGCGCGCGGCGACCGATTCGGCGAAGGCTTCGATGAATACCTGCATGACAAGCTGCAGGTGCTGACCAGCAACGACATGGCGGACGGCTTTGCCAACCTGCTGCGCGGCCGCGGCGAGTATCTGGTGACCAGCTTCTTCGCCGGCACCGCCTATCTCGCGGCCAATGGCCTCGACGACGCCGTTGTCCCGCTGAGCCCAATGGTCAACCACGGCGCCGTGCACCACGGCTTCGTCCGCCGCTCGCCCTGTGTGAAATACGCCGAGGCGGTCGCGTCGAAGCTGCATACCTACGAAGGCGATGGCACCACCAACCGGTTGATCGCCAAGTACACCGATCTATGGCGAAACCGGCTGACCAAGCGCGGGGAGTGACGGGTGCCGCCGAACGGCCTTGTGTTCTGATTCGCGCATGACAGCGCGCAGCCGATCCTCGCGTTGGCGCGGCATGGCCGCGCTGCTGCTGGCCGCCCTGTTCCGTCTGGCATCGGCCGAACCGGCTCCCGGCGCCCTGGAACCCCAGTTCGCCACCATTGCCGTGCCCCGCGACGTGGTGGGCAGCCTGGCCCAGGACCGCCAGGGCCTGATCTGGATCGGCACCAGCGACGGCCTGGCTCGCTTCGACGGCTATCGCCTGCGCCCCATCGAGCGCGAAGGCGCGACGGCCGTGCAGCGCAACCTCGGCTGGGTGCGCTCGCTGGCGGCGGCGGCCGACGGCGGCATGTGGATAGGCACCGAGGTCAACGGCCTGGCCCGCTACGACCCCGCCTTCGACCGCGTCCGTGTGCTGGGCAGCGGCAGCGAGCGCCCCACGCCCATCCGCGCCCTGGCCGAGGACGGCAGTGGCCGGGTCTGGGTCGGCACCCTGGGCCAGGGCCTGCTGCGCTACGAACCCAGGACCGAGCGCTTCGAGCCCGAGCCGCTGAAGGTCGACGGCGAGCCCGAGCGCCGCGTGCTGTCCCTGGCCGTGGGTGGCGACGGCTCGCTGTGGGCGGGCCATTGGCGCGGCCTGATGCGACGCGACCCCCAGGGCAGCTGGACGGCGGTGGCCCTGCCTGAAGGGGACGGCGAGGCCGCCATCGGCATCAGCACCCTGCTGGAAGACCGCGACGGCCAGCTCTGGTTCGGCAGCGTGGACGGCCGCGTCGGCCGCCTCGAGGCGGGCAAGCGACCTTATTGGTTGCCGGCCCGTTTCAAGGGCGGCGTGCAGGCGCTGGCTCAAGGCGCCGACGGCACCGTCTGGGCCGGCCTGACCGACGGCATCGCCTGGCTGGACGGCAGCACTGGCGCCCTGCTGCGCCAGCTGCGCCACAACCCCCACCTGCCCGGCGGCCTGGCCGGCAACGACGTCAACGTGCTGCTGCGCGACCAGACCGGCGCCATGTGGGTGGGCGGCTATGGCGTCGGCCTGCAGCGCCACCAGCAACACCCCGCCCTGGCGGTGCGCGGCCCCGACGCCGATGCGGCCAGCCCCCTGGCCAGCAGCGACCTGCGCGGCCTGCTGCCCCGCCGCGACGGCCTGCTGATGGTGGCGACCCACAGCGGCCCGGTGGCCTTGCTGGACGCGCAGCTGCGCACCGTCGGCCGCTGGCCGCGCGAGGTCGACACGCCGGTGGACAACCTCGCCGAAGGGCCGGATGGCAGCGTCTGGCTGGTCGCCAATGGGCGCCTGGAGCAGCGCGAGCCGCGCACGGCCCGCCTGCTGGCAAGCTGGCCGCTGGAGGGCGGACGGGCGCACCGCGTGCTGGCCCTGCCGAATGCCCAGGGGGGCGAAGTCTGGGTCGGCATGCAGGACGGCCTCTACCGCCTGGCTTCGCCCCAGGGCCGCATCGAACGCGTGCGCCGCGCCGATGGCGAGCCGCTGCGCGGCGGCGTGCATGCGCTGCGCGTCGAGGCCGGCAGCGGCCAGCTCTGGGTCGGCGCCCTGGCCGGCCTGTTCCGCTGGGACGGCCAGCGCCTCGTCGAGGTGCAGGGCGCGCCGGGCGAGGCGCTCGGCTTCCCCGCCGTGCTCGGCCTGCTGCTGACGCGCGATGGCAGCCTCTATGTGGACACCGCCGTCAGCGGCCTGCACCGGCTCAAGGGCTATGACGAGCAGGGCCGCGCCCGCTTCGAGCGCATCAGCGAGCGCATGGGCGCGCCCGGCCGCCCCTTCGGCGTCAACCTGCACGAGGACGCCAAGGGCCGGGTGTGGAGCCAGCAGTCGGTCTACGACCCCATCGCCAACCGCCTGGACGAGCTCAGCGGCTCCGAGGGCCCGCCCATGGGCACGCCGCGCTTCTTCGCCGACGCCGCCCTGCCCGACGGCCGCCTGCTCTTCAGCGGCAGCCGCGGCCTGCTCGTCATCGACCCGCTGGCCTTCATGCCCTCGCGCTATGCGCCGCCGGTGGTCATCAGCAGCCTGCGCCGCGACGGCCAGCCCTTCCAGCCCGAGCAGGACCTGATGCGGGGCCTGAAGCTGCCGGCCGGCACGCGCAGCTTCGCCGTCGAGTTCGCCGCCCTGGATTACATCGATCCGCCCAAGCTGCGCTACATGATGCGGCTGGAGGGTTGGGACTCCGGATGGACCTTCACCGACGCCAGCGCCCGCTTCGCGAGCTACGGCGGCCTGCCGCCGGGCCGCTACCGGCTGGAGGTCTATGCCACCAACCACCACGGCATGTGGGGCGACCGGCCGCTGCTGCTGGACATCGAGCTGGTGCCCGCCTGGTGGCAGACGCGCTGGGCCCAGGCGGCCGCCGTGCTGGCCACGCTGGGCCTGGCATGGGCGCTGCTGCGCTGGGGTGTGGCGCGGCGCACCGCCCAGCTGCGCCAGCGCGAGTCGGCCCTGCAGGCCCTGGTGGACCAGCGCACCGCCGAGCTGCGCGAGGCCAGCACGACCGACCCGCTGACCGGCCTGCGCAACCGCCGCTACCTGGACTCGCGCGTCGCCTCCGACCTGCAGCTCTGCCTGCGCCACTACACCGAACCGCGCCACGGCAATCCCGACCGCAATTACGACGAGGAGGCCGACCTCCTCGTCGTGCTGATGGACCTGGACCACTTCAAGCGCATCAACGACCGCCATGGCCATGCCGCCGGCGACCAGGTGCTGACCGAGTTCGCGCGGCGCCTGCGCGGCGTCTTCCGCGAGAGCGACGTGCTGGTGCGCTGGGGCGGCGAGGAATTCCTGGCCCTGGCCCGCGGCGGCGCGCGCAGCGGCGCGACGGAGCTGGCCCAGCGCTTCTGCGCCGCCATCCGCGACCAGGCCTTCACGCTGGCCGACGGGCGCACCCTGTCCATCACCGTGTCCATCGGCTTTGCCGTCTTCCCGCTGGACCCCGAGGCGCCGCGCGCCTGGGACTGGGACGCCACGCTGAGCCTGGCCGATGCCGCCCTCTATGCCGCCAAGGCGCAGGGCCGCGACGGCTATGTGGGCGCGCTGCGCGCCGATGGCCTGCGGCCCGAAGCCCTGGGGCCGGACACCGAAACCTGGATGAAGCACCCCCGGCTGCAGATCAGGCGCAGCAGCTGCGAAAGCGCCGCGGCCTGGGAGGGCTGAGCCGGGTTGGACAATGGCCCCATGAAACGCCGCTCCATCGCCCTCATCGCCGGCCTGCTGACCAGCTTCACGGCCGGGGCCGCCTCGACGACGGCCCAGATCACCGCCCGCTCGGCCCTGATCGGCCTGCAGATCGCCGCCAAGCAGCGCCAGGCCAAGGGCGTGTTGCCCGCCGTCCAGAACGACTGCATCCAGGCCCTGCAGCCCGATGAGCTCTATGTGACGACGGACAAGGTCGTGGCCGAGTCCCTGAGCGCCGATGACGTGGCCGCGGCAGACCAGTTCTTCAACTCCCTGCCGGGCCGCAAATATGCGCTGCATGGCCTGCTGAGCATCTACACGGCCCTCGGCGAGAAGCCGCCCGAACCCCTGCCCCTCATCACGGCCGAGGACGGCAAGGCCATCGAGGATTTCGCGGCCACGCATGCAGGGCAGGCGCTGCTCAAGCGCCAGGTGCTGCAGGCGCCGGCGGCCCGGCTGGCCTATGAGGGCCGCATCCAGGAGCTGGTGCTGCGCTGCAAGGCGGTCAAGCCGGATCGCGCGGACTAGGACCCGGCCAGCACCTGCGCGACGGCCTGGCGCAAGGCCGGCAGCACCTCCGCCTCGAACCAGGGCCGCCGCTTCAGCCAGTTCTGGTTGCGCGGGCTGGGGTGGGGCAGGGGCAGCAGGTCCTGGGCCAGACCTTCGCGCCAGCCGGTGACCAGCATGTCGACCGAGGCCCGGCTTTGCAGATGCCAGGCCAGGGCATGCTGACCGATGGCCAGGGTCAAGCGGATGTCGGGCAGGGCATCGAGTGCCCGTTGCCGCCACCGCGGCGCGCACTCCGGCCGCGGCGGCAGATCGCCCGAAGCGGCCTTGCCCGGGAAGCACAGGCCCATCGGAAAGATGGCGAAGCAGGCCGGGTCGTAGAAGGTCTCGCGCGACACGCCAAGCCAGGCGCGCAGACGGTCACCGCTGGCGTCGTCGAAAGGCCGGCTCTTCTCGTGCGCGACGCGGCCCGGCGCCTGGCTGGCAATGAGGATGCGAGCGCGCCTGTCGAGCTGGAAGATGGGTCGGGCGCCCAGCGGCAGGGACGGCTCGCAGGCCGTGCAGGCGCGCAACTCGGGCAGCAGGCGCGCGAGCGACGTCGCCACCGCTTCAGGCCAGGTGCTGGCCGAAGAAGCGCATCGTGCGGTCCCAGGCCTGCTGGGCCCAGACGGCGTCGTACTGGGTCTTGGCGATGCGGCCAGGGCCTTGCGCGGCTTCGCTGGCGAAGCCGTGGTGGGCCAGATAACGGTGGCCCTCGTAGCGCACGCCGGCCGCGGCGAGCTTGGCCTCCAAGGTGTCCACGCCGGCGATGGGAAAGAACTCGTCCTGGGTGGCCCAATGGGCCTGCAGCGGGATCTTGATCTTGCTGGCGTCCACGAATTCCAGCGGTGGCATGCCGTACCAGACGACGGCGGCGTCGGCCTCGGGCACCAGGGTGGACGCCAATACCGTCAGCGCCCCGCCCATGCAGTAGCCGGTGACCCCCACCTTGCCGCTGCCCAGCCCGAGGCTCTTGAGGTGGTTCACCGCGCCGCGCACGTCCTGCGAGGCGGCATCGCCGAAGTTCAACCCCGTCATCAGATGGTGGGCCTCTTCCTCCTCGACGGTGCTCTTGCCGCGGTAGAGGTCGGGCACCAGGGCCGTGAAGCCGGCCTGGGCGAAGCGCTCGGCCACGCCGCGGATCTGGTCGTTCAGCCCCCACCATTCCTGGATGACGACGATGGCGCCCAGGGGGCGGGCCGCTGCGGCGAGAAAGCCGGGCGTGCTCGCGCCGTCGGGGCGCTTGAACTGGATGCTCTGGGCCATGCGAACCTCCGAAAAAGCCGGTTGGGGGCAAAAGACTAACCTGGGCGACAGCGGGTTTTCCCCGGGACGGCGACAATGGCACCCGTCATGAACATCGAACGCATCGTTTCCACCCGCCTGCCGACGCCCTATGGCGAGTTCGCCATCCACGGTTTCCGTGAGGGCGACACGGGCCAGGAGCATGTCGTGCTCAGCATGGGCGATCTTGCCGGTCAGCCCGGCGACGAGCCGCCGCTGGTGCGCGTGCATTCGGAATGCATGACGGGCGAGGTCTTCGGCTCGCTGCGCTGCGACTGCCGGCCGCAGCTGGAGAGCGCCATGAAGCGCATCGCCGCCCAGGGCCGCGGCGCCATCGTCTACATGCGGGGCCACGAAGGCCGCGGCATCGGCCTGGTGCAGAAGCTGCGTGCCTATGCCCAGCAGGACGGCGGGGCCGACACCATCGAGGCCAATGCCCAGCTCGGCCTGCCCATCGACGCGCGCCGCTACGACGCCGCAGCCTGCATGCTGCGCGCCCTGGGCGTGACCCGCATCCGGCTGCTGACCAACAACCCGTTGAAGATGGCCGCCCTGGCCGAGTTCGGCATCGAGGTGGTCGAGCGCGAGGCCTCGCTGACGCGACCCAGCCCCGAGAACGAGAAATACCTGCGCACCAAGGCCGAGTCCATGGGTCATCACGACCTGGGTCATCTCTTCGAGTAGAAGAAAGCAGGCCAGGGCTGTTGCGCGGCCCTGGCCCGATGTTCGGTCAACTCAGGGTCGGCGCCTCACGGCGCTTCACCCGCAAGCCCTTGCGCAGTCAGCGGTTCTTGGAACCCTGCTGCTGGCTGGACTTGCGTTGCTGGTCCTGCGGCTTGTCGCGATCGATGGACTGGCCACCCTGCTGAGGCGAGTTGCTGCCGGAACCTTGCTGGCTTTGCTGGCCGGGGCTCTGATCGCGCTGCTGACCGCCTTGCTGCAGGTTCTGACCGCCCTGCTGGGACTGTTGCTTGTCGCTGGATTGACGTTGGTTGGCCATGACGTTTCCTTCAGAAAGATCGGCGGCACACCGCGCGCCGCCGTCTTCACCACCTTAGGCCGATGCTGGCCGGGACCTGTAGGAGAAGGTGCCGGATACAACTGCAAAGCGCAAGCGCTGGAGACGAGTTGTGCCGTTAGGCGACGAGAGCGTGGCAAGTGGCCAGAGACGCAACGAGTCGTAGTTCAAGCTCAAGCGCGGCGATGCTGCTCGCGGTAACCGCTGGGGCTCAAGCCATGACGGCGGCGGAAGCGCTGCGTGAAGTAGAACGGGCTGGCAAAGCCCACCATCTCGGCCACCTCGGCCACGGGCTGGCCGGTGGCGCGCAGATAGTGGGCCGCCATCTCCAGGCGCCGGTCTTCCATATAGGCCTGGGGCGAGCGGCCGGTGCCACGGCGAAAAAGCAGGCAGAACTGCGAGCGCGACAGGCCGGCGACCTCGGCCAGCTGGTCGACGTTGACCGGCGTGGCCAGGTCGCAGTGGAAGCGCTCCAGCACGCGCTCGATGCGCGGGTCCACCGGACTGGCGCCGCCGGGGCTGGCCTCGGCCGAGGCCACGCGCAGCACAAAGGCTTCGAGCAGGGCCTCGACGATGGGCTCGCGCTGGGGTAGGTCGGGCTCCGTGAGGTTGAAGCGGTGCGCCGCTTCCAGCTGCGAGGCCAGCTCGACACGCAGCGACACATCGGCCACGCCATGGGCCTGCCAGCGCCGCGCCGGGTCGAACCAGTCCAGCTGCTGGCCCAGGCGGGGCGTCATCCGAAAATGTAGCCAGTAGAACTCCCAGCCGGTCTGCGGGTCGGGGATGCGGTAGGAGCGCTTGTGGGCGGGAGCCAGCAGCAACAGCTCGCCGACGCCGGTCTCCACCGTCTCGTTGGCGAAGCGCACCTCGCCTTTCCCTCTGAGCGTGAAGTAGCCGTTCCAGTGCGCAAGGTTGCCCTCCACCCATTGCCGCGGCTCGAAGCGGCTGTTGAAGTAGCCCGTCATGGGCATCATGGGCCCGGTCGATCCGATCACGCCTCGCATCGTCCGATGTTATAGGTGGATCGCCCGTGCGGCGATTCACGGGCCCCGGGCCCGGCCCCTAGAGTCGCCGCCGGTTCAGACCCAAGACATCGAAGGAGACATCCCCATGGCCCGACTCTCGCCGCTCGTTGCGGCTGCCTGTGCCTGCCTGCTGGCCGGCAACGCCCTCGCGGCGGACGCCATCGCCCAGCGCGCCCAGGCCCTGCTGGCGCGCATGACGCTGGACGAAAAGATCGGCCAGCTGACCCAGCTCGGCGCCGAGGTGCCCGGGCCGAACAAGGAGAAGCCTGATGAGCTGATCCGCGCCGGCAAGGCGGGCTCGGTGCTGTGGACCATCGACTCCGACCTCATCGCCCGCCTGCAGCGCGTGGCGGTCAAGGAAAGCCGCCTCGGCATCCCGCTGCTGTTCGGCTACGACGTCATCCATGGCTACAAGAATGTCTTCCCGGTGCCGATTGGCATGGCCGCGAGCTGGGACCCGGCGCTGGTCGAACGCGCCCAGGCCGTCGCGGCGAAAGAGTCCTGGGTGTCGGGCATCAATTGGACCTTCTCGCCCATGGTGGACATCGCCCGCGATGCACGCTGGGGTCGCATCGTCGAAGGTGCCGGGGAAGACACTTTCCTCGGCGTCGCCATGGCACGCGCCCAGGTGCGTGGCTTCCAGGGTCCGGCCCTGGGCACGCCCGAGCGGGTGCTGACCAGCGTCAAGCATTTCGCGGCCTATGGCGCCGCCGACGGCGGGCGCGACTACGACTCGGTCTATGTGCCCGAGGTGCAGCTGCGCAACGTCTACTTCCCGCCCTTCAAGGCCGCCATAGCCGCCGGCGCGGGCGCCGTCATGTCGGCCTATATGACGCTCAACGACGTGCCGGCCTCGGGCAACCGCTGGCTGCTGCGCGACGTGCTGCGCGGCGAGATGGGCTTCAAGGGCTTTGTCATCAGCGACGCCTTCGCCGTGCAGTCGCTGGAGAACCACGGCTTCGCGGCCGACAACGCCGATGCCGCCGCGCGCGGCCTGCAGGCCGGCGTCAACATGGACATGGCCAGCAACAGCTATCTGCGCCAGCTGCCGGCCCTGGTGAAGAGCGGCAAGGTGAGCCTGCGCGTGGTGGACGACGCGGTGCGCGAGGTGCTGGCGGTCAAGCTGCGCATGGGCCTGTTCGAGCAACCCTATGGCGATCCGGCCCGCAAGGAAGCCGTCTTCAACGACCCGAGCCACCGCGCCGCCGCCCGCGAGGCCGCGCAGCGCTCCCTCGTGCTGCTGCGCAACGAGGGCGGCGCCCTGCCGCTGGCTGCCGCGCTGAAGCGCATCGCCGTCATCGGCCCGCTGGGCGACAGCGGCGAGGACATCAAGGGCTCGTGGACCGTCGAGAAGGGCCCGGGCGTCACGGTGCTGGAAGGCATCAAGGCGCGCTGGCCGCAGGCCGAGGTGACGTTCTCGCGCGGCGGCGACATGCAGCGCGCCTTCGCCCTGCCCTGGGACGCCAGCGACGGCAAGCCCGCGCCGGCGCTGATGCCCGCGGCCGAGCAGCAGGCCGAACTCGTCAAGGCGGTGGAAGCCGCGCGCCAGGCCGACACCGTGGTCATGGTGCTGGGCGAGCGCGCCAACATGAGCGGTGAAGCCGCCTCGGTCGCGTCGCTGGCGCTGCAGGGCAACCAGCAGGCACTGCTCGAGGCCGTGGTGGCCACCGGCAAGCCCGTCGTGCTGGTGCTGCTCAACGGCCGGCCGCTGGACATCGCCTGGGCCAGCACCCATGTGCCGGCCATCGTCGAGGCCTGGTTCCCGGGCACCGAGGGCGGCCATGCGATTGCCGACGTGCTCAGCGGCGCCATCAACCCGGGCGGCAAGCTGCCCCTCACCTGGCCGCGCAGCACCGGCCACGTGCCGGCCTACTACAACCACAACCGCACCCACTCCGACGAGACCGACCGCAACTTCACGTCGCGCTATTCGACCGACGCGCCGTCGTCACCGCTCTATCCCTTCGGCCACGGGCTGAGCTACACCAGCTTCAGCTACGGCCAGCCGACGCTGGACCGCGCCACGACCCGCGCCGGCGAGCCGATCAAGGTCAGCGTCAAGGTGAGCAACACCGGTGCGGTGGCGGGCGACGAGGTGGTGCAGCTCTACATCCACCAGCGCGCCGGCAGCGCGGCGCGGCCGCAGCGCGAGCTCAAGGGCTTCAAGCGCATCCAGCTCGCCGCAGGCGCTGAAGAGACCGTCAGCTTCACGCTGGACCGCGGGACCCTGCAGTTCTGGAGCCCGATCACCCGGGCCTGGGTCGTCGAGCCCGGCGCCTTCGACGTCTGGGTGGGTGGCAGCTCGATCGCCACGGCGCACACGCAATTCCGGCTGACGCCCTGAAGCGGGGCTGATGCGGGGCTGACGCGGGCGGCGCAAGCTGCCCGCAAGTCCCGGGACAGGGGCTTTCACAAGCCCGCAGCAGGCGCGCGTTACGCTGCGCGGCTCTGTTCGCCCCCGTCATGTCCGACCGCCGCTTCTTCCCCCGCCCCGCCGTCGAGGCCAGCTTCAACCGCTGGGACTGGGCGCTGCTGCCCCTCGTGCTGGCCGGGTTCAGCCTGCTGGCCCTGGCCGCCACGCAGATGGCCCGCCCCTTCCACGTCGGCGAGCAGCTGCCGCTGAGCCTGAACGTCGCCTACCTGCCCTACTACCTGCTGCGCACCACGCTGCGGATGTTCATCGCCATGGGGGCGTCGGTGGTGTTTGCCTGCGTGTTCGCGGTGCTGGCGGCCAAATACCGCCTGGCCGAGAAGGTGCTGGTGCCGCTGCTGGACATCCTGCAGTCCATTCCCATCCTCGGTTTCCTGTCGATCACGGTGACCGGCTTCATCGCCCTCTTCCCCGGCAGCCTGCTGGGCGTGGAGTGCGCGGCCATCTTCGCCATCTTCACGTCGCAGGCCTGGAACATGGCCTTCAGCCTTTACCAGTCGCTGCGCACCGTGCCGCGCGAGCTGCAGGAGGCGGCCCACATCTTCCAGCTGTCGGGCTGGCAGCGCTTCTGGAGGCTGGAGCTGCCGTTCGCCATGCCCGGCCTGCTGTGGAACATGATGATGAGCATGTCCGGCGGCTGGTTCTTCGTCGTCGCGTCCGAGGCGATCTCGGTGGCCGGCCAGGACATCAAGCTGCCGGGCGTGGGCTCCTACATCGCGCTGGCCATCGAGGCCCGCGACCTCACCGCCATCGGCTGGGCCATCCTCGGCATGCTGATCGGCATCCTCCTCTACGACCAGCTCTTCTTCCGCCCGCTGCTGGCCTGGGCCGACAAGTTCCGCTTCGAGGAGTCGGGCGGCGAGAACGCGCCGCAGTCCTGGCTGCTGACCTGGCTGCGCCGCACCGAGCTGCTCGGCAAGCTCGGCGAGTGGCCGGGGCGCTGGATCACCGCCAGCTTCCGGCCGCTGCGCAAGAGCTTCGACGGCCGCTCCATCCGCTCGCGCCCGCGCGCCGCCAACCCGCTGTGGACGCGCGCGTGGGACGCCGTCATCGCTGCGCTGGTGCTGTTCGCCGTCTGGCGCCTGGTCAGCTTCATCCACACCGAGGTCGGCTGGGGCGAAGCGGCCCATGTCTTCAAGCTGGGCCTGTACACGCTGGCGCGCGTGCTGGTGCTGATTGCCATCGCGTCGCTGATCTGGGTGCCCATCGGCGTCTGGATCGGCCTGAACCCGCGCATTGCCGGCCGCGTGCAGGCCATCGCCCAGTTCCTCGCCGCCTTCCCGTCCAACCTCGTCTTCCCGGTCGCGGTGCTGCTGATCGTCAAGTGGCGGCTCAACCCCGACATCTGGCTGTCGCCCCTCATCATCCTGGGCACGCAGTGGTATCTGCTCTTCAATGTCGTGGCGGGTGCCTCCACCATCCCGACCGAGCTGCGCCTGGCAGCGCAGAACCTGGGGCTCAAGGGCTGGCTGGCCTGGAAGCGCTATCTGCTGCCGGCCATCTTCCCCAGCTTCGTCACCGGCGCCATCACCGCCAGCGGCGGCTCCTGGAACGCCAGCATCGTGGCGGAATACGTCAGCTGGGGCGACACCAATCTGCAGGCCCAGGGCCTGGGCAGCTATATCCAGCAGATGACGACGGCGGGCGACTTCCCGCGCATCGCCCTCGGCATCGGCGTCATGTGCATCTTCGTGATGGCGCTGAACCACTGGGTCTGGCGGCGCCTCTACCGCATCGCCGAGGAAAGGATGCACTTCTGATGGACATGCTGATTGAACTGAAGGACGTCGCCAAGGGCTTCAAGTCCGCCGACGGCAGCCTGCGCTCGGTGCTGGAGGACGTGGACTTCACGCTGGCCAAGGGCGAGATCGTCGCGTTGCTGGGCCAGTCGGGCTCGGGCAAGAGCACGCTGCTGCGCATCATGGCCGGCCTCATCCCGGCCGACGCCGGCGACGTGCACTACCGCGGCCAGCCGCTGTTCGGCCCGGCGCAGGGCATCGCCATGGTCTTCCAGAGCTTCGCCCTCTTCCCCTGGCTGACGGTGCAGCAGAACGTCGAGCTGGGCCTGGAGGCCGCCGGCGTCGGCGAGACCGAGCGGGCCCAGAAGGCCGAGGCCGCCATCGAGCTGATCGGCCTGGCGGGCTTCGAGGGTGCCCTGCCGCGCGAACTGTCGGGCGGCATGCGCCAGCGCGTCGGCATGGCGCGGGCCCTGGTCATGCAGCCGGCCGTACTGCTGATGGACGAGGCCTTCTCGGCCCTGGATGTGCTGACCGGCGAGCGCCTGCGCAACGAGATCCTGGAGCTGTGGGACGGCGGCCAGATGCCCACGCAGGCCATGCTGGTGGTCTCGCACAACATCGAGGAGGCCGTCATGATGGCCGACCGCGTGCTGATCTTCGCCAGCAACCCGGGTCGCGTGCGCGCCGAGCTGCCCATCACGCTGCCGCGCCCGCGCCGCGCCGACAGCGCCGAGGTGCGGCTGCTGATCGACGAGGTCTACAAGCTGATGACCAGCGCGGCACCCACGGCCGGTGCGGCCGAGGAGCCCGCCAAGCCGCATCTCAGCGACCGCCTGCCCGAGGCCGACGTTGGCCGCATGGAAAGCCTGCTGGAGCTGCTGGTGGCCGAGCCCTTCAACGGCCGCGCCGACCTGCCGCAGCTGGCCGAGGAGAGCGAGCTCACCGACGAGGACCTGCTGCCGCTGGCTGACGCGCTGCACCGCCTGGGCCTGGCCCAGCTCAGCGGTGGCGACCTGCTGATGACGCCGTTGGGCCACAAGTACGTGGAAGGCAGCCACGAGTTCCGCCGCCAGGTCTTCGGCCAGCAGTTGCTGGAGCATGTGCCGCTGGCTGCCTTCATCCGCCACAGCCTGGAGCAGGAGGCCCACGGCGAGCTGAAGGAGGAGCCCTTCCTGCACCTGCTGATGGACAGCATGGACGCGCCGGAAGCCGAGCGCGTGCTGCGTGTGGCCATCGAATGGGCGCGCTACGGCGAGGTGTTCGAGTACGACTACCACACGGGCCTGATTCACCTGCCCGAGTCGGACGAGAGCTGAAGCGGCCGGCCCAGCGCCAGGGCCTCGCGGATGGCAGCGACCACCAACTCGGGCTTGTCGGCCTGGATCTGGTGGTCCGAGTCGACGACGTGCTTGCGGGCGCGCGGGTAGAGCTGCCTGACGAAATCGCGCGTCGCCTCGTCCTCGTTCGTGACGCCAAAGTCCACGGCGATGGCCGTCTTGCTCGTGGGCACATTGAACAGCTGCACCACGCGCGAGTCGTCGAAGGCCGGCAGCGCGAGCAGGGACTCGCCGGTGGCGTGGATCTGGTCCACCTCGTCCGACACGGCGCGTGGCATCAGCCAGCGCTTACCCAGGCGG